>CANHNQ010000077.1 GCA_947462095.1 Gemmatimonadota bacterium
CTGATGGTGGCGCACGCCGATCGCGAGGCCTTGGAATGCACGCTGCGTACGGGCGAGATGCACTATCGCTCACGGTCACGCGGCTTGTGGCACAAGGGTGGGACCAGCGGCAACGTGCAACGTGTGGTGTCGCTCACCGCCGACTGCGATGCCGATGCGGTGCTCGCGCGCGTGGTGCCGGCCGGACCGGCGTGCCACAATGGAACCACCTCATGTTTCCGCGAGGCGGCGCTGCAGGCCGACGTGTTCGCTACGCTCGATGCCACGATCACGACGCGGATGCAGCACAGCGACGAGACGAGCGGAAGCTACACGCAGCGGCTGCTCGGGGACCGGAATCTCCGATTGAAGAAGCTGGGGGAAGAAGCGGTCGAGCTGGCAACGGCCTGCGTGGATGGCGACGTCGAGCGTGCGACCGAGGAAACGGCAGACCTGCTGTACCACGCGCTGGTCGCGCTGCGGGCTGTCGGCGGCTCGCTGGATGGCGTGCGGTCGGTCCTGTCGTCCCGGGCGAGGTAAGCGGCACGTTGCATGCAGTAGTGTCGGGTGCGGCGGCGACGACCCACTCGGGGTAGCACCGGCCGCATCCGTCTGGAAGATGCCATGCTACGCTGGGCACTCGGGTTCCTGATCATTGCACTGGTCGCCGCGAGCTTTGGACTCAGCGGTGTCGCCAGCGTCTCCGTCAGCGCGGCGAAGATCCTGATTGGGATCTTCGTGGCACTGTTCGTCGTGACGCTGGTGATGGGATTGATCTCCGGACGGCGGTCCGCGCGCTGACAGGTTTGCGCCGGCGTGTATCGCAGGACACCAGGACCTGCGATTTCCAGAATCTCGGAGTGATCAATGCGCACACCTACACGAACGCTGCTGTTCCTGTCGCTCGCCAGCGGCCTCGCCGCGTGCAAAGGCGACGATCTCGCCGACAAGAAGGCCGTCGAAACGACGACGGCCGAAGGCAGCCTCGCTTCGGCCTCCGCGGATTCCGCCGAACATCGGGGCGTTTCGATGGTCCGGATGATCAATGCGCTGCCGAACGCCAAGGATGCCTCGGTGAGCGCCGACGAGCGCGCGATGTTCAGTGACGTCGGCTTCAAGACCGTGACGCCGTATGCTGAACTCAAGGACAACGTCGCGACGTTCCGGCTGAAAGCGGGCGACCGCGACACCACGATCGCGTCGAACAATGAGATCATGATGGACGGCTCGCGGTATTCGCTGATCGCCCTCCCCGAAGGCATGGGGAATGTCCGGCTGCGCGTGCTGAAGGACGAGCTGGCAACCGACAGCACGAAGGCGCGTCTTCGCGTGATCCACGGTGTCAACGGCGTGGGAGAGATCGACGTCGTGATGGCCGGGATGACGGAGCCGTTCTTCGACAACATTAGCCTCGCGTCGGAAGCCGGGTACAAGAACATTGGTCCGGTGAAAACCACGGTGACCGTGAATCTGAACGGCAACGGCAAGCAACTGCTGAAGCGGGAAATGGATTTCAAGGCTGGACACGCGTACAGCATGGTGCTCACGGGAACCGTAGGCCAGCGGATCGAGGCGATCGTGATCGACGATCAGGCGATCAGCAACGCCAAGATGATGATGATGGAGTCACGCAAGAAGGCTCCCTGATCCTGAGGGGATCGCCCCCGGCAGAACCGAGGTCGGGACAGCAGATTGGTTGGGTCGCCCGTTGATGCCGTGATGCAACGGGCGTCCCCTGCCACCCTCTGCTGAGTGTTCTGATGCGTCATCATCTGTCCGCGGTCGTTCGACGCCGCGCTGCCGTGCTGCCCCTGCTCGCGCTCGTACTGCCTGTCCTGCTCACGGCGCGCGTGGCGCAGGCCCAGCGCGGCGAGCCGGTCGATACGGCGGCGATCACGAAAATCCGGGGCGAAGCGTTCGATCATTCGCAGGTCATGACCATGATGTCGTGGCTGACCGACGTGCATGGCCCCCGCCTCACGGGTTCGCCGATCACGCGGCGCGCGGCAGACTATGCCGTGCAGCAAATGCAGTCCTGGGGGCTCAGCAGCCCACGCATCGAGCCGTGGGGGACCTTCGGCCGCGGCTGGGTGAATGAGAAGTTCTACGCGCAGGTCACGCAGCCGGTGCCATTTGCGGTGATCGGTTACCCGCAGGCGTGGACGCCGGGCACCAACGGTCTCGTGAAGAGCGAGATCGTGTACGTGCGCATCGACAGCGACGCCGACTTCGAGAAGTACCGAGGCAAGTTGGCCGGAAAGCTGGTGATGCTCGCCCCGATGCGTGAAGTCGCTCCCCGCTTCGAGCCGCTGGCCGCGCGGCGCACAGACGCCGATCTCGCCAAGCTGGAGGCAGCACCGATGCCCGCCCCCGCCGCGATGGGTCCGCGTGCATCCGCGGTGCGTACCGCCGCCGACAGCGCCGCCATGCGTCAGCAGGAGGCGATGCGCGCCACACAGGCCACCGCCGCGCGCCGGATGGCGTTCATTGCCGATGAACACGTGGCGGCGGTGATCGAGCCCGGCCGTGGTGACGGCGGCACGGTGTTCACCAACAACGGACAGTCGCGCGACCCGAAGACGCCGTACGGCACTCCGCTGATCGTCGTCGCCATCGAGCACTACGGGCGTATCCTTCGCACGCTCGAGAAAGGCGTCCCGGTCGAGATGGAGCTCGACGTGCGCAACCGTTTCTACGACAACGATCTCACATCGTTCAACATCCTTGCCGAGATTCCCGGCACCGATCCGAAATTGAAGGACGAAGTGGTCATGCTTGGCGCGCACTTCGATTCGTGGCACGCCGGCACGGGCGCCACCGACAACGCGGCTGGTTCGGCGGCCATGCTCGAAGCCATGCGCATCCTGAAGGCGTCGGGGCTCAAGCCGAAGCGCACAATACGCATTGCCCTCTGGACCGGCGAGGAGCAGGGGCTGCTGGGTTCACGCGCCTATGTGCGGCAGCAATTCGGCACGCGCGACTCGTTGACCGAGGCGGGCAAGAAGGTGTCGGTATACTTCAACCTCGACAACGGGACCGGCGCGATCCGTGGCGTGTTTCAGCAAGGGAACGCCGAGGCCGGCCCGATCTTCAAGGCGTGGATGAAGCCGTTTGAGGACAAGGGCGTTAAGGCCGCCACGCTGTCCAACACCGGCGGCACCGACCATCTCGCGTTCGACGGTATCGGCATTCCCGGCTTCCAGTTCATTCAGGATGAAGTGGAATACGGTACGCGCACACACCACTCCAACATGGACACCTACGAGCGCGTGCAGGACGCCGACATGAAACTCAACGCCTCGGTGATCGCATCCTTCGTGTACCATGCCGCCAACCGGCCCACGCTGTTTCCGCGAAAGCCGGCCGCTACCGCACCGCGGTCATAATCTGCGTTCCGACCCACTGTTCGCCTGACGCGAGGCGTACCGGAGGCCGCACCACGGCGGCCTCCACGCACACCATGTGCTGCTCCTCGCCCTCGGCAAAGTCGGCCCGCGAGCGCGTCCCCTCCGCACCCGGATTCCAGACCACCGTCTCGGGAAAGCCGCGCTTCTCGATGCGCAGTCCGCGATGCGGCTCGCGCAGCTCGACGATGTCGGGCGTGCCGTAGTACACGCGATCGATGTGTCCTTCGATAGGCAGGACCGCGCCCGCCTCCTCGAACTCCTCGCCACCGCGCACCCCATCGCGGTAGCGGCAGCCCGCTACGCCGCGCACCTGCGTGGCGTACGCATTCTCCACCGCGAAGTACGGATGCAGCGCCGCCGTGAAATCGATGGGCGTCGAATCGGTATTGGTGACGGTGAGCTCGACCGTGAGCGTGTCGGCTGCCACGTGTACCGACAGATCGGCACGGAACGCGAACGGCCAGATGGCGCGGGAGGCCTCCGTGTCCGTGAGCCGCAACACGACGCGCGCCCCGCCGTCGACCTCCTCCTGACGCACCACGCGCCACCGACTCAACCGCGCGAAACCGTGGTGCCCGATCGGACCGAACGGGCCGAACTGCGGAAAGCACACGGGAATGCCGCCGCGAATCGAACATCCCGGTCCGTATCGCGCCTCCCGACTCACGAAGAGGCGATCCGTCGTGGAGCCCGCCGGAATCCACGATGTCACGTGCGCGCCATCAAGATAGATCCGCGCCGACGCGCCATCCGGGGCGTGCAGTTGGAGCGAGGGCGCTTCGTGCGCGGCGCTCACGACGGCGTCACTTCGCGGTCACGCGCTGTAGCGTGCGATACAGGAATTCCGCGGCCCATCCCAACGCCGGCACGGGCACACGCTCGTTGTCGCCGTGCATGCGCAGTTCGTCCACCATGGGCAACGGCATCGGGAGAATGCCGTACGTGGGAATCCCCTTCGCGCGCAGCGCCGCACCGTCGGTCGCGCCCGTGCTCATAAACGGAATCACCGTGGTGCTGGGCACCATCGCCGTGGCCGACGACTCCATCGCCTGATACAAGGCAGCCGACACCGGGGACACTGGCGGCGATTCCCGCGGTTCACCGGTAAGCGTGAAGGTGACCTGCAACTCCTTCGCGACCGTGTTGAACGCCGATACCACAGCACGTACGTCGTCGTTCGGCAGCACGCGCACGTTGAAGGTGGCCGTGCCTTCGCTCGGAATCACGTTCGAACGAATGCCGCCGCTCATCAGCGTGAGCGACTGACCGGTGCGCAGCACCGCATTGTGCAGCGGCTCGCGCGACAGAATCGCCGCCGCCGCATCGATCTGCAGCTTGGACGCCGTCGGCGACGACACGCGCTGCATGGCCGCCTTCATAACCGGATCCTTCTCGATCCGCGCCAACCGGGCAAAGTAGAGACGCGTAGTCTCATTGAGCTTCACCGGCGACTTCCACTCGTGCACGCGCGACACCGCGCGGGCGAGCGCGGCCAGCACGTTCTGCGGCAGCGGCACCGACGCGTGTCCGCTCGGCCCCTTCGCCGTGGCGACCACGTTGTAGGAAATCTTCTCGGTGGTCTGGATATTCACCGACATCACCCGATCGTCAGACACCCGGACGCGCCCGCCCTCATTCAGCGCGAACTCGGCATCCTTGATGAGATCGAAATGCTTCTCGATCACGCGATCGATCCCGATTTCGTCGCCTCCCTCCTCGGCCGCCGTGGCCAGGAAGATGATGTCCCGATCGAGCGACGCGCGCTGCGTGGCCAGCTGCTGCATCGCTGCGGTGGCTGTAGCGAGCATCCCCTTGTCGTCGATCGCGCCGCGACCGTAGAGATACGACACGCCACCTTCCTCGCGAATCGTCGCCGTGAAGGCCGGCGTGTTCCACTTGGTGGTGTCGGCACCGACCACGTCCATGTGCCCCATGATGAGCACCGGTCGCTTGGTCGGATTCACCGCGCGCAATCGCGCGATGAAGTTGGCCCGTCCGTTGCCGGCATCGAGCACATGCCGCTCAACCCCGGGAATCTGCGCGAAGATCGCATCGAAGTACCGCGCCGTGAGCATCTCGTTGCCCGGCGGGTTCTGCGTGTTCAAGGCAATGAGCTTGGTGAGATGCTCCAGCGAGGCACGCTGCGCGAGGGCGCGGTCGAACCCGGCCGGCGCGGCGGTGGTCACCACATACGGTGATGTCCCCTGCGCCCGCAGTGTGTTCACCCGTGCGGCGGGAGCACCAAGTGACAGCGCCACCACCGCACCAACCAGCACACCATCACGATTCCACGCGCGCACTACAGCTCCCATCCCTTTCGGTATACGCGGGTGAGATACTGATTCGCATCGGGGGCATTGGTGAACGTCATCCCCTGACTGTCGTAGATCACCTTGCGCCCTTGTCCGGCTCGCAAGGCGGCCATGCCGAGCAACATCGTTTCGGTGAGTGGTGCGGCCTGCGAGAACGGAGAGCTGGACTGTGCTTCGCCCTTCGCCGCCTGAATCCAGTTTTGCTCGTGGGATACCGCAATGCGCGGGAGCGTCACGGGCACCTGTGCGGCCTTTTTCGCGATCGCCTCGGGGAAGACGCGCGGCTTGTTGCCGTACGTTTCGTAGAACATGATCCCCTTCTCGCCGATGAAGACGCCACCACCACCGTCACTGCCGGGATTGTTCATCGGAACATCATCCGGGAGCATCGCCGGGCGCGGTGGCATCAGGCCGCCGTCGTACCAGAACAGCTGGAGTGCATCGCGCTTCCCCACCTTCGGAAAGTCGTACTGCACCATCGTGGCCATCGGGTACGTGGCCGGATTCTGCGCGCCACCGCCCCACGGCGTGGACGAGGCGGCGATCGACGTGGGATACGTGAGGCCGAGCGAGGTGAACGGCTGATCGATCAGGTGCGCCCCCATGTCGCCGAGCGATCCGACACCGAAGTCGAGCCATCCGCGCCACGCAAACGGATGATACGCCGGGTGATAGGCGATCTCCGGGGCGGGGCCGAGGTACAGATCCCAGTTCAGGCCCGGCGGCATCGAGGAATCGTTGGCTGCCATCGCCGAGCGGACGGCATTGTCCACGGTGCCCATGTTCCACTGCGGGCGCGGGTTTGGCGGACTCGTCGGCGCAGGGGCGTTTGCCGGCCGCGGACGCGGAATGCCCTGCGCCCAATAGCGCACCGGCCGATCGGTCCACACGTGCACTTCGTGGATCTTGCCGAGCACGCCCGACGCGATGATCTCGCTGATGCGGTGCGAGCCTTCCATCGAGTGGCCCTGATTTCCCATCTGCGTGGCGAGCTTCGGATTGGCCAACGCCGCTTTCTGCAGCAGTCGCACTTCGTGCACCGAGTACGCGAGCGGCTTCTGCACGTACACATGCTTCCCGAGCGACATCGCCGCCAGGGCGATGGTGGCATGCAGGTGATCGGGCGTAGCAATCAGCACCGCGTCGATGTCTTTCTGCTTGTCGAGCATCTCGCGGAAATCCGTGTACTTCGCGGCATTCTTGTAGGCCTCGCCGAGTAGCACGTCCTGCGGTGTCGGCTCGCCCGTGCGGGGCTTGAGACGCCCGTTCAGTGACCGCTCCACGTACGCGAAATCCACGTCGCACACCGCTACGATGTTCTCGGTGAGCATCTGTGACATGTTGCTCATGCCCATCCCGCCGATACCGACACAGGCGATGTTGAGCTTGGCGCTTGGCGCGCGATAGCCGGGGCCACCAAGCACGGCGCGTGGCACGATCATCGCGCCGAACGCGAGCGTGGCGCTGTCGGAGACGAAGTCACGACGGGAGTAGGAATTCGACATGGGAAGCGGTGGGGAGTCGTCCGGGAAGGACACCGTGGTCGATCAAGTCGCGCGAGCTGGCACCATGATATATCCCTCGCGCCAGCTGCCGTCGAGACGGAACGGGGGCGCACCCGCCAATTCCACCTTGCCGGTGCAGCCGGCCGCCCACCAGGCGCCGGCAATGCCGCCCACGACCGCTTGGAGCTGATCGTGGGTGTGCACCTGCTCGAGGGTGATACCGGTGCGCATCTGCAATCGGGCGGCGGCGTCCTGCACATCGGCCGACGACGCGCGTCCCTTGGCCATGAGTGGTGACAGCCCCAGCGCACGCCAGCCGGCCGTGGGAAAGCTCTCCGTGATCACGCGGGCGTGCGGAGCGGCAGCGGGGTCGCCGGGCAGCGCCCAGTGGCTGGAGTCCAGCAACGCCTCGAAGAGAGCGATGGAAAAGGTCGTGAAACCGAGATACGTACGCGGCTTCACCCCGTCAGGGGGAAGTCCGGTCTTCCCCGGCGCGCGGACCGCCCGTTCACTGACACGACAGTGCGGTGAATCGGTGTCCGGCGATCGCCAGCCCAGCGGCCCATCAATGCAGAGGCAGTGGACGTCGTGCGCCTCGCACACATCGCGCAGCCAGGAGGCGAGCGCCGGCACCGACGGGCGTCCGCTGATCGGCACAGGAACGGCCCGTGCGGTCAGCGATTCGCGCGGTCCGTCGGCATCGCACGTCACCACGGCGACACCGATATCGCGGTAGTCCACGTATGCGAGATCGACCGACAGCGCGACCCCTCGGCGCGGTGCATCGTTCGACGAGGGGGGGAGCCGCGTGTTCAGAAGCGCAGCATCCGCGCCGGCGTCACCTTCGACGGGTCACCCACGTACGCCCACCGCACCTTGCCCATATACGTGCTGGCGGCCTGCTGAATCTGCTCCGGCGTGACCGCGCGAAGCTCGTCCACGAACTGCGCCGCACGACGGAAGTCCCCCTGATACAACTCGGCGCGCGCCAGCATGTTCGCCTGGTCCGCGTTGGTTTCGTTGTCGAGGAAATAGGTGACGATGAACTGCTGCACCAAACGATCGAGTCCCTCGCGGGTGATCATGCCTTCCCGCAGCGACATGATCTGCTGCTGCATGATCGAGAGCACTTCGTCGGGCTGCGTGGTGGTCACGTACAGCCCTCCCAGCGAGAAGGCACGCTCCACAAACGGGGCATTCACCGAATACGTGAGATTGCGGCGACCACGCACTTCGGCGAACAAGCGGCCACTGAGCACCGCACACGCCAGGCGGAGCGCGGGGTAATCACGGCTCGTGGCCTTCGGACCGTGAAAGTAGCCCTGGAGATAATTCGTCGGCAGCGTGCGCTTCTCCAGGACGTACGCACTTGGCAAGTCCGCCGGCGGCTCGGGGAGTGTCCACACGTAGCTGCCCTTCGGCAGGCGGCCCAGCGTTTCGCGGACGAGCGACTCCACTTTGGTGCGTGACACATTGCCGACCACGACCAGCATCATGCGCGACCTGACGAACTGCGTGGCGTGATACGCCTTGATTTCAGCAGCACGCATGTGGACGAGCGACGCCTCCGTCCCCGTGGGTTCAAGCCCATACGGATGGCCGGCGAAGGCGATGCTGTCGGCGAGGTAGTCGAGCAACGCATCGGGACTATCCTTGCGTTGACGCGTCGCCGTCACGAACTGCTCGCGCACCAACTCCACTTCGGCCGGATCGAGACGCGGCGCCATGACACGATCGGCCAGAATGGCCCACGTGCTGTCGAGGCCGGCCGTGGTCGCCCGCAGACTGATCGTGGTCCAGTCGACGTTTGCGCCGACCCCGATCGCGCTGCCCAACTGCGCCATCTTCGTGCGCAGCACATCGCGCGGATACTTGGCCGTCCCGCGTTCGCTGGCCTCGAGCAACAGCGTTTCGATCCCCTGACTGGACGCCGTCAGCTGACGCGTCCCTCCCAAGAGATACAGGTTGGCCGCCACCACGTTGTTGGCACTGACACGACGCAGAATCACGGGGATGCCCGCGACATCAAACTTCGACGTCAGCGTGTCGGTCGGCGACGTAATCGCCGGCGACAGCTCCACTGGCTTGGTCGACGCCGCCTTGGCTGGCGCCTTGACCGCCGGCTTCTTCACCGCGGCCTGCCCCGCCACCGCTCCGGCCGAGCACACCATCATCGCCGCCAGCACGACGCCGTACCCCAGACCCCCTACTCCATACTGTGTGTTCACGGCCGCACCACCGGACGCGTCGCTGGCGTCAACAGTTCCTTCTCCGTGAGGCCGATCGCACGGCGCGCTTCAGCGGAGAGCAACACGCTCGTCACGCGTGGCTTCCCCGCGATGTAGGTGCCGGTGTACCGCAGGAGATCCGTGATGCGCTGCTGGGCCATGGTGTCCGTGTAGCCGATGAAGTAATCGAGGTTGGAGACGCTCCACCAGAAACCGATCGTATGCGCGATCTCCGAGGCTTTTTCAATGCCGAAGGCACTCGACACGGTACGCTGCGCCTTGACGGCTTCCAGTTCGCGCGTCGTGACGTAGGTGGGATCGGTGAAGCGCGCAATCTCACGCTCCAACGCCGCCATGGCGGCGCGATACTTGTCGGGCGTCGTCTGGCCACTGATCGAAATCGGACCGGTCTGATTCAACGTGTAGTAGTTCACGCCGACGCCCTGCCACAGGCCGGTATCGACGAGATTCTTCTGAAACGTCGAGCCCGGTGTGTTGAGGACGTCGCTGAACACGTCGGCCGCAAAGGTGGCGCCGGGATCCTTGCCGACACTCGGCCCCTGCCACTGAAGCAGCACCGCCACGGCATTGATCGGCTCTTCGCTGATGTGCGCCTGATTGCCGCCAAGCGCCGGTATCGGCGGAATCGGATCGGACTTGAACGGATCCTCGCCACGCGGCCAGGCCCCGAACACCTGCTCAGCCAGCGCGAACACCCGGGCCGGATCCACATCGCCGGTCACAATCAGGGCGCTGTTGTTCGGCACGTAGTACTTACGCTGAATTTCGCGCATCTGCGCCGTGGTCACGTTGGCAATCACGGTCCGATCACCGATCGTGTTCTTCCGGCTGAACTGTCCGGGATACAGCAACTCGGTGGCCTTCTGCTGAAAGGCAAATCCCGGCTGCGCCTCGTTGCGGTCGTACTCACCGAGCACGACTTCCTTCTCGCGCTTCAACTCATCCTCACGGAAGCTCGGATTGATCAGCGCACTGGCCAGAAAGCGCAGCCCACCAGCCACCGAATCCGCGGGCAACGTGAGGAAATAGTTCACGCGCTCTTCCTGCGTCGTGCCGTTGAACACGGCGCCCAGCTCGGCGGCGCGGTCGTTGAAGGCTTCGGCGTCGGGGAGATCCTTGTTCGCCTTGAAGAACATGTGCTCGTACATGTGCGCCAGCCCCGCGTACTCGGGGCTCTGCGTGAACGCGCCGTTCCGCACGTCGATTTCGAGCGTCGCGATGGGGACGCCGTGATTCTCCACGACGATCACTTCCATCCCGTTCGAGAGCACTTTCCGGCGCAGCACCTTGGCCAGCTCGGCGCGGGACTGCGCCGGCAACCGCTGCGGCGTGGCCGCGGGGATGGCCACCGCGAGGAGGGCGGCCGCAAGAATGTGCCGGGGGGACGGCCGGGCGCCGAAGGGTGCGGGCATGCGACGTCGGAAGAAGGAGGGGCGGGCGGTGTCATACGAACGATGGCGTACGGACCCGCCGCGGGGAATCTTTCGGCATGACACCCGCCCAGATCGCCGACGCCCTCGTCGCGGCATCCGCCTCTGCCTCCGCGCAGCCGCTGGATCGCAGCCGGCTACAGCTCAGTGCACCGCTCGCGCCGTTTACGACCTTCCGGATCGGCGGACCGGCCGACGTGCTGTTCGAGGCGCAGACGGCGGACGAACTGGCCACGGCCCTCACGGCCGCGAAGAACGCCGGAATTCCGTGGTTCGTGCTGGGGTTGGGCGCGAATGTGCTGATCGGCGATCGCGGCATCCGCGGCCTCGTGGTGCGAAACGCGGCCGCCGCCCGCACGATCTCCGCCAACGGGACGCTCTGGACGGAGAGCGGCGCGATCATGCAGGAGCTCGTACTCGAGACCGTGCGCGCCGGCTGGTCGGGGCTCGAGCATTACGTAGGGATCCCGAGTACCGTGGGCGGTGCGCTGTGGCAGAACCTGCATTTTCTGTCGCCGGCCCCCGAGCGCGAGCGGACGATGTTCATCGCCGAAGTGTTCGAACAGTGCGAGATCCTGGCCGAGGAGGGCGATCGTCGGGTGGTCGATGCCGAGTACATCCAGTTCGGCTACGATGACACCGTCTTTCACCACCGTCGGGATGTGGTGCTGAGCGCAACGTTTCAGCTCACGAAGGGTGATCCGGCCCGGCTGCACCAGATCCTGCAGGAAAACCTCTCCTGGCGCGGCTCCCGGCACCCATGGCTGCAGGTGCATCCCAGCGCCGGCTCGATCTTCAAGAAGATTGAGGGCGTAGGCGCCGGTCGTCTGATCGATCAGTGCGGACTCAAGGGCTACCGGGTGGGCGACGCCCAGATCTCGCACATCCACGCCAACATTCTGGTCAATCTCGGGCATGCCACCGCGGCCGATGTACGGACACTCGTCGCCCATGCCCAAGCAGCAGTGAAGGAACGGTTCGGCTACGAACTACAACCGGAAGTCGGCTTTATCGGGGAGTTTTAGCGCCGTTCTCTGCGTTCTCGGCGCCCTCTGCGCCTCCGCGTGATCGGTTCGCGGCCGTTGGCTTGGGAACCGATCACGCGGAGAGGCAGAGAGCGCAGAGTTCGCAGAGAGCGCAGAAGAAACGAAACAGGGGAGCACGGTGTCGAAACGCTGGCGAGGGATCGTCCGTAGCCTACTAGACAGATCCTGCCCGCTCCCCCTCGAATCCCTCCCCGACGTGCTCCGTCGTTTCTTCGTGATTGCCGTACTCGCCGTGTTGGGCGTGTCGGCCGCCCCAACGCCCGCCGCCGCCCAGCAAGTAGATGTGATCCGTGGCCGGATCACCGGCACCGAAAATGAGCCGCTCGACAATGTGGCCGTGGTGGTCACGTCGATTTCCGGCAACGTGAACCGTACCGCGCGCACCGATCGCTCCGGCCGATTCACCGTGACGTTCCCCGGCGGCGACGGCGACTACATGGTCACCGTGACGGCGCTCGGCTACAGCGTCAAGCGCTTCGAACTCAAGCGCGGCGCCGACGAGGATATTCTCATCGCCGACGCCAAACTCTCAAAGGTCGGCGCCGTCCTCGATGCGGTGAAGGTCACGGCGGCGCGCGAGAAGGTGTCGCGCAACGATGTGAGCCAAGATGTCGGCGGTACCGAGCGGGTAATTCAGAACAACAGTGCGCTGCCTCCCGACCAGATGGGGGATCTCGCGGCGATGGCCGCGACGCTGCCCGGTGTGCAGCTGGTGCCCGGTCAGGACGGCGGGGCGAACGGTTTCTCAGTGCTCGGTCTCGGCGCCGACCAGAACAACACCACGCTCAACGGCATGATGTTCGGAGGCGCCGGATTACCACGGGATGCCAGTGTGCTGAGTTCGCTGATCACGTCGCCGTACGACGTGTCGCGCGGTGGATTCTCCGGCGGTCAGTTCAGCCTGCGCACGCGTCCGGGCTCGAATTTCATTGGCCGAGGACTGAGCTTCGTGGGCGATGCCCCGTCGCTGCAGTGGAGCGATGCGGCGGCGCGCGCGAATGGGCAGGAGTACACCAATGGCTCACTGGGCGGGTCGGTGTCGGGGCCGCTGATTTTCGACAAGGCCTTCTACAACGTGTCCTTTCAGCTCGGCCGTCGCAGCAACGACCTGCAGACGCTGCTGAACACCTCGAGCACCGGATTACAGGCCTCGGGCGTGGCCGCGGATTCCGTGCAGCGCCTGGTTGGCATTCTGCAGAATGCGAAGGTGCCGATCGGCTTCAATGGACTGCCCTCGAGCCGCTTGGGCGATCAGGGTTCGGTGTTCGGGGCGATCGACTTCACGCCGCCGTCGAGCACGAGCGGTGCGGCGTACAACCTGACGTTCAACGGCAACTGGAACAACCAGAATCCCGCGTCGCCGCTGAGCACCGGTCTGCCAACCACCAGCGGAGAGCGCACCTCAGTGAGTGGTGGCCTGCAGGGGCGGCACAGCGGCTATTTCACGCTCCGCGGCATCGGCATGCTCACCGAGACCTCCGGCGGTATCAGCGCGTCCAGCAGCGACGGCTCACCGTACATGGAGCTGCCCGGGGGGCGCGTGCGCGTGAACTCGAACTTCACCGACGGCACAAACGGCGTGCAGAGTCTCGCCTTCGGCGGCAATCAGTTTCTCGGCACCTCACAGACGTCGAACAGCCTGTCGGCCATGAACACGCTGTCGTGGTTCAGCGCCAACAACAAGCACCGGCTCAAGCTGGGCACGGAAGTGCGGCGCGATGGCTCGTCGCAGGATCAGACGGTGAACCGGCTGGGCACGTTTGCCTACAACTCACTGGGCGACCTGCAGGCGGGCATTCCGATCTCGTTCACGCGCACGCTCTCCCCGCGCGAGCGCAGCTCGAGCATGGTGGTGGGCGCGATTTCGCTCGGCGATTCGTACCGCCGCACGAATCGCCTGCAGTTCCAGTACGGCGTGCGGGTGGATGCCAACCGGTACCTCGATGCCCCGGCACGCAACACCGAGGTGGAGCGGCTGCTCGGTGTCCGCAATGATCTCGTGCCCAATGGCGTGTTCGTGAGCCCGCGCGTGGGCTTCTCATGGCAGTACGGCACGGGCCCGCAGATCGGCGCCTTCGATGGCGCCTTCCGCGGTCCGCGCGCCGTGGTGCGCGGCGGCATCGGCGTGTTTCAGAACACCCCGCAGGCCACGCTCATCGGCTCGGCGATCGACAACACCGGGCTGGCCAGCGCGATTCAACAGCTCGCCTGCGTAGGGCCAGCCACGCCGATCCCCGACTGGAATGCATACGGGAATCCGGCGCTGATCCCCACGCGTTGCGCGGACGGCAGCAGTGGCACGGTGTTCTCGAACGGCGCCCCGAACGTCACGCTGTTCGCCAAGGACTACGCGGCCCCCAGCAGCCTGCGGTCGAACCTGAGCTGGTCAGGGCCGGTGCTCTGGAACCACTTCAATGCCAGCTTCGACGCCACGTACTCGCTCAACACGCGGCAGTCGAGCTTCGTGGATCGCAACTTCGCCGGAGTGCAGCGGTTCACGCTGGACAACGAAGCCGGTCGTCCGGTTTATGTGCTCCCCGGCAGTATCGTGCCGCTCACGGGTGCGATTGCGGCGGGTGACGGCCGCGTGGCGTCGCCGTTTCAGCGTGTCACGGAGCAGCGCAGCGATCTGAACTCGCGTAGCGCGCAAGGCAGTGTGCGCCTCTCGCCGACGAACTTCAGCACGAATTTCAGCTGGAGTATGAGCTACACGTACTCGAATGTGCGTGAGCAGTTCCGCGGATTCACCAGCACGACCGGCGATCCGTTGGCGGTGAACTGGTCGCGCTCGACCTTCGATTCACGCCACCAGATCACGTACAACCTGAGCTACAACGCGTTCGACTTCATCCGCTTGGGTTGGTTCGGCCAATTTCGCTCGGGCACGCCATTCACCCCGACGATCGGTGGCGATGTGAACGGCGACGGCTTCGGCAACGATCGCGCGTTCGTGTTCAATCCGGCGTCGAGCGATGCGGCCACGGCGGCGGGCATGCAGGCGCTGTTGACCAGCGGCTCCCGCGTGGCCCGCGAGTGCCTGTCGTCGCAACTTGGCGCCCTGGCGGCGCGCAATAGTTGTCAGGGCCCGTGGGTGAGCTCGGCCAACCTGTCAGTCTCGTTCAATCCGATCAAGCTGCGCCTGCCGCAGCGCGCCAACCTGTCGTTCAACGTGTCCAATCCGCTCGGCGCCGCCGACCTGATCCTGCATGGTGAGAACAACCTGCGCGGGTGGGGACAGCAGCCGTTCCTCGATCAGTCGCTGCTGTACGTACGCGGCTTCAATCCGGCCACCAAGCGCTACACGTACGAAGTCAATCAGCGCTTCGGCGCCACCAACCCGCAGTTCAACAGCTTCCGGACGCCGGTCACGATCACGGCGCAGCTGCGCTACGACATCGGCCCCACGCGCGAGCGTCAGGTGCTCACGCAGTCACTCGATCGCGGCCGTCGCACCAAGGGCACGAAAGCGGGCGAAGCGATGATCAAGGCGCAATTCGGCAACGGCGGCGTGCCGAATCCGCTGGCCACGATCCTGCGCGATCAGGACACGCTCAAGCTATCGTCGGATC
This sequence comes from Gemmatimonadota bacterium, assembly GCA_947462095.1. GTDB lineage: Bacteria > Gemmatimonadota > Gemmatimonadetes > Gemmatimonadales > Gemmatimonadaceae > Gemmatimonas. The sequence continues at coordinate 15,498 of CANHNQ010000077.1, forward strand.
AGGCCGACAGTCTGGCCACGATGAACCGCCGCTACACCGTTCGATTGGATTCCATCTGGGCTCCCATCGCGAAGCGGTTCGCCGACCTCCCCGAGCGCTACGGGCACGATGCGATTTACGCGCAGTACGTGACGGCGCGTGAAGCGAGCATCGACATCCTGCGCCAATACGCGCCGGCCGTGAAGCGGCTGCTCACCGACGTCCAGCGTCGCCAGCTGCCGCCGTTCGTGGCCAGTGCACTCGACGATCGCTACCTCAAGTCCATCCGTTCGGCCACATCCGGTGGTGGCGGCGGCATGATGCTTCCCGGAGGCGGCGCGATGATCATGGGCGGCGGCATGGGCGGCGGCACACAAACCATCATCATGCGCCAGTGAGTTCATGCACGGCGTCGCACGCTGTTCTTTCCTGATTCAACCTCACTCACGGACCCGCATTCATGACTCGATCTCGCGCTTCTCTGCTTACTCTGACGACGCTGGCGTTGGCGCCGGCGTTGGGCGCGCAGGCCTTGGGGCCGCAGGCGCGTCCCCCCATCCGACCACTCGCGGCGGTGCACGCCACCACCTCCGATTCGCTGGGCATGGTGAACAACGTGCGGGCGTTGCCCGGTGGGCGATTGCTGATCAACGATGCCACGAGCCGTCGGGTGCTGCTGGTCGACTCCACGTTCAAGCTCATCAGCATCGTGGCGGATTCCACGAGCAGCACGGCCAACGCTTACGGCCCGCGCTCTGGCAGTCTGATCGCGTTCCGCGGCGACTCCACGCTGTTCGTCGATGCCGCCTCGCTGTCGATGCTGGTGATCGACCCCGCGGGCAAGATCGGCCGTGTGATGTCGGTGCCGCGCTCCCAGGACGCGATGATGCTGGCCGCCGGTGGACTCGGCACCGGCGCGTACTATAGCAACGGCTATCTGGTGTATCGCGGTATGCCGGGGATCCGCATGCAGATGAGCGCGGGCGGAGCGCCTACGATGCCGTCGGTCGCCGACACGATGGCGATCGTGCGCGTGAATTTGCAGTCGCGCGCGGTGGACACCGTGGGATTCATCAAGATCCCGAAGACGAACACCAACATGACGCGCAGTGACGACGGCAAG
>CANHNQ010000078.1 GCA_947462095.1 Gemmatimonadota bacterium
GAATCCGCCGTTCTGCTCGAGCGACACGTTGCCCGTGAGGTGCAGCGCGTAGCGACCGTGCACGGTGGCCATGCCCCCGTTGGCCACGCTGACACCGCCCATGACGCGATCGGAAAACACCGACCACCGTCGGGTCAGCGCCGCCGGCCCCGCGTCGAAGTCGTCGAGACGCAACGGGGCCGGCGTGGTGCCCTCGCTCACTTGGGGCTGCGAGCCTTCCAGAGCGCCAGCAACGCGGCTTCACGTTCCGGCGTGAAGCCGGTCTTGATGGCCGCCTGACGCTCCGCGGGCAGCGTCTTCCACCAGGCGAGGGTATCGCGTGCCGTGTCTTCCGTCGGGCGTACGGTCAGTCCGGCGTTGAGTTCCGGCGTGATGTCGATGCGGGCAAACCCTGCGGTGCGCCCGCGCATGACCTGAAATACCGGCAACTCTTTGCCATAGGGATTGGCGCCGTTGGCGCGCAGAAAATCGGCATCCACCCACGTGTAGGTGGGATTGCTGCCGACGCCGCGTTGAATGTGCGACACGAACTCCTTGAACGGCTGCCCCATTTGCGGGCCGACGCCGTTGAACACGCCATACGTGCGGTTCTCGACGAGCGTGATGCAGAACTTCACGAGATCGCGTGCATCGATGACCTGCACGTGGTCGCTGCCGTCGCCCGGCACCAGCACTTCGCCGCCACGCGCGATGCGCACCGGCCAGTAGGTGAAGCGGTCGGTGTCGTCTTCCGGACCGACGATGAGACCCGGACGCACCACCGTGACGCGACCCGGCATGGCGGCATGCGCCGCCTTCTCGGCGTAGGCTTTCGCATGCCCGTAGCTGAGCGGCTTGCCCGCTTCGATCGGCGAATTTTCCAGCGTGAGCACTGGCGCCTCAATCGACATCGGCACGCGGCTGAGGTCCTGATAGACCGAGCGCGTGGAGATGAACAGATACTGATCGACGTGGTCGCGCAGCAGTTCGGCCGAGAGCTTTACCCAGTCGGGGGCGCTGGCCAGGGAGGCCGATTCGTCGATCACGGCGTCCCACTTCCGACCTTTCAATGCGCTGAGGTCGTTGGCGCGATCGCCGGCCAGCTCTTCGACATCCTTGCCGAACATGCCGGGCGCGCTCTTGCCACGGTTGAAAATCGTGACCTGATGCCCGCGCTTGAGTGCTTCGCGCACATCGTGCGGTCCCACGAAGCCTGTGCCGCCAAGGATCAGGATCTTCTTGGCCGCGCGTGCGGGAACGAGCACGCGCGGGTCGAACATGGATGCGGTCCCCAGCGCAGCAAGACCGGTGCCGATGAATTCACGACGGCTGTACATGATGCGCTGGGTTTGAGAGAACAGCAGGAACTACATGAATTAGACGAGATCGAAGCGATCGAGGTTCATCACCTTGGTCCAGGCTGCCACGAAGTCGTGTACGAACGTCTCCTTCGCGTCGTCCTGCGCATACACCTCGGCGATCGCCCGCAGCTGCGAGTTCGACCCGAAGATAAGGTCCACGCGCGTGGCCGTCCACTTCACGTCACCCGTGGCGCGGTCACGTCCTTCGAACACGTCCTTCGATTCCGAGATCGACTTCCACGTGGTGCCGATGTCGAGCAGGTTCACGAAGAAGTCGTTGCTGAGCGTCTCGGGGCGATCGGTGAACACGCCGTGCTTCGACTGCCCCACGTTGGCGTTCAGCGTGCGCAGGCCACCCACGAGCACCGTCATTTCGGGCGCCGAGAGGGTGAGGAGCTGGGCCTTGTCGACCAGCATCTCTTCGGCCGTCATGGTGTACGCGGCCTTCTGGTAGTTGCGGAAGCCGTCGGCCTGCGGCTCGAGCACGGCGTACGAGTGCGTGTCCGTGTGCTCCTGCGTGGCGTCCATGCGCCCCGGCGTGAACGGCACCGTAACCGGCGTGCCGGCCTTCGCCGCCGCGGCTTCGATGGCCGCGCCGCCACCAAGCACGATCAGGTCGGCCATCGACACCTTCTTGCCGCCCGTCTGCGCCGCGTTGAACTGCTGCTGAATGCTCTCGAAGATCTCGAGCGCGCGGGCCAGCTTCGCGGGCTGATTCACTTCCCACTGCTTCGCCGGCGCGAGACGGATGCGCGCGCCGTTGGCGCCGCCACGCTTGTCCGAGCCGCGGAAGGTGGAGGCCGATGCCCACGCGGTGGCGACGAGCTGCGCAATGGACAGCCCCGAGGCCAGGATCGTGCTCTTGAGCGCCGCGATGTCATGCGCGTCGATCAGGGCGTGGTCCACGGCGGGGATGGGATCCTGCCAGATCAGCGATTCTTTCGGCACGAGCGCGCCGAGGTAGCGCGTGCTCGGGCCCATGTCGCGGTGCGTGAGCTTGAACCACGCGCGCGCGAAGGCGTCGGCGAACTCGTTGAAGTTGTCGCGATAGCGCGTGGAGATCGCGAGGTAGGCCGGATCCGTGCGCAGCGCCATGTCGGCGGTGGACATCATCGGCGCATGGCGCTTGGTCGGGTCGTGCGCGTCCACCACCGTGGTCGCGGCGGCGGGGTCGGTCGGCGTCCACTGCTGCGCGCCGGACGGGCTCTTGGTGAGCTGCCACTCGTAGCCGAGGAGCGTGTGGAAGTAGCCGCCGTCCCACGTGGTGGGGTTGGGCTTCCAGGCGCCTTCGAGGCCGCTCGTGATCGTGTCGCCGCCCTTGCCGGTGCCGAAGGTGTTTTCCCAGCCGAGGCCCTGCAGCTCGATGCTGGCGCCTTCCGGCTCCGGGCCCACGTGGGCGGTGTCGCCGGCGCCGTGGGCCTTGCCGAAGGTGTGGCCACCGGCCACGAGGGCCACGGTCTCTTCGTCGTTCATCGCCATGCGCGCAAACGTCTCGCGGATGTCGCGGGCCGACGCCATCGGATCCGGCGTCCCGTTCGGGCCTTCCGGGTTCACGTAGATGAGCCCCATCTGCACGGCCGCCAGCGGGTGCTCGAGCTCACGGTCGCCCTGATAGCGCTTGTCGCCGAGCCACTCGGCCTCAACGCCCCAGTAGATGTCCTGCTCGGGCTCGTACACGTCTTCGCGGCCGAAGGCGAAGCCGAACGGTTTGAAGCCCATGGATTCCATGCCGCAGTCGCCGGCGAAGATCATGAGGTCGGCCCACGAGAGCGCGTTGCCGTACTTCTGCTTGATGGGCCACAACAGGCGACGGGCCTTGTCGAGGTTCCCGTTGTCGGGCCAGCTGTTGAGCGGCGCGAAACGCTGCGTGCCCGAGGACGAGCCGCCGCGGCCGTCGGCCGTGCGATAGGTACCGGCGCTGTGCCACGCCATGCGCACAAAGAACGGACCGTAGTGGCCGTAGTCAGCCGGCCACCAGTCCTGCGAGTTCGTCATGAGCGCGAAGAGGTCCTGCTTGAGGGCCTCGACGTCGAGCGTCTTGAACGCGTCCGAGTACGTGAAGCCGGCGCCGAGCGGATTGGAGCGGGGCGAATGCTGATGCAGGATGCCCAGATTCAGCGAGTTGGGCCACCAGTCGCGATTCGAGCGGCCGCCGGCCGTCGTGACCTTGGGCGCCGGCGCGCCATGCATGACCGGGCACTTTCCACCGGTCCCTGAATTCCCTTCCATGTTCGGCTCCGATCGTGGCTACGGGTCGTGAACTGCTCGGTCGACGACCGAGGGCTGGCCGAAATACCGGCCGTTTTTGCTGTGATGCGGAGAAAGTTACGGGGGGCGGCTATAGGCCGCAATCAGGGAAACCCTATATAAGCCATAGCTGATCGTTATACTTCAGCATGGATACGACACTCCTGCGCGCCTTTGTGGAGACCGCCGACGCCGGGTCGCTGAGCCGCGCGGCGCGGCATCTGGCCGTGTCGCAGCCGTCGCTCACGGGGCAGATCCAGCGCCTCGAGGCGCACATGGGGGTGCCGCTGTTCGAGCGGCACGGCCGGGGCGTGACGCTCACCGACGCGGGGCAGGCGTTGTACCCGCGGGCGCGCCGCCTCCTGGACGAAGTGCGCAACACGGAAGACGCCATTCGTCGCGAAGGGGCGGAGGGGGCGGGGACGCTGAGCGTGGGGGCCATTCCCACGGTGGCGCCGTATGTGTTGCCGGCGGCGGTGCAGCGATTCCGCGCCCGTCATACGGCCATGCGGGTGGAGCTGCGCGAGGACTACAGCGCGGTCCTCGCGAAGCTGCTGCTGGACGGCGCGCTCGATGTGGTGATTGCGGCGTTGCCGTACGCCTTCGAGCATCTCGACACCGAGTTGCTCGGCACCGATGCACTGGTGGTCGCCGTGCCCGCGTCGCATGCGGCGGCGCGGGCGGGTCGCATCACGATGGCGCAGCTGCGCGATGCGCCGGCGGTGACGCTGGACCCGGCGCACTGCTTGGGCGAACAGGTGGCGGGGTTCTGCTCGAGTCGGCAGGTCTCGCCGTCGGTGGTGTGTCGCAGTGCGCAGTTGGCGACGGTGCTGGAGCTGGTGGGGGCGGGCGTGGGCATTTCCATCGTGCCGGCGATGGCCGCGGTGCGGCACAATACTCCGCAGTGTGCGTACGTCCCGCTGACCGATCACCACTTGCAGCGCGAGATCGTGGCGGTGTGGCGACGCGGGGCGGTGCAGTCGGCGCCGGCCCGCGCGTTTGTGGAATGCGTTCGGGAAGTGGTGCGAGTGGGGTAACGGGTCAGTTGACCGTGGACAGGCGTCTGGCGTCGGACTGGGTATCGTGGTCGGAATTCAGCAACGACCGTCCACAGTACCGAGCGGGTTTCGTGGCGCTGGCGTTCCGTGAATTCAGGGCGCGAAGCGGTGATCCCGTACCGCGCGTCGGCTCACGTTGCGCGCGACACGTCCGCGGTGCTGATCGAGCACGCCACGGCGGTTACGAAACAGGCGGCGTCGCGTCCCGCTGACTCGCCCCGGCGGCGCGGCGGCCGTATCCTTCGCGGATGAAGAATCCGACCGGGGGGCGATCCGAAAGCGCCGACGTCCGCAACCAACGGCCATCGGCACGGGGCGCCGCCGCGTTGGCGTTCGCGTGTGCATTCGCCGGTACGGCGCTCCCGAGCGCGTCGGCGTTTGCGCAGCCAGCCCTCGTCATCGCCGGCCCGCCCGCACCGGTGGCCCCGGCGGTGATCGCCCGCGACTCCGCGCAGCAGGCCACGGTGCGCGCCATCAAACTCGCGGCACCACTCACGCTGGATGGCGTACTCGACGAGGCGGTCTACGCCACGGAGGCGCCGTTCGGTGGCCTCATCCAGGTCGCGCCCGACGCCGGCGCGCCGGCCACCGAGCGCAGCGACATCTGGATCACGTACGATGATCGCAACATCTACCTGTCCTGTCGTTGCTACGACGCATCGGCGCCCGCGGAATGGATCGTGAACGAACTGCGGCGCGACACCGGTGGTCTGCGCAACAACGAACACATCGGTGTCCTCTTCGATACGTTCTACGATCGCCGCAGCGGGTTTGCGTTCTACACCAATCCCCTCGGCGCGCGCGCCGACTACTCCATTGTGGACGAAGGCGCCTCGAACACCGACTGGAACCCGGTGTGGACGTCGAAGACCGGACGCTTTGATGGCGGATGGACCGTCGAGATGGCGATTCCGTTCAAGTCGCTGCGCTATCGGGCGGGGCTGGATCAAGTGTGGGGCATGCAGATCCGGCGATCGGTGCGTCACAAGAACGAATGGGACTACCTCACGCCCGTCCCGCGCATCCTGGCCGGTCCGCAGGCGCTGAATCGTGTGTCCGCTGGCGGAACGCTCGTGGGTCTCGATCTCCCGGAAACCGGCAAGAACATCGAGCTCAAGCCATACGTGGTGGCCAGGACGACGACCGACCGCGTGCGCACGCCAGCCATCAACAACAGTGTGGGCAGTGAGATCGGTGGCGACATCAAGTACGCCGTCACGCCCAACCTCACGGCGGATCTCACGGTCAATACGGACTTCGCGCAGGTCGAGGCCGACGAACAGCAGGTCAACCTCACGCGATTCAGTCTGTTCTTTCCCGAGAAGCGCGACTTCTTCCTGGAAGGTCGTGGCATCTTCGATTTCGCGCGCGGCGGCAACGGCGCATTCGGCGGCAGCGGTGGCGCCGATACGCCGCAGCTGTTCTACACGCGGCGCATTGGCCTCGACAACGGCGGCGTCGTGCCGATCAACGTGGGCGGTCGACTGACCGGAAAGCTGGGCAAGTACGCCATCGGTCTGATGAACATCGGCACGTCGGGCGACGCGGCGTTCAAGGCCGACCCGACCAACTTCACGGTGGTGCGCGTGAAGCGCGACGTGTTGCAGCGCAGTTCGATCGGCGCCATGATCACCAACCGATCGGTCGCGACATCGCGTACGGGATCGAATGCCGTGTATGGTCTCGACGGCGCGTTCCTGCTGTCGCAGGCGCTCACGGCCGGCGCGTATTGGGCGCAGAGTCAGACCACGGGTGTCGCTGGCAATGATCAGAGCTATCAGGGCCGCCTGGACTACAGCGTGGATCGATTCGGTGCAAAAGCCGAGTTTCTCGCCGTGGGGCGCAACTTCGATCCGCAAATCGGCTTTCGCCGACGCTCCGACATCAACCGGTCGTTCGGCGAAGTGCGCTTCAGTCCCCGGCCGGCGAATCAGACGGTGGTGCGCAAGTTCACCGGGACGGCCTCGGGCGAGTACGTCGAGAATGGCGTGGGCACTGTCGAAACTCGGGTCTGGCGCGGCCATTTCGACACCGAGTTCGCAAACAGCGATGTCGTAGGGCTCGACGTCACGCGCAATTACGAGTTCCTGCGCCAGCCGTTCACACCGTCGGGCGCGCCAGCGGCCATCGCGCCGGGCGGATACGGCTTCTCCGACGTGGCGCTGTCATACGGCTTTGGTGCACAGCGCCGGGCCTCGGGCACGATCCGCGTGCAAGCCGGGCAGTTCTACGACGGCACGATTCGCAGCATCACGATCGGACCGGGCAGCACGTTTTCATCGGCGCGGATTGCCATTTTGCAGCGGCTCGCGCTGGAACCTACGTATTCGATTACCCGCGTCGAGCGCCCCACGTCGTCGTTCACCACCCAACTCGCGCGAGCGCGGGTGGACTACGGGTTTACGCCGCTGATGTTTGCGAGCGGGCTGGTACAGTACAACTCCGCCGACCGTGCGTTCAGCACGAACGTGCGCTTTCGCTGGGAGTATGCGCCGGGCAGCGAACTGTTTCTGGTGTACACCGACGAGCGCGATGTGCGCGACGATCGCTACGCCACGCCGACCACCGTGCGCGGACTCAAGAACCGCGCACTGGTGGTGAAGTTCAATCGGCTGTTCCGGTACTAGGCCAGCGCAGCGATGGCATGGCATACCAACATCATCGACATCGGCAAGGGACAGCCGTCGCTGTCGCTGCTGCCGCTGGCGGCCTGGCGTACGGCGTCGGACCATTGTCTGGCGCAGGGGGATGCCGCGTTGCTGCAGTACGGCGCCGACGAGGGGGACGCGGGATTTCGACACTCGCTCGCGCAGTTCCTGAGCCGGCGCTACGCCATTCCCGTGACGGCGGCGGAGTTGGTGGTATCGGCCGGCGCCTCGCAGGCACTCGATCTGGTCTGCACGCGATTCGCGCGTCGGGGTGACACGATTTTCGTGGAAGAGCCGACGTATTTTCTCGCGCTCGAGATCTTTCGCGATCACGGCCTGCAGGTCGTCGGCATTCCCATCGACGAGGAAGGCATCCGTCTCGATGCGCTGCAGGAGGCGCTGCTGCATCATCGTCCCGCGTTCCTCTACACCGTTCCGTCGTTCCAGAATCCATCAGGGACCACGATGTCGGTGGCCCGACGCGAGCAACTGATGGCCGTCAGCCAAGCGCACGAGCTGTTGATCGTCGCCGACGAGGTCTATCAGCTCCTCGACTTCGGCACGGCACCACCCCCGCCGCTCGCCGCCCACTGCCATGCCGCGCGCGTGCTCTCGTTGGGCTCGTTCTCCAAGATCTGCGCGCCCGGGTTGCGCCTGGGGTGGATCCAAGGCGCGCCTGAGGCGCTGCGTACCATGACGCAATCGGGCGTCGTGCAAAGCGGTGGCGGGTTGAGTCCGTTCGTGTCGGGGGTGATGCGCAGCTTGATCGATCTCGGCCTCGCCGATGCGGTGCTCGACGGATTACGCCCCGTGTACGCCGAGCGGTCGGCGGTGCTGTGCCGCGCGCTGCGCGAGCTGCTGCCCGCCGTGACGTTCGTCGAACCCACGGGCGGCTATTTCGTGTGGGCGCAGCTGCCGGCGGTGGCATCGGCGGCGGCGTTCTTGCCCGTCGCGAGGGCTGGTGGCGTCTCCTTTCATCCGGGTACGCGGTTTAGCAGTGGCGGCGGGTTCGCGCAGCATATCCGATTGAGCTTCGCACACTACGAGGCGCCGGAGCTCGAGGAGGGGGTTCGTCGATTGGCGCGCGCGCTTATGGCTTCGGCGGCGTAACTGACGCCGCTGGTCGCGTCCCCTGCAGAATCCACCGCTGAATGCGTCGGCCGTTCCCCGCTTCCCCAGTGTACATGCGGTTCTTCGAATCGATCGCGATCATGTGTGCGCGAATGAATTCGCCCGATTGACGGCCGGGGCGGCCGAACCGATCGAGAATGGCCAGATCCTTCCGCCGCAGAATCCACACCCGCTGGTTCGTGCCGTCGATGAGATACAACAGGCTTTGCTCGGCATCGCGCGAGACCTGCAGGCTGAAGCCGCTCCCCGCGCCGCCGGTTTCGGGGCGAATGAAGCGCTCCATCAAAAACTCGCCGTTCTGCCGGAACACCTGAATGCGATTTCCGCGTCGGTCCGACACGTACAGCAGCCCATCCTTGGTGCCCACGAGGCCGTGCAGTGTGGAGTATTGCTGCGGTGGCGACGCCGCCTTCACCGGATAGCTGTAGCGCACCGTGTCGTCGGGTCGCTTGCCGTACGCGCCCCAATGACGCTTGTAGGCGCCCGTGGTGGCATCGAACACGATCACGCGCTTGTTGATGTAGCCATCGGCAATGAACAGCTCATTGGTCTTGGGCTCGACGTAGAAGTTGGCCGGACCACCCAAGTGTGTTGAATCGTTGCTCCCCTTGTTCACCCCCGGCTCGCCGATCGTCATCACGTACTTGCCGCTTTGCGTGAACTTCATGACGTGCATGCCGTTGCTGGTCCCCATCCACACGAAGCCGTGATGGTCGATGTAGATGCCGTGCTCCTGGCTGAACCAGGTGTATCCCGCGCCCGGCCCGCCCCACGCCTGCACGAGCTTGCCGTCCGCATCGAGTTCGAGCACCGGTGGTGCCGGGAAGCAGCAATCGGCAATCGGCGGCTTGGACGCGGCACCGATTTCCTGATCCGTGAGACTCGACGGCATGTGAATGATCCAGAGGTGATCGCGGTCGTCGACGAACAGCCCGCGGATATCTCCCCAGGTCCAGTCGTTCGGCAGCGTCGGCGGCCAACTCGGGTCGACCACGTAGATGGGCAGTCGCTCGGCGGTCGGTGACCCGCGCGCGACGGAGGCGTTGGCGCTTTGGCCGTGCGCGGCGAAGGCTGGCAGGAGCAGTCCAGCGAGAAGACCCAGGCGATTCACACGGCGCTTGATGATTGGCACGGGTGGCGTATTCGGAGGTGAGCCTCGGGTGGATCGAGGCGTGATGCACGCGCGATCGGCGGTTCAAGCCAGTTGGTTCAACGACGCTGGTTCAACGACTCTGACCCCTTGAAACAACTTCAACGACTCTGACCCCTTGAAACAACTTCAACGACTCTGACCCCTTGAAGACCCCTTGAACCGTTCACACTCGCCTTGCTGGGGCGCTTTGGAGAGCGTGGGGAAGCCCAGCTCGACGTGCTGCTGCGCGCCCTCAAGGCGGAGGTGATGGCCGTCGACGTTGATCAGGTGATGATCGCGCGCGATGCCGCGCGCACGTTTGGGCGTGGACGGCACCGGGCCGCGCTGGATTTCGGCGACTGCTTCAGCTACGCGCTCGCGCTGTCGTGCGGTGAGCCGCTGCTGTTCGTTGGTGACGACTTTTCGTATACCGACGTGACGGCGGTGGCCTGGTGAGTGGCGGCACCAACCGGACGCCACTGCGCTGCCCGGTTGGCCAGCAGTAGCAACAGCACGGCGATCACCAGCACCATCCCTTGGAGCGCGTACACCGATGTTTCAATGGCCACGGGGCTCAGGCCGAATAGCGCGATATCCTGCGCGATGAGTCCGAGCAGTGACGCGAGCAGCGCACCCTTGGCCCAGCGCGTGTTCATGATCAGCCCCACGCAGCCGAGCGCGCCGCCCCAGACGGCGATCGCATAGGCGGCCACCGCCCATGCGGGGCGCGCGGCGTACAACGCCTGTTGGTCGGGCGACATCGCTGCGACGGCCTCGGGGGTCAGCGTCACGTCCATGAGATAGGCGGCGCAGCCGATCAGGTTCCAGAGCAGCGCGATGATGACTACCGGCAGGTACCACGTGGGACGCGTCATGCACGCTCCGTGCGCTGGAGGGAAGAAAGAGGGCGCGGCGCCCGACACCGCCCGACGCCCTACGTGGGTGCTAGCTTGAAAGTGCCACCGCCGCCGTTCACTCTCCAGAAGGGAGACGCCCCGTGACCGATCCGATCCGTTTCGACGATGGCGCGTCCTACGAGCGCTACATGGGGGCATGGAGCCAGCTGGCCGGTGCCGCATTCCTGGAGTGGTTGGCGTTGTCCCCGGGACTCCGGTGGCTCGACGTGGGGTGCGGCAACGGGGCGTTTACCGAGTTGCTCGCCGTGCCCGGTGCGCCAGGAGGCGTGTACGGCGTCGATCCCTCGGCAGCGCAACTCGCATATGCGCGCACACGCGCGGCGTTACGCGACGCCGAGTTGCGCGAAGGCGATGCGATGGCCCTGCCGTATCCCGACCACACGTTCGACGTGGCCGTGATGCCGCTCGTGCTGTTCTTCGTGCCCGACCCGGCCAAGGGCATTGCCGAGATGACGCGCGTCGTGCGCCCCGGTGGCGTCGTGACCGCGTACGCGTGGGACATGCACGGCGGCGGCTTTCCCTACCACATGGTGCAGCGTGAGATGCGTGCGCTTGGTGCGGTGTTGCCGGCGCCACCGAGTCCCCAGGCCTCGCGCGGCGAGGTCATGACGGCGCTGTGGCGCGACGCCGGCCTGACCGACGTCGAATTGCACGAGATCACGGTGTACCGCACGTTCGCGTCGTTCGACGAGTTCTGGGCCATCGTCGTCGGGTGGGCCGCCGTGGCTGAGACCGTCGCGACGATGTCGGCGGCGTCAATCGCGCAGCTCACGGCTCGGTTGCGCGAGTGTCTGCCGTCGGATGACCGCGGGCGCATCACCTACGCGGCCAGGGCCAACGCGGTGAAGGGGCGGGTGCCGCGCGGGCTAGGCGCGCCGTAACTCCGACATTTGCTCGGCGTGCCGCGCGTCGTGATGTGCCACGAGTTCCATCCACGCGCGCAGCGTGAGTGGCCCGATGAACGGATGCGGGACGATGATGCCGTCGAGTACGGCCGGATCGGCGGCGGTGAAGGCCTCGAGGACTGCGACGCGCGAGGCGTGCAGCTGCGCGAGGGCGGCGTCGGCGTCGAGTGTCGCGGAGGGGCGCACGCGCTCCGGCGCTTCGACTTTGGTGCCGCGATGGCGGACCCGGCCGATCTTCTGCTCCGTGAACACGGCTGCCTGCAGCTCCTCGGGCGTGGCGGTGCGTGGCATCTCCGCGCCTTTGGCGATCATGCGGGCCACGCCGCCTTCCACGCGCGCCACGTGTTCAATGATCTGCGCGGCGGACCACCCACCCGCGCCGTCGGGGAGTGTACGCTGGTCGGCGGGGATCGCGGCGAACTGCGCGAGAAGCTGTTCGCGCTCGACCGTGAGCAGGGCCAGCAGGGCGGGGACGGAGTCGGCGGGCTGGGTCATGGCGCAAACGTACCGGTCGCCTTACGGACGCTTCGCGAGCGGACGTCCGGTGCGGATGATCGCCGACGCCTGCTCGGCCGTCCCCGACAGGAGCAGCCCGAGGTAGCCCTTCTCGATGCGGTCCTTCATGGAACCGGCGGTGGCCGTCATCATGCTGGGCATGCCCGCCTTGGCCCCCAGGTCGCGGGTGCGCTGGCACGCCGCTTCGGCACCCGGCGCGTCACCGCCCATATCGCGCGTGAGACTGCCGATACCGCACGACAGCAAGCTGTAGCCCTTCACCGCCGCGATGTCGGCCACCTCGGCGATGGCGCCTTTGTCTTCGACCATGAGCATCGCGATCACGGTGCCCTTGGGATTCGCGGGCGACCACACGTTGGCGCCGGCCTCCGTGAAGAAGGCGGCGGCCGTACGCGCTTCGGCGGTGCTGCGCACGTGCGGAATCACCACGCCGTCGGCACCGAAGCCGAGCACTTCTTTCACGCGGGCGCGGGTGAGTTCGACGCCGGCGTCTTCGATGGTGGGAATCCGTACCAGAAGCGTGGGCCGTGTGGCCGCGCTGCTCAGCTTGATGCCACTGACCATGGCCCGCACTGCATTCGCGTCGTACGCCCCTTCAAGATTGAGAAAGAGGTAGTCGAGCAGCGGATTCTCGGCGAGCGCCTTGGCGCCGGCTTCGGTATACAGCGGCGGGAGACGTGTGGCGCCGGCGGCGGGGGGCGCGGCCGGCCGCTCATTGGGCACGAACATGCCGAAGGCGGCCGCGCCGGACTTCCACAGCGAGAGCGCCGCGCTGGCGCTCGTACCCGCCGACGAGGGCGAGGTCTTCGATGCGCTCGCGCAGCCGCCGAGCATCGTGGCCGCGAGTGGAAGTGCAACGAGCCAGCCTGAACGACGCATGTGCGGTTCTCCTGTGAGTGAGCTCCTGACCTGCCGTGCGAAGTGCCTATGATAACGCAAAACGCCGGCGGGCATGACGCCCGGCGGCGTCCGCGGCGGCGTGACTTCGTTAACGTGCAGGCGTGATCCGGTTCCCCTCGCCCCCCGACCTCCGCGATCTTCCCGCGCGGTTCCCGAGCCCGTTCGATCGTGCCGCGGTGCATCCGCTGGCGCGGCGCGCGGCCATGGACACCATCACGGTGCTGCAGCGCCCCGGAATGGCCCCGTGGAGGCTCGATGCGCCGGGGAACGGGAAAATGTTCGGGGTGCTGGTCGTGGCGGCTCCTGATGGCACGGTGGGCTATCTGCGGGGCTTCTCCGGGATGATCGCCGGCCAGTGGGTGATCGAAGGCTGGGCGCCGCCGGCGTACGATGCCGCCGCGCGCGACGCGGTCTGGATTCCCGGTGAGGCCGAGCTGTACGACCTCGGCGCCGACGACGAGGCGCGCAGCGCCCGCTCGCGCGAATTGCTTCCCGCCATCCAGAACACGTATCACTTCGCCAATGCGCTGGGCGAGGTGCGCGCGTTGCGCGACCTGTTCGCGCCCAAGGAACCACCCGGTGGCGCCGGAGACTGTGCGGCGCCGAAGCTGCTCGCGCAGGCGTACGCGCTGGGGCTGCGTCCGCTCGCACTGGCCGAGTTCTGGTGGGGCGCCCCGCCCCGCACGGGGGATCGTCGCGCCGGCTCGTTCTATCCCGCGTGCCAGGGGAAGTGTCCCCCCATTCTCGCGCACATGCTCAGAGGGCTGCCGGCCGATCCGCCGCCGGTGTTCGGGGCCGCGGCCATCGCGGAGTCCGAGCCACGGGTGGTGTACGAAGACGAATACCTCGTTGTCGTCGACAAGCCGTGCGGGCTGCTGTCGGTGCCCGGTCGGAGCGGGTTGCTGCGCGATTCGGTGTCCACGCGCCTCCGGGCGCGCTACCCCGATGCCACCGGACAGCTGGTGGTGCATCGCCTCGACCTGGACACGTCGGGGCTGCTGCTGGCGGCGAAGCACCCCGCCACGTTTTCGGCGTTGCAGCGATTGTTCTCCCTGCGCGCGATCAGCAAGCGCTACGTGGCGTGGCTCGATGGCGACGTGGTCGGCAGCGAGGGCGTGATCGACTTTCCGATGCGCATGGATATCGACGACCGGCCGCGTCAAATCCACGATCCGGTGCACGGGAAGCACGCGGTGACCGGATGGCAGGTGCTGGCGCGCGCTGGTGGGCGGACCAAGGTGGCCTTCACGCCGCACACGGGGCGCACGCATCAGTTACGCGTGCATGCGTCCAATCCGCTCGGTCTCGACGCGCCGATCGTGGGCGACCGCCTGTACGGGCGGAGTGCCCCCGAGTACGGCGAGCGATTGTTGCTGCACGCCGAGTCGCTGGCGTTCACGCATCCGGATACCGGGCAGGAGCTGATCCTGACGAGTCCGGTACCGTTTTAGCTGTCTGAGTGTGAACGGCCAACGGCTAACTGCTCACTGCCAACTGCTTAGGGAGCAGGGAGGAGGGTGTCAGGGAGGAGGAGGCAGGAGCACGACGCTGCCGTCCTGCGTTCTCCAGCCTGACACCCTCCTCCCTGCTCCCTAAGCGGTTGGCAGTTGCGAGTTGGCCACTTACCGCGGCAGCCCCTGCTCTATATCCGCCGCGATGTACGCCATGACGGCCATGACCGCCACGCACCGCTGCACCTCGGCCCGGTCGAGTTTGTCGGGGGTATCGGCATCGGTGTGGTGGAACCAGAAGTAGCGCGAGCCGTCCACGTTCAGCCCCATCCCCGGGACGCCCGTGGCCATGATCGGGCCGATGTCGGCGCCGCCGCCGGACGCTTCGATCTTGCCGGCGTTGATCGGGTTCAGCAACGAACCGATCGCCGTCACGATCGCGCGAGCAGCGGGTGACCCGGTGAAGCCGAAGCCGAGGGGTGAGAAGACGCCCCCATCGGATTCGATGGCCAGCTGGTGCGTCTCGTTCTGGTGCGCGTCGCGATACGCGTTGCCGCCGCGCATGCCGTTCTCTTCGTTCGTCCAGCCCACGGCGCGGATGGTGCGACGTGGCGTGAGCCCCAACTTCTTGAGCAGTCGAATCGCTTCCCACGCCACCACGACGCCACCGGCGTCGTCCATGGCGCCCTGACCCACGTCCCACGAGTCGATGTGACCTCCCATCACCACGATCTCGTCGGGCTTCTCGCGGCCGCGCAGTTCACCCATCACGTTGTGGCTTTGCGCATCGGGCAACATCTTCGCGCTCATCTTGAGCGTCACGCGCACCTTGTCGCCGCGATTGATCATGCGGCGCATCATCATCGCGTCTTCCGCCGTGACACTGGCGTGCGGAATCTTTTTGACCGTGGAGTCGTAGCTCATGCTGCCGGTGTGCGGCGTGCGCATGCTGTACGGACCCGCCGCGCGCGCCAGCGACGCCACGGCACCGACCTTGGCGGCGGCAATCGCACCGAGCCGGCGGAACGACCCGTTGTAGCCGTAGTCGCGCCACTCGGCGTCGTAGAGCACGATCTTGCCCTTGGCTTCGGCGGCGCGTTGCGTGAGCTCTTCGAAGCTGGCCACCACCATCACCTCGGCGGTGATGCCGGCGGCTGGCGTGGCGATGCTGCCGCCGAGTCCGAGCATGGGCAGCAGCTGCCGGCGCGGAGCGACCAGCTCCAGCGACTCGGCGCCGCGCACCCAATGCGGCACCATGACCTTCTCGCGCTTCACATTGGCGAGGCCGTCCTTCTCCATCGTCGCGGCCGTCCACACAATTGCGTCTTCCAGCGCTTTCGAGCCCGACAGGCGATGGCCGAATCGATCGGTGAGTTCAGCGATGCGATTCCAGGCCCCAGCCGAGTCGGCCTGAGCGGCGGCGATGATGCGGTTCGCGATGTCGGCGTACTTGGCCGGAATCGCCTCGGGGGCCTGCGCCGACAGCGGGGCCGACAGCGGGGCCGCGAGCGGGGAAGCGAGCGCCGCCAACGCGAGCGCGGCGAACAGGGAGGATCGAGCCATCGGCATGTCCACGGTGGGGGGAAGAAGTGAGAATCCCCGCAATCTCGGTCATGCGGCGCGCGCCGTCCAATCCCCGTGGCATATTGCGCACACCCTCACACCATTCATCATGCTGACTGACACCATCATCGCGCGCCGTACCAGCGGACGCGTCACCTGTGCGCTCGTGCCGCAACCGCAGTGGGCGAAATCGCGGATTCTCGCCGATCAGGCCGTGGAAGGCCTCGGCCTGCGCGCGCTTGGCGACGGCTGGCTCGAGGTGAGCGAGAGCGATGCGCTTCGCATCGCCGCTGGCGTGCTCGGTCGGGATCTCGGCAGCAACGCCGTGATTGTTCCCGCAGCGGAGGCCGAGGGGTTGGTGAACGACCTGCTGGCGCTGGTGCCGGAGCCGTTGACCTGCTTCACCAACGGCGACTGGGCCGATGTCTTCGGCGAGGCGCCGCCGCACGCGACTGGCTTCAGCTTCGATCCGCTTACGGAATCGGCGCTCGATGCCGGCATCGTGTGCGTGGGCGATGGCGTGACGGCGGTACTGTGGGTGGAAGACGAGGATTGAGGGGACGGTGGCCGATGCGCGGGCCGTTCGCGCTTACGGCACTGCCTTCCGCAGTCGCACGATGAACTCCTGATCGCCTCCAAGCAGCGGCAGCAGCGTGCGCGCCGTGTCGTAGCCCGCCCGTACGGTCATGATCTCGGAGGCGCCCACGCGGAGTCGCTGCA
>CANHNQ010000079.1 GCA_947462095.1 Gemmatimonadota bacterium
AGATCGGCGTTGCCGATATTGCTGGGGCGAACGGCCGTCGTGGTTCCCCAGCCGACCTGATTGTACGTCCGCACGGCGGCAAAGGCGCCCGGTGCGCGTCCGGCCGAACCATAGGCACCGCGCAGCTTGAGCGTGCCGTACTTCTCCTTCCAGAACGACTCTTCGGAGAGCACCCACGAGCCGTTGACCTTCGGATAGAACTGGAAGCCGAAGTCGGAGCCGAAGGCACTATTGCCGTCCATGCGGCCACCGACCGTCACGAAGTAGCGGTCCTTGAATCCCATCAGGACCGTACCGAACGCGCCGCCGGTGATGACACGCTGCCGATTTTCATCGGCGTTCTTGATGGCGCCGCTGGCGACGGTCGGATCGGACGGCGTCGCGAAGTTCTCGGAGAGCGCGACCACGTCACCGACGAGCGAGTTGACGTACTGCGTACCGGCCGAAGCGGTGACCTTCAGGTCGCTGCCAACATTGAATTCGTAGTTGTTCACCCAGTCCGTGCTGAGCGTCGTGTTGGCCCAGCGCTGATTCTGGATCACGCCGAGGGGCGCAGCCGGGAAGCCGAAGGGGCGCACGTTGCGGTTTTCCAGCGCCGCGCGGTCGAAGCCCAACGTGAGACGGCTGGAGAAGCGCGTGAACGGCGTCCACGTGCCCGTCATACCCATGATCAGGCGATCGATGTTCGACGCGAGCTTCTGCGTCAGCACCTTGCGGATCGTGTCGGGCGTGGCGTTGCCGAAATAGTTGCGATCGCGACGGAAGGCATTGAGCGTCAGGCCCTGCGCGTTGTTACCGGCCGGCGTCTGATCGATCAGGTTGTTCGTGTACGCGCTGCTCCAGTTCATCGCCAGCTTCTTCATGGGCTGGAAGTCGAGGTTGGCCCGCACCTGGTACTTGCGGTCCTTGTCGTTGGGCAGCACGCCATCGACGTTTTCGACGTTGGTGGAGAGCAGATACTTCAGATTGTCGCCGGTACCGCCGGACACCTGCACCGCCGTGCCATACCGCGCGGCGTAGTTGTCGAGCCCCGGGATCCAGCCGGATCCTTCGCTGTTGCGGAGGAAGGGATCCATGAACAGCAGGGGCACGGAGTCGGTGCCGAACTTCTGCAGGCTGCTGACGCCGCCGTTGAAGCGGACCTGCCACTTGGCCGCGCCACCCGCGCCACGCTTCGTGAAGATCTGGATCACGCCAGCCGCGGCGTCGGTGCCGTAGAGGGTGGCCGCGGCCGCACCCTTCACGATTTCGATGCGATCGATATCGTCCGGGTTGATGTCGTTGAGCGGGCTGGAATTCGAATTGGCGCCACGCTGCGTGGTGCCCGTGAAGATCCCGTTCCGCGGATATTCGTCGCTCCGGGTCCGCACGCCGTCGATGAAGATCAGCGGCTGATTCGTGAGCGAGACGCTGGTCGTGCCGCGCAAACGGATGGCCGAACCGCTGCCGGCATTGCCGACACCACCGCCAACCGTCACGCCAGCCAGACGACCCGAGAGCAGGTTCGAGACGTTCGTCGGGACCTCCGGGATCTCGGAGAGCTTGACCTGCCCGATGGAGTTACCGACTTCGCGCTTACGCGCCGAACCGCCGGTACCCGTGATGACCACTTCGTCGAGGGACAGCGCGCTCACCGTCAAGGCGAAGGTCACGGTCGTCGTCGCACCGGCCGTCACCACGATGGGCTTATCGAGCGGCTGGTAGCCGATCAGTCGCGCGCGCGCGATCTGATTACCGGCGGGTACGGACGCGATCGTGAACGCGCCACTCGCGTTGGTGATCGCCCCCAGCATCGTGCCGGGGATCGCGATCTGCACGTTCGCCAACGGCGCGCCCGTACCACTGTTCGTAACCGTACCTCGGACCGTCCCGAGTGCGCCTTGCGCCTCGGTGCGGGTGGGCATCAGCGTGCTGGCAACGGCCATCGCAGCGACCAGCGCCGCGACAGCTTGGCCGCCAACATATCGGCGGAAGCGCATCAGGACCTCCATGCGGGTAATGGGATGGAGCGCGTCGCACTGCGGGGGGAAGGAGGCAGCCGACGTTGAGCAACAGCACGAGGTCGCACTGAATCAGGCGCGTCGCGCAGATCGTGGGAGCGGACTCCCGACTAGATTCGGCCTCGGAGTATCAGTTGTCAACGTTTTGACCTGAGATCGCCACGTGACAGCCCCTCCACCGCCACCTCGTCCCTTCGATGAGGTCCCGGTGCGACGTCCGCTCTACCGCTTCCCCCGCTGCGTCACCCGATTCCGGAGGATGCCGACCCCCTCCAGCTCCACCTCCACCACGTCGCCGGCCACGATCCGCTTGGTGGTGCCCGGCGTCCCGGTGTAGATCACGTCGCCCGGCATCAGCGTGACGTATTGGCTGATGTAGCTCACCTGGGCCGCCACATCGAAGATCAGGTCCTTCGTGCGCTGGGACTGCACCACCTCCCCGTTCAGGCGGGTCTGGAGCAGCAGGTCGTCGTAGTTCAAGCCGGTGATCAGCACCGGCCCCATGGGCCCAAACGTGTCGGCCGCCTTGGCCCGGAACCACTGCAGGTCACTCTTCTGCCAATCCCGCTCGGAGACGTCGTTGCCCACGGTGATCCCGAAGACGTACTGCTTCGCGTCAGCCACGGAGACGTTCGCCGCCTGTTTGCCGATCACGATCACCATTTCCCCTTCATAGTGTGCGTTGTTCGCATCGGGGGGCAGCACGATGTTCTCGTCGTGCGCAATGATCGACGTCGGGAGCTTGGCGAACAGTCCGGGGTAGGTGGCGGCCGACCGTTCGCCGAGATGCGTTTGGTAGTTCAACCCCACCGCGATCACCTTGGAGGGCGTGGCGGGAGCCAGCAGCTGCACGCGCGCCAACGGCACCGTGCGACCGGTGCGTGTCGTGTCCAGCCACGGCGCGGCCCGCAGCTGCTGCACGGTCGTGCCGACGACGCGGCCGTAAGATGTGGCACCGTCTACGCGGTAGCGCACGTAGGTCGTGATCCTCGGGGACTGTCCGGACAGGCGAGTGCCCGGCAATCGCGTGACGGGGAGCGCCGCCGCGACCAGCGAGGCGAGCAGGAACAGGCGCAAGGAACGACGCGTCATGACAGGCTCCAGCGGGCAAGGGAGTGAACGCAGGCGACGGGCTATTTCGTGCGCGGAATCATGGCAACGGCGCGGAGCGGCCCGCCCGATCCCCCTTCGATTTTCATGGGCAAGGCGATCACGTACGCGCCAGTGGCGGGCAGGGCCTCGAGATTCGTGAGGTTCTCAAGCCCCGGGACCTGCTGCGCCGCCGCAATCCGGTGTACCTGAAAGTCCTTCGACTGACCGATGTCCACCGACGCCACGTCGGCGCCCAGCACGGCCACCGCGCGCTCCTCCACCAGCAGGCGCGCCGCATCCGCACCGAAGGAGGGGAAGTGCAGCCGGGATGCATCGTTCGGCGTATCGTCACCGAGATAGGCTTTCCGGTCGGGCCAGCGCGTACTCCACCCGGTGCGCAGCAGCACGATGGTGCCCGCCGCGATGCGACCATGCGCGGCCTCGAACGCGAGCACATCCTCGCGGCGGAGCGCAAAGTCGGGATCGGCCGCCGCCGCGCTCCGCACATCGATCACGACCACGGGCGCCATGAGGCGCTCCAGCGGGATCTGCTCGGTAGCGTGCTGCCCCTCGCCGAAGTGCAGCGGGGCGTCGAGGTGCGTGCCGCCGTGCTCGGGTGAGGCGTAGCTGTTGGCGGCGTAGTACCACCCGCCCGGCGTGGGCCCCTTGGACAGCGTCTCGAGCGAGAACGCCGTGGGCGACGTGGGCCAGTAGATCGTCTGCGCATTGTAGGCGTGCGTGAGATCGACCAGCTGATACGCGGCGAACGACAACGACGGGGGCGTGACCGCGGCAGGGGGCTGCGCACAGGAGGCCAGCAGCAACGCCGGCATCGTGGCCAGCAACCGGAACGAGCGAACGGACATCGAGACTCCACAAGAGAGAAACAACCATCGGCGGCATCGCGCGTCGCGCGAGCTACGAGAATGCGCCGCCGGTCCACCTCGCGGAAGGGGGCAGCCCCCGGTAGCCTCTCGGACAGCCTCCCCGATCAGCCCACGCCGGTCAGTCCTCGCGGCCGAGCGCGCGCGACACGCCACGCGTCAGCGACGTCACGGTGAACGGTTTCGGTACGAAGGCTTCCATGTTGTCGAGCAGTGATCGCCGGGAGACCTCGTCTTCGGTGTACCCCGACATGTAGAGCACGCGCAAGTCCGGCTTGAGCTGCCGCCCGCGCTCCGCGAGCTGGTGCCCCGACATTTCCGGCATCACGATGTCGGTGAGCAGCAGGTCCACGTCACCGCCGAGATCTTCCAGCAACCGCAGCGCGGTTGAGCCGTTCTCGGCCATCAACACCGTGTATCCGGCCGCACTGAGCGTCCGCTTCACGAGGTAGCGAAGCGCCTGATCATCATCGACCACGAGGACCGTCGCCTCCCCGCCACGGAGCGCCGGCGACGCATGTGGTTCCGACGACGCCGGACGCCGTGTTTCGTGGGACACCAGCGGCAGCAGAATACGGAAGGTCGTGCCGACGCCGACCGTGCTGTGCAGCCGGACGCTGCCGCCGGACTGCTCCACGATGCCGTGCACCGTGGACAGCCCGAGTCCCGTGCCGCCCTCCATCACCTTGGTGGTGAAGAACGGCTCGAACACCCGGCGCTGGACCTCCAACGGAATCCCGACCCCCGAATCCCGTACCGTGATCTGCACGCACGAGGCGGTGGGACCGCCGAATTTCTCGGCCAGGTCCGCGTCGGGCTGCACGACGTCGAGCGAAACGGACAGCACGCCCCCGCCGCGCAACGCATCGCGGGCATTGACGACGAGGTTGACCAGCACCTGCTCGAGCTGACCCGGATCGACCCGGATGAAGACACGGACCTTCGGCAGGTGCAACTCGAAGCGGATGTGGGCACCGATCAAACGCTGCAGCATGCGCTCCAGGTTGCGCATCAACTCCACCGGGTCGATCACGCGCGGACGCATGATCTGTTGCCGGCTGAACGCAATCAGTTGCGCCACAAGCCCCGCGCCCCGCTCGCCAGCCGATCGGATTTCCGACAGATCGGCAAGCAACGGGTCTTCGGGATCGATGCGGGCGAGGGCGAGCTCGGAGGTGGCCGTGATCACCGTGAGGAGCGTGTTGAAGTCGTGCGCGATCCCACCCGCCAACCGCCCCACGGCTTCGAGACGCTGCGTGTGCTGCATGCGCGTCTCCATCGCCTTGCGGGCGGTGATGTCCTGCGTGATGCAGCACAGCCGCGTAACCCGACCGGCCGCGTCGGTCAGTCGCGTACCGGAGTGATGCAGCCAGCGGGGTTCGTCATTCGGCGAACGCACGCGGAGCTCCTCATCGAATACCGGCGCATCGCCACGCACCCAGCGCTCCCACGCCGCCGCAACACGTAGTCGGTCGTCGTCGTGCACGCACGCCAGGAAGGCGCCGGCCTCGCTCACCAGCACAGCGGCACGCTCTCCCCACAGCGACTCCACCGCGTGACTGACATACTCCACGCGCGACGCGTCGGCGGTAATGAACCAGAAGCCCGTCGGACTCTGGTCGGCGAGCTGCTGAAAGCGTTCCTCGACTTCCCGAAGCCGAGCCCGCCGTTCGCGTTCGTCGAAGGCGCGGGTCACCGCCGACGGCAGACGCTCGAGCCGGTCCTTGAGCAGCAGGTCGGTAGCCCCCTCGCGCAGGCACTGCACCGCCGACAACGAGTCGATCGATCCCGAGACGATGATGACGGGCGTGTCGGCGGCGATCGCGCGCACCAGCCGCAACGCGCTCAATCCATCCAGATCGGGGAGCGAATAGTCGCAGATGACGACGTCGAACGCGTGCGCGCGCAGGGCCGCTTCGAAGGGGGCACGACGGGCGACCCGCGTGATCACACAGGAGAGCCCCTCGTCGGCGAGCAGGTCCTCCACATACTGGACGTCCCGCGCGCTGTCCTCGAGATGCAGAAGCCGGAGCGTCCGCGCTGGCGGTGTCACGAGGGTCATTCGGGGTCGGTCGTGGGAAGAATGTTCAACAGGGCCCAGAACACGAGCACATGGTGCGTCGTCCCGATGAACTCGTCGAACGCCAGGGGCTTCCGGATATACGCATTCACGCCCAGCCGATATGCCGCCGCGAGATCCTGATCCTGCTGCGACGACGTCATGAGCACCACCGGAATCTGCCGCAGCTTCTCGTCGGCCTTGACGATGGCCAACAGCTCCATGCCGTTCATGCGCGGCATCTTGAGATCCAGCAGGATCAGCGCCGGCTGCAGGCCGACACGCCCGGCGAACACCCCTTCGCGGCGCAGAAACGCCAGCGCCTCGACACCATCGCGAACATGGACGATCCGCGACGCGTCGAGGTCAGTGGAGAGCGCGTCGAGGAGCAGCTCTACGTCCCGCGCGTTGTCGTCGACGAGCAGAATGGGGCGCTCTGGCGCTGTCATCGTGGCCATGCGTCAGCTGCCCGCGAGCGCGAGCGTGAAGAAGAACGTCGCGCCCTGCTCGGGCGCGGACTCCGCCCAGATGCGTCCGCCGTGACGCAGGAGAATACGGCGCACGATCGCGAGGCCGATACCGGTACCCTCGAACTCGTTCTCGTGATGCAGGCGCTGAAAGACGCCGAACAGCTTGCCGGCATACGCCATGTCGAAGCCGGCGCCGTTGTCGCGGATGGCGAAGACCATCCGTCCGTCTTCGACCCCAACCGGCGCGATCATGACGCGCGCGACCTCGCGCTTCCCCGAATACTTCACGGCGTTGCCGATGAGATTCACGAGGACCTGCCGCAGCATCGCCGCGTCACCCGCCACGTGCGGCAGCGGGGCGATGTCCCATTCCACCCGCGCACCGTCGTTGCCCCCGAGCCCCACGACCACCTCGCGCACGAGGCCGTCGAGATCCACGCGCTCGAGCCGCATCTCCGCCTGGCCCATGCGGGAGAAGGCCAGCAGGTCGTCGATGAGCTGCCCCATCTGCACGCTCGCGCTGGCGGCCGTCTGCACGTAGCGCTCGGCCTTTTCAGACAGCTGCCCGGCCGTGGCACGGCGCAGCATGTCGAGGTAGCCGTGAATGTGCCTCAGGGGCGCGCGCAGGTCGTGCGATACCGAGTAGGCGAACGATTCGAGCTCGCGGTTCGCCTCGCGGAGCTGTGCGCCGCCCGCCTCCACCTCGCGATACAGCTGCGTGACGCGCTCCTCGGCGATTCGACGCTCGGTCACGTCGGTCTGGATGCTGATGTACTGGTCGGGAACACCCGCCTCGTTCACGAATGGCACGATCGTGGTATCGACCCACAGCGGCGCACCGGTACGCGTGTGATTGAGGATCTCCCCGTGCCACACCTTTCCCGACTGGATCGTCGCCCACAGCTCAGCGAAAAACGCTGCCGGATGATGCCCGGAGTTGAGCAGCCGGTGCGTACTGCCCACGAGCTCCTCGCGCGAAAATCCCGTGAGGTCGCACACGCGATCATTCACATACGTAATGATGCCCTGCGCGTCGCTGATTACCACGAGCCCGTGCCGGTCCAACGCCGACTTGAACTGCGCCAGCTGCAGCGCGCGCTCCTGCACGCGCTTCTCGAGCCCCGTATTCAAGGCACGGATTTCCAGCTCCGCCCGGTGACGGTCGGAGGCATCGCTCTGCACCGAGACGTACTGTTCGATCTCGCCGGCGGCGTTCCGGATCGGCGTGATCTGCAACTGCACCCAGTACGGCTCGCCGGCCTTCGTGTAGTTCGTGAGTTCGGTGCGGATGGACCGCCCCTCACGCAGCGCGGCACCGATTTTACTCACCACCTCCTGATCCGATCCGGCCCCCTGCAGCAGGTGTCCCGGCTTCTTCCCAAACATGTCCTCGAGCGTGAAGCCGGTACGCGCCGTGAAGGCCGGGTTCACCCACTCGGTGCACCCATGGGCATCCGTGATGAGCACCAGATTTTCGGTGAAGCTGGCCACCAGCGACACTTTCGCGAGCTCGTCCTGCGCCCGCTTTTGCCGCGTGACGTCATGCAGCACACCCACGGCACCGCCACCGGGGAGCGGTGATACGGAAAGCTCCATCCACAGCTGGACGCCATCCGCACTGTCCATCCGCACCAGCGGCCGATCGTGCGCCGCGGTGCCGTCCGTTGCCGCCGCGAACTGCTGCAACACCGTGGGGACATCTTCCGGGTGTACGAACTCCACCAGGCGACGCCCCAAACAGGCACTGACCGGTTGCAGCATGGCCCGCGCCCACGCGCCGTTCAGGAACACGATGCCTCCCGCCGCATCGGTCTCGAACACGATTTCCGTCAGCAGTTCGACACGACGGCGCATACGCGCCTCGGACTCGACCAGCGCCTCGGTCAGTCGATACGTCGCTTCGACATGCAGATCGGTCGTCAGCAGCTGATCGCCGTTGACGCGTGGGTTGACCATGGAGCGTCAGTTCAGGCCGAGACGCCCTGCATGGCCTGCACGAGTTCCGTGCTGGTCGCCACGCCGGCGTAGAGCGGAAAGACGCTGCTGCAGAAGAAGTCCTGTTCGGCCGGCGTACGCGAGGACGAGCAATCGGACACGACGGTGACGCTGTAGCCGCGCTCGTACGCGGCGCGTCCGGTCGAGTCGATACACAGCGACGTGACCATGCCGCACACGAGCACGTTCTCGATCCCGCGCTCGCGGAGCGTTTCTTCGAGCGACGTATTCGAGAACGCGTTGAAGCCCACCTTGCCGGTGACGTACTGCACGCGGTCGCCGAACGCGAGCAGCTCCGGAATCGTGTCGGCACCCGTGGTGCCCGCCTTGAACGCGCCGGAGGTCTTCATGGCGTAGAGAATGCCAACCGGGCTCGCCATCGCGCGGTAGTCGGGCTCGAGCACGATCGGCGTCGAGATGACGGTCATCTCGGTGTCCTTCATGGCGTCCACGAACTGCAGGGCGTTGGACAGCACGGTGTCGACGCGATTCGGCTCCTCGACGACACCGCGGAGAATCCCATCCTTTGCGAAGTAGTCATTCTGAAAGCCGACGAGAATGAGCGCGGTCTTCTTCGGATCCATGGCACACTCAGCTATTGAGGGTAGACGATCCCGGTCGCAGGGATTCGGTAACCTGAATAGTGGAACGACAGGCCGCTGCCAGAGGAGCCTTTCCCACGCCGAATGCAGCCGCTTTTGCATTATTTTTTGTTCACCGCCGAGGCTGGCGCCACAACGAAATCGGCCCGCCGCGACGACGTCGCGGCGGGCCGTTCAAGCGGAAGCGGGTGGCCGTTACGGCCGGGCCGGGCCCATCACGTTCCGCGAGAACAGCGCGATGATCACGGCAACCAGCGCGACCTGACCGATCGGACCAATCGCGATGATCCCGCTGAAGATCGCCGAGATGAGCATCAAGGGGAACTTGATGATCGGCAGGAGCCAATCGGCGTTGGCGGGATGAGAAAAGAACGGCATGGATGGCCTCGCAAAGGTTCAGAACGTCAACGGCGTGAAGTTTAGCGGGTCCCGCTCAGCCTCGGAAGCGCTGGAGATACTGCAAGTCGTCATCGTCCACGCGGATCGTGTAGATCGTACCGCCCGCACCGAAGCCGATGATCCGGGTCTGCCGGGGCAGCACGACCTTCCCCGTCAGTTTTCCGGCCGCCGAAAACACGTCGTACGTCGGGACAGGATCGGAGGCCGGGCGATTCCGGGCCACCCAGATCTCTCCCGCGGGGGTCGCGAAGATGCCGTTCGCGTTGAACGGCGGCTTGGTCGACGGCCACTCGGTCGGCTCCTCGAACGGTGGTGGCGCCGTACTGGCGCGCGACTGCGACCCGCCGGGGCCACCTTCCGTGCGAGAGATGGAAATGCCGGTCGCGTTCTTCGCCTGGTCGCGGTATTCCTGCTTCTCGGCGTTCCCGATCTTCACCGGTGCGTAGGCGACCGCCGCGCCACGCGTCACGGCGCGCGTCGGGCCGACGAGATCGAGGTGATAGTCACCAACGCGGGCGATCACCACCGTACCATTGGGGAGCACCGTCCAGGCGTCGCGTGCCGGATACGGCGTCCGTCCGCCGATCCGCACTTCCATCCGCTGATTGCCGCCACTGCCGCTGGCCTTCACCGAGGCGTTGTTCTTGGGAAGACGAACCCAGGCGAGCGTGTCCACCGCCTTCGTGCCGCGATCATAGCGCACGATCGGGGCGGTATCCGATGTGATGGGACCGTTGGGGCCCATCGAGATGCCGCCGCCCTCGAAGTACAGCCGCCCACGGGCGTCGGAGGCACGTGGCATGCCGAATCCGAGTCCGCCAATCCGCATGACCTGCGCCCCCCCTTCGGCACGCTGGCCTTGGCCCGGACGCGGCGGCCCCGACGGCTCGTCGCCCACACGGAAGGACACCCCGGGCTTCCCGTCGGGGTGCACCATGAGGTACCGCTGATTCAGCGGATCGAAGATCACGCTGCTGTCGGCCGGCAGCGCGAACAGCTGGGTTGGCAGACCGTACTCACCGGGGCCCGCGCCCTCACGCCCGACCTTGGCGGTGCTGTTGGTCGAGAGGTTGACCAGCTGCACCAGCTTGTCGCGGCTATCGACGACGAGCAACCGACCATCCTTCAGCTCGCGGACGGCGGCGATCTGGGAAAACGGCTCGCCGAATTCGGCGAGCGGCTTGGTCAGGGTACGAGTGGGGAGCTGCGCGGCGGCCGGCAGAGCGACCGAGGCGAGCAGCACGATGAGGGAGGGCGTTCGCATCATGGAGAAGGGGTGGAGGTCACGAACGATAGCTCGTGACCGCCCGCTCCGCCTCTGGTCGCCCGGGCAAGGCCGGCTACGCGATCGCGTCCTTGGCGATCACGGCGAAGTCTTTGGCGCCGTACCCCTCGGCAATCACCGCATCCATGCGCGCGGCCAGCGATGGCAGCACGGCCAGCGGCAGATCGCCCGCCGTCTCCAGCATGAGGCGAATATCCTTGCGCGCCATCGTGAGTTCGAAGCTCGCGTCGAACTTGCCGGCGGCCATGGTGCGGCCGCGCCCCTGCAAAATGTTGCCGGGGTTGAAGAACTCGAGCAGCTTGAGCGCATCGGTGGGGGTGATGTCGCTGCCTTTCGCGATACTGTACACGTCACTGAGCAGCGCGCCCATGCCGATGATGAAGGCGTTGCCCATCAGCTTGTAGGCGGCCGCCAGGTCGGGGCGTTCGCCGAAGTATTCCACGCGGACGGCCATGGCGGCCAGCGCGTCTTTCACCGATTCGTAGAGTGCGGTGGGGCCCGAGGCAATGATGATGCCTTGGCTCTGTCGCGCGGCGGCCGGTCCGATGAACACGGGGCAGTGCAGATAGTGCACGCCCTCGGCGGCGAGACGCGTGGCGCGTTCGGCCGTGAGCGTCGGCTGTGTCGTGGTGTGATCGACGATGATCGCGTCGGGCGAGAGTCCCGACCGCATCTGATCGATGACGTCTTCCACCACGGCGTCATCCTTGAGCACCAGATGCACGCGGCTTGCCCCGCGGACGGCATCAGCCGGCGTGTCAGCGACAATGGCTCCGAAGGGCTCGAGCGCACGGGCCTTGCTGATAGTACGGTTCCACACCGTCACCGTGTCGCCGCGCTGGCAGGCGGCTTCCACGAAGCCGCTGCCGAGCAGCCCCGTTCCGAGATACGCAATAGTGGCCATGGGCGAAAGATAGCCGATCACGACGAGATGATGCACTTTAGCAATCCGTCCCGGCCCTTCCCTTCAGCCCGTTCCGCCCATGCGTCGTCTCATCGCTCTCACGCTGCTCTCCACGCTCGCGGTCGCCTGCAAATCATCCGGCGGCGGCAACGCCAACCTCAGCCCGAAGGCCGATGCCAAGGTCGCCAAGCCGGCGGCGGTCACGGCGGCCGCGGTCGCCATGGGTGACTCGATCTTCAACAACGGCTCCTGTGCCCGCTGCCACGGCAAGGGCGGTGTCGGCGCCACCAATGCCCCGGCGCTGTCGGGCCCGAAGTTCTTGCAGATGACCGCCGGCAGCTTCGAGGAGATCGTCGGCATCGTCGTGAGCGGGGTGCCGAAGGAGAAGATCAAGGATGCGACGCACCCGAACGCGATGGGTGCACGCGGCGGCCGCATGGCGCTCACCGATCCGCAGATCCAGGCGGTGGCAGCGTACGTGTGGACGTTGTCGCACAAGTAGGTCGCGCGTTCACGGCGCACGGTACTGATCACGCAGAGGCGCAGGGGACGCAGAGGGCGCAGAGGTCCTCTGCGTCCCCTGCGCCTCTGCGATCTCTGCGTGATCCGTTCAGCGAATGATCGGTGGTACGAGTGCCCGCCGCACGCGCCGCCCCACCAGCAACGCCGGCATCACGAACAACACGCCGAGCGTACCGGCGACCGTACCACCAGCCGTGGCCAACGCGATGGCGCCGAACAGGCGCGTCGCATCGGTGCCGACGGAGAGCGGAATGAGCGACGCCATCGCGGCCAGCGTGACGATGAGAATCATCCCCGCCCGCTCGAGGGAGGCGCGCAGGACCTGCCCCGCGTGGAGACGCGCATCGAGGCCCGCGTCGCGCAGCGCGCGACGTTTCTCGAGCGCGGCGTCGGCCAGCAGAATGGCCTGATTCACCGCCAGGCCGATCACCAAAATCACCCCCACGGCGGCCTCGCGCGTGAACGCGGCTTTGAGTATCCAGAAGGCCGCTACCACGCCGCCGATGGCCAGCGGAAGCGACAAGAACACCTGCGCCGCCCCCCACATCGAGTCGAACACCAGCGCCACCGCCAGTACCACCAGCGCCACGCCGATCGCGAACACGAGATAGAGGCCCTGCTCGCTTTGATCGCGCTCGAACGGCGACCCTTCGGTGAGATCGATGATGCTGTAGCCGGCGGGCGCGGCCAGTGATTTCATGAACGCGGTGTGCGTGCGGCGGGCCAGCTTGGACGGTCCGCGGAAATCGTACGACACCTCCCGGATGTATTGCTGGTCTTCGCGCACGATGGTGCTGAGGGCTTCGCGCGCGTCGACGAACGCCACGTCGCCGATACGCACCGGGGCGCCGGTGAACGTGGGCACGATCGCCTCCTGCAGCTGTTCGAGGCTGCGATCGCGCGCACCGGCGGCTTTCACCGTGACCGGCAGCTCATCGCCGCCGATTTCCAGCAGCTGGCGCCCTACCGGTCCGCGCACCTCACGCGCGATCGCACCCGCCAAGAGCGAGGCGTTCAGTCCGTAGCGCGCCAGCGCCGCGCGATCGGGGTCGAGCGTGACCTGATAGCCGCGCTCGCCGCCGAAATAGCCCCCGCTGCTGATGCGCACTTCGCGCACGCGCGTGATGCGCTCGAGGCGCGACTTGAGATCGTCGGCCACGCGCCCCACGCCGTCGTACGAGTAGCCGCGCACCTGCATGCGGAACGTGGCGAAACTCGAGCCGCCACCGCCGCTCGAGAAGCCGGGGCCGTCGCCCACTACGCTCACGCTGGCGCCACCGATCAACACCGCGCGCTGCGTAAGCAACTCCTGCAACTCGAGCGGCACCGCGGTAAGGCCGCCGGCGCGCGTGAACAGCACCGACATCTGCGCCGACGTGCCGCTGCGCGCCGCCGCCCGCACCTGTTCGATCTCAGGGCGACCCACCACCAGCCGCTCGAACTCCGCCATGCCGCGATCGAGCGTGCCGGGGTCGGAGCCGCGCGGAAACGACAATCCCACACTGAGTGACGTGCGCCGTTCCCCGAACCCAACGAACGACGAGCGCGGCACCTTCGTGATGAAGCCCCAGGTGAGCACCGCCAGCACGGCCACCGCCGCTACCATCGTGGCGGCACGCCAGCGTAAGAGTCGCATGAGCACGCGCGCGTAGACCCGTCGCAATCGCGGCCACGCCGCGTGCTGCGCCGCCACGCCTTTCCCCAGCGCGGGCACGACCAGCAGGGCCGTGAACACACTCCACCCCAGCGCGAACACGAATGCCGCGGCGAAGGGGACAAACGCCGCCCGGGTATCGCCCTGCAAATATAAAAACGGAAAGAGCACCACGGCCGTGGTGAGCGTACTGCCGATGATCGCCGGCATGATGCGCTGCGTGGCCCGCGCGCGGCCATCGGGCGTATCGGGCTCGGTGCCCAGGCGCTCCACCACCACGAGGCCGTTCTGCACCAGAATGCCAACACCCATGCCCAGGCCGGCCAGCGTGAGCAGGTTGGCGGGAATGTTGAACAGGTAGAGCGAGAGCGCGGTGGCGGCGATGGCCACGGCCGTCGTTCCCATCACCACCGCCACCGCACGCCAGCGGCGCAACGTGAAGGCCAGCACCAGCAGCACACATCCGAAGGCGATCGTGCTGCGCAGGGCGAGATCGTCGAGCTCTTCCTTCAGGTCTTCGCTTTCGTCGTTGTTGATGCGCAGCCGCACGGCCGGCGGCATATTGGGCTCGAGCTCCTTGATCGCGGCTCGCAACGCCGCCGCCGTTTTGATGGCGTCAGCGCCGGGATGCCGCGAAATCTCCACCGCCACCGCCGGCGCTCCGTCAATACGAAAGAACCGGCCGCGGGCGTCTTCTTCGGCGCGCACGGTGGCCAGATCACCCAAGCGAAACACGCGGGTGCCGGGGCCACGCACCGGCAACGCCTGCAAATCGTCGAGTGCTTTGGGTTGGTCGCGAAGCACCACGTTCTGCGTGGTGGCATGCGACGGGTCGCTGCCACGATCGAGCGCCCCCAACGCCTGCACCATGCGCGCGCCGGCGATCGCCTCCGACAATCGCTGCGGCGAAATGCCGATGCGCCGCAGTTGCACTGGATCGTACGATACCGACACGCCCATGTCGGTGCCGCCGCGCACCTGCACGCCGGCCACGCCGGGAATGCTGCCCAGCCGTGGACTCACGCGTTCTTCCAGCAGCTTCTGCAACGTGCCGGAGGTGTACGGCCCGAACACCGAGAGCGACATCAATGGCGCTTCTTCGAGCCCTTCCGGCACGTAGTTGGCCACGGTGGGCGGGCTCGCGCCCGGCGGCAAATCGGCGCGCAACAGTTCGAGCCGCTCGAGAATGGCCAGGCGCGCCATCTGCACATCGGCGCGCTCCTCGAGCTCCACCGTGAGCATGGCATAGTCGTCGTTCGAATTGCTCGACACGCGCCGCACGCCGCGCACGCCTTGAATGGCCGCTTCGACGGGGCTCGTGAGATATGTTTCGATTACCTCCGGCGACGCACCCGGCCAGCTGGCAAACACGGAGAGCCGAGGGAGCTCCACGGTGGTGCGCGTGGCCAGCGGCAATCGCGTGAAACTGATCGCGCCGGCCAGCAGCAACGCCACGCAGATCGCCCACACCACCGCCGGACGGTGGGTCGCGAAGCGAATCACGCGGTGCGCTCCGCACTGTGCTGCGTGCGCCGTTCCGTGCGACGCTCGAGTACCGCGTACGCCGTGGGCAGCAGGAAGAAGGTGACCAGCAACGCGCTGATGCTGCCGCCAATTATGCCGGCTGCCAACGGCTGATACAGCGCGCCGCCACTGCCCCAGCCGAATACCAACGGCAACACACCGGTCACGGTGGTAATCGACGTCATCGCAATGGCACGCAAGCGCTGCTCACCGCCGCGAATGATCGCATCGTCGATACTGTGCCCGGCTTCGCGAAACTTGCGAATGGCATCGAGCTTCACCACCGCTTCGTTGTCGGCCATGCCGATCATCACCACGATGCCGATCAAGCTCACGGCGTTGAGCGACTGCCCGGTAAGCCACAGGAAGATCACCGCGCCGGCACCGGCCAACGGCACGGTGAGCATGACCACCAGCGGAATCGTGAAGCTGGCAAACTCGCCGGCCAGCACCAAGAACATCAGCAGCGCCGCCAACACCGCCACCAGCGTGAGTTCGTTGCTCGTACGCGCACGCTCGGCGTCGGCGCCACCCACCTGCCACGATACCCCGGCCGGCAGCGTGAGGGCCGCCATGCGCGCCTGCACATCGGTGGTCGCTTTGGCGGTGCCACCGCTTTCCACCAACCCTTCAATGATGGTGACCGGGCGCTGCCCCACGCGCACCACTTCCAACGGCGCCCGCGTTTCGCGCACCTGCACCAGCTGCGCCAACGGCACGCCGCGTAACGGTGTTTTGAGAGCGGTCTCGAGCTCTTCGTTGCGCAGGCCGGCATAGCGCACCATGATCGGCGTGCGACGATCAGTTTCGCGTAGCTCACTCGCACTCACGCCACCTAATGCGCCCGCCAACGCACTCGCCACTTGGCTCGGCACGATGTTGCGTTCGGCCATGCGTGCGCGCTCCAGCGACACTTCTACAATGGGCTGCGTGGCGGCAAAGGCATCGCGCACGTCGGTGAGCGACGGCACCGTTTGCATGGCGGTGCGCACGGTGTCGGCCCA
>CANHNQ010000080.1 GCA_947462095.1 Gemmatimonadota bacterium
CAAGCGCTTCAAGAAGAAGTGCGAAAAGGCCGGTATCCTGTCCGACCTGCGCAAGCATCGTCATTATGAGAAGCCCTCGGAGCGCCGCAAGCGCAAGATGAACGCGGCCGTCCGCAAGAATCGGCGCACCCGCAACGGGTGAGCAGTTCCGTGGATGCCGGCGGTTCGTTGCTGGCGCGTTTACAGCGTGATCAAGCCAATGCACGACGGGAGCAGCTGAAGGATCGCGTGCTCCTCCTTGGGATGATCATCGCCGAGGTCAAGAACCGCGAGCTCGAACTCCGTCGCGAGGCCACTGACGATGACGTCATCGACGTCATCCGAAAGGGTATCAAGAAGCGGCGCGAGTCCGTCGAGCTCTATGGTAAAGCTGGGCGAATCGACCTGCTCGAGAAGGAACAGAGCGAGGTGACGGCGCTTGAGGTGTATCTGCCCGCCGAAGTCGACCCTGAAGAATTGCGCGCAGCGGTTCGCGCAGCGATGCAGGGCGGTGCGGTCAACATCGGTGCTGTTATGGCCAAGGTGATGCCGCAGTTCAAGGGCCGGGTGGAAGGCGGTACGATCAACGCGATCGTGCGCGAGGAACTCGCGCGCGGGTGACAACGACAACGCACGACACGTCGTGGCGAGCCGAATGACAGCACACAGTACGTTTCGAACCCGGACTACCGCCCTCGGCGGTCCGGGTTCGTGCCGTTTGCGCCACGCCGCACACCGACGAGTGCGCTCGGTATGATGAACGCGCACGCCCTCGGCATTCTCGAGTTCCCTCGCATGCTCGCGCACGTCGCCGGACGCGCGAACTCCGGTCCCGGTGCCGCCGCCGTTCGCGCGCTGATCCCACGACGTGATCGCGAGTGGATCGATGCGGAGCACGCGCGCGTGGGCGCCATGCGTGCGCTGATCGCGTCGGACCTCGCGTGGCCGACCGAGCCGATTCCGGACCTCGGCGAGCCGCTGCGTCGGCTGCGCATCGCCGGGCTCACCTGGACGGCGCTCGAACTGCTGCAAGGGGCCACCCTGATCCGTTCCTCGCGCCGCGTGCGCGATGCGCTTCGCGATCCGCGTCGTCCGCGCATCACCGTCGCGTACCTGCAGACCTATCTCGAGCAGTTGATCGATCTCCGCCCGCTTGAAGAGGCGATCGCACGCGCGATCGCCGACGACGGCACCGTGCGTGACGATGCCTCGCCGGCGCTTCGTCGCGTGCGTCGGGAACTCCGTCAGGCCGAAGGGGAGCTGGTCCGGCTGCTCGAACGTGAGATGGCCAAGCTCGAGTCGCATCATCAGGTCAGCGATCTGTCGGTCACGATGCGGAACGGCCGGTGGGTCATGCCCATGCGTCGCGAGGCGCGCGGCTACGTGGGTGGTATCGTCCACGACAGTTCGGGAACCGGCGCCACCATCTTCGTGGAGCCGCCCGCTGCCGTCGAATTCGGCAATCGCGTGCGTGAGCTCGAGATCGAGGAGCAGCGTGAGGTGGAACGCGTCCTTCGCGAACTCACCGAACAGTTGCACCCGTATCACGATCAGCTGATCGCAGCGTACCATGCCCTCGTCGCACTGGATTCGTTGTATGCCCGCGCGCGCTACGCGATCGAAGCCAGCTGCGCGCCGTTGGCGTTCTGCGCGCCGGCCGAGGGACTGGCGATCGTCGATGGCCGGCATCCGCTGTTGCTTTCGCGCGGCACACCCGTCGTTCCGTTCGATCTCACGCTCTTCGAGCAGGAGCGGACCCTCCTCGTCTCTGGCCCGAACACCGGCGGCAAGACGGTTCTCCTGAAGGCCATCGGTTTGCTCAGTGCCTTGGCGCAGTCGGGGGTGCCCGTTCCGGTTGGGGCAACCAGTCGGCTGCCCGTGTTCGACGACATCTTTGCCGACGTCGGTGACGAGCAGAGTATCGAGGCGAGTCTTTCTACCTTTAGCGCGCACCTCAAGAACCTCGGCGAGATCCTGCGGTCGGCAACGCCTGACTCGCTGGTGCTCATCGACGAGCTCGGATCGGGAACCGATCCCGCCGAAGGGGCCGCGCTTGGCGGTTCCATTCTCGAAACGCTGACGCGCCGATCGGCCACGACAATTGCCACGACGCACCTCGGACAGCTCAAGCTGCTGGCCACCGAGGTGGATGGGGTGGTGAATGCGTCGCTGCAATTTGATGCGGTGCAGTTGGCGCCCACATACCGGCTGTTGAAGGGCATTCCGGGGCGCAGCTATGGCCTGAGTATCGCCCGACGCTTGCAGTTGCCTGAGGACATCATCGTGCGCGCCGAGGAGCGCTTGCCGCATGGCGAGCGCGATCTCGCCGTGTTGCTCTCCGACGTGGAATCGCGCGAAGGGGTGCTGGGTGTGCGCGAGCAGGCGATGGATCGCGAGCAGGAGAAGCTGCGCGCCCGATTGGCGACGGTCACCGATCGCGAGCTCAAGGTGCGCGAACGCGAGCGCGAGTCGGAGAAGCTGGCCCGTCAGGAAGCACGAAAATACCTGCTCGAAGCCCGCGGTCAGGTGGAGCGCGCCATTGCCGAGATCCGTGCCAAGGCTGGTGAGCAGGCGGAAGCACTCGAGGCGTCGGCACGCGCGGCGCGCCGTGCGGTGGAAGAGGCGGCCGCGGCGCAGGGACTTGCGGCAGAGGCAGTGCAGCAGCGTGCGGCGCGCGAGAAGGTCCGCACGCAGGTGCGGGCGGCGGTCGACGTGAGCGTGCCGCGCGCCGGTACCGTGCAGCACGCGCAGAAGCCGCTGGCGGAGGGTGATCGTGTGCTGGTGGGCACGCTCGACAACAAGAGCGGACAACTGCTCTCCGTGCGAGGTAAGGAGGCGCGTGTCCTGGTCGGATCACTGACGCTCACCGTGCCGCTGTCCACACTCACGCGTTCCGCTGCTCCGCTGCCGCCCACGGTGAAGGTGAGCTATGCCGGCAGCATCCCCGAGGCGGATCCGCTGCGTGAGGTGGACGTACGTGGACTCCGCGTGGATGAAGTCGACGATCACGTGCTGCAGGCGCTCGATGCCGCCGTGCGATCAGATATGCGCGAACTGCGTATCATTCACGGCAAGGGAACCGGCGCGCTGCGATCCCGCGTGAGTGAGATGCTCAAGAAGGACACGCGAGTGGCCGGCTTCCGACTTGGTGCGTGGAACGAAGGGGGGGCCGGCGTCACCGTGGCCGAGCTTTCATGATTTCTGACGAAATCATCGAGCGCGTTCGGACGGCGGCGGACATCGTACAGATCATCAGCGAGTTCGTGCCGCTCAAGCGCGCCGGTGGTGATTATCGTGGGCCGTGTCCCTTTCACGGCGGTACGAATCCGAACTTCTCGGTCTCGCCCAAGCGTGGGAGCTATCACTGCTTTGTGTGTCACGAGAGCGGCGATGTGTACTCCTTCGTCCGCAAGCGACTTGGGCTTGACTGGCCATCCGCCGTCAAGATGATCGGGGAGCGCGTCGGCATCGAGGTGATCGATGTGCCGATGCGCGCGCAAGCGCCCGATCCGAATGCCCCGAACTTCGAAGTCCTGGCCGCCGCCGCCGAATGGTTTCAGCGCCAACTCACCGACGACGCGACCGGTCGTGATGCACGAGCGTACCTGCTGCAGCGCCAACTCGATGAGGCCGCGTGGGAACGCTTTGGCCTGGGGTTTGCCCCGCGTGATCTCCAAGCGCTTCGTCGGTACTTGCACTCCCTTGGCGCCGATGATGCGCGTCTGCTCGAAGCGGGATTGTTCGTCGTGCGGGACGGGGAGAGCGAGCCGCGCCCGCGTTTTCGCGGACGCCTCATGTTTCCGATCCTCGACGAAATGGGGCGGCATGTCGGCTTCGGTGGACGAGCGCTCGGCGACGACACGCCGAAGTACTTGAACAGTCCCGAGTCGGTGGTCTTTCAGAAGCGCAAGACGCTGTACAACATGCACACCGCGAAGCAGGCGATGCGTCGCGCCGGTCGCGCGATCGTGGTCGAAGGCTATCTTGACGCCATGCGACTGGCGCTCGCGGGCATCGAGGAAGTCGTCGCGCCGCTCGGTACGGCATTGACCGACGAGCAGGCGCAACTGCTGGTGCGCTATGCACCCGAGGTCTTCTTGCTGTACGACAGCGATGAGGCCGGACAGAAGGCGACCTTCCGCTCGGGGTTGGAGCTGCTCGGGCACAAGGCGACGGTGCGGGTGGTCACACTGCCGGAGAACGAAGATCCTGACACGTTCGTTCGTGATCATGGTCGTGCCGCGATGGACACGCAGCTCGGACTCGCGATCGACCTCTTCGACCGACAGGTGCAGATGCTTGAGCGCCTGGGATGGTTCTCCGATCTGCGTCGGCGCCGCATCGCGATCGACAAGTTGCTGCCCACGATTCGCGCGGCACGCGATCCGCTTACGCGCGACCTGTATCTCGCTCGGCTGGCGGATGTGTCGCACCTCGACAAGGTCACGCTGTCGACGGAAGCGGATGCGGTGACGGAGCAGGGACGTCGTCGGGCGCCGGGTGGACCGCCGGAGCGCAGCTCGGACGAGCCCCTACCGGAGTTCGAGGGATCGTTGGCGGAGTCCGAGCCCGCGCCACTGCCGCCACCCGCCGGGGACAAGCCCGTTTGGAAAGGGCGAAAGAACAGCAAGTATGGCGGCGGCCCCGAGTGGAAAACGACCAACATTCCTCCGCGACCGCGTCGAGACGAACCCATTGAGCGTTCGCTCGTTCGCGCCATGTTGGCCGATCGTGGAATCGCTGAGCGGGTCGCTGAGCGGCATCCGCCGAGTTCCTTCCGGCACGCGCAATACAGTGCGCTGTTTGCGGCGCTCCTCGATGCGCCCATGAACGACGGTCTGGATCAGGTCGCCGATCGGCTGGCTCCCGACACGCTCGCCGTACTGCGGGAACTCACCGATGGGGCGGTGGCGATCAACGTCGAAGCCTCGGACATCGGGCTCAGCCTCAGCAAACTTGATGCGCGCGTCCTGGAATTTCGGGTTGATGAGATCCGTGAGGCGATGCGAACGGCAACGCGGGAAGCGCAGGACGCGTTGATGAAGGAACGCCTTGAACTTGAGGCCGAAATCCGTCGGCTCTTGCCTATCCGCAGTCCGCGGGCTAAACCGAAGGGGTGACGGTCGATCGTCGACCAGATCTCCCTCATGGAGGTGTAGTGAATACCGAGCTGCAAGCATTGTTGGTCGTTCAAAAGGACGATGAAGTCATACGCGCGATCGAGGCACGGCGCGACGCGCTGGCCCCTCGTCTGGCGACGCTGGACAAGGCGCGCAAGCGTGCGGCCGATGAGGTCTCCCGCACGGAAGGCGCTCTCGAGCGGGAACTCGAAAAGCATCGCGCGCTCGAAGCGCGCCTGGTGGAACACCGGATCCGGCACGACAAGAACGTCGAGGTCCTGAACTCGGCGCAGAAGCTGAAGGAAGTCACGGCTGCAGCCGCTCAGGTTGAGGCGGCGCGCAAAGTGGTGGCCGACGACGAAAGCGAATCATTGGCGATCTCGCGGCGCATCGTCGATCTCCGCAACGCGCTCGCTGTTCACCGTGACGTGCTGGAGCGGACGTCGGCCGATCAGGAAGCTGCCCGCTCCACGCTGGCCGCCGAGTTGGCGGTCATCGACCAGGAACTCGGTGTCGCACGCGCCACGCGGAACGCGTCGTCGGAAGGCGTCGGCAAGTCACTGCTGAGCAAGTATGATCGGGTGCAGTCCCGCCGGCGGACGACCGTCGTGTTTCAGTTGCACGACGACTTCTCGTGTGGCAGCTGCGACACGTCGATTCCCCTGCAGCGTCGGCTGCCGATGTCCACCGGCGCGATCATCGAACCTTGTGAAGGGTGCGGCTGCTTGCTGTACTACATCCCGACGCCGCCGGCCGGGGGCCCGGGCTGATTGGCGGTCGGTTGGCGGCGTTGGGGGTATGGTGGCAACCTTTCGGGTGCATCCCCCGCCGCTCTGCCGGTACATTGCGGGTGTGACTTCGTCCTCCCGTTCTCAACTCGATCGTCGCCTTGAAGGCGGCACCGGATCGACCTCCCCTCAGCCCGCGCGGCTTCGGCCGGAGGCGCGGTGGATTGCGAGCGTGCCCGCCGCCGGCGACAGCGTTCGCGGGCTGATGCAGGCGCTCCTGCTGCCCGAGCCGGTTTGCCGGTTGCTTGTGGCCCGTGGTTACGCCGATGCTGATGCGGCGAAGCGGTTCCTGCGCCCACGGCTCGAGCATCTCTCGGCCCCCGGCACTCTGCGGGACCTGCCGCGGGCCGTCGAGCGGATCGCGGATGCCGTGCGGGCGCAGGAAACGATCTTCGTGCACGGTGACTACGACGTCGACGGGATGAGTTCCACCGCCCTGATGGTGCGGGTGCTGCGCGGGCTGGGGGCCGAGCGCGTCGTGCCGTTCGTGCCGAACCGACTCACGGATGGCTACGATCTTGGTCCCGCCGGTGTGGAGGCCGCGCAGCGCGCGGGGGCCACGCTGGTGGTCACCTGCGACTGCGGCACGAGCGCCCGTGAAGCGGTCGCGACGCTCACGGCATCCGGGATCGATGTGATCATCACCGACCACCACTTACCCAGCCATGCGTTGCCCGCGTCGTACGCGATCTGCAATCCGCGGCATCCGGCATGCCCATCCGCCGACAAGGATCTGGCGGCGGTGGGCGTGGCGTACAAGATCGCGCTGGCCTTGTGTGAGGCGTTCAATGTGTCACCGGCGCTGGCGCACCGTCAGCTCGATCTCGTGGCACTGGCCACGATCGCGGACGTCGCGCCGCTGCGTGGTGAGAATCGTGTGATGGTCCGCTACGGGCTCAAACTGCTGGCCGAAACGACGCATCCCGGACTGCGCGCCTTGATCCGTTCGTCGGGACTTGAGGGGAAGCCGCTCACGGCGGGACGGGTGGGGTTCGTGCTGGCGCCGCGGCTCAACGCGGCGGGGCGTATTGCCGACGCGAAGCTTGGTCTCAAGTTGCTGCTGGCCGAGCGGGAAGACGAGGCGAACGTGATTGCGCGCGAGCTGGAAGAACTCAATCGCGCGCGTCAGGAGCTGGATCGTGCGGTACTCGATGATGCCATGCGGCAGGTGGACGCGCCGGAGATGCGCGACCGCTATGCATTCGTGCTGGCACGCGAAGGCTGGCACGCCGGGGTGATTGGCATTGTGGCGTCGCGCATCGTGGAGCACACGGCGCGTCCTGCGGTGCTCGTGGCGGTGCACGAGGGGATTGGGAAGGGGTCCGGTCGGTCGATCAGTGCGTTCGATCTCCACGGGGCGCTGGGCGACTGTGCGATGCATTTTCAACGCTTCGGCGGACATCGCGCCGCGGCCGGGCTCACGATGGACGCGGCGCAGCTCCCGGCGTTCGCTGAACGATTCGATGACGTCGCGCGCTCGCGGCTCACGCCAGACGATCTGGTCCCTGAGCTGCGCGTGGATCTCGAGGTCCCGATCGACAGCGTCGGTGAAGAGCTCGAGGCGCTCGTTCGTCACTTCGAGCCGTTTGGGATCGGCAATCCGTCACCGCTGTTTCGCACCACCGGGGTTCAACTGGCCGCTGCGCCGCGGAAGGTCGGCGGCGACGGCCTGAAGCTGTCAATCGACGGCGCGCGGGGCGCGCTCGAAGCCATCGGCTGGGGTATGGCGTCTCTTGCCCCGTCCCTCGACGTGGCGCGACCAATCGATCTCGCCTACCGGCTCGACCGCGATGAGTATCGTGGCGTGTCGCGCCTTCAACTGCGGGTCGCCGGTGTGCGACCCTGTGCGGAGTAGCTCGTGCGAATCATCTCAGGTAAGTGGCGGGGGCGCCGGCTCGAGGCGCCCGAGGGGGGCATGGTGCGCCCCACCGGCGACCGGGTGCGCGAATCGTGGATGAGCATCGTGCACCAGATTCTCCCCGAGGCCCGTGTGCTCGATCTCTGCGCGGGAAGCGGCGCGCTTGGCCTCGAGGCGCTATCTCGCGGCGCGGTCAGTTGCGACTTCGTCGAGCAGTCGCCGAAGGTGCTCTCGGCGCTTCGGGAGAATCTCGAGCGGTTGGGCGGACACCCCGAGGCGCATCTCCATCGTGACGACGCCGTTCGGTTCGTCGAGCGTCTCCCGGCCGGTGCCTACGACGTCGCGTTCGCGGATCCACCGTATGCCACAGAGACGGTGCAGCAGTTGGTCGCCTGTTGGATGGCGGTCCCTTTTGCCAACGTCTTTGGCATTGAACATTCGTCCTCGGTGGTTCTGCCGGCGATCGGCGAGACCCGCCGATACGGCTCCACGTCTCTGACCTTCTTCCGCGCCCCTTCGTGACGCCGTCCCCAGCCGTATCCGCCGAGCGTGTCGCCCTCTACGCCGGTTCCTTCGATCCGATCACGCATGGGCACGAGGACCTGATCCGGCGCACACTGACGTTCGCCGATCGCGTCATCGTCGCGGTCGCGAACAATGTCAGCAAGCAGCCACTTTTTTCCGTTGATGAGCGCGTGCGCTTTATCACGGCGATCATGGGGCACGACGCCCGCATCGAGGTCCGCGCGTTCAGCGGTCTGCTCGTGGATTTCGCGCGCGAGGTTGGCGCCCAGGTGAATGTGCGCGGGCTTCGCGCGGTCAGTGACTTCGAATACGAATTTCAGATGGCGCTCATGAACCGTCATCTGCTCCCCGAGATGGAAACGGTGTTCATGACGCCGTCGCTCGATACGACGTACATCAGTTCGAGTATGGTGCGCGAAGTCGCGCGATTCGGTGGCGATGTGAGTGGTCTGGTTCATCCCTTGGTCGAGCAGGCGCTCGTGACCCGATTCGCCGAGTTGCGATGAGCATCGTGCCCGCGTTCGACGAGGCTGCCGGGACGTTTTTGCGGTCCGTGCATGCGCGCGCGTCGGCGGCGCCCCGCACGATTCTGTTCCCGGAAGCGACCGATCCGCGGACCGTCGAAGCGGTGGTGGCGCTCGGCACGCTCGGTTCTGTGGTTCCGGTACTCGTCCGGCGCAGCGACGCGCCCACGGGCGTTGTCCCCTCGCGACGCGTGGGGATGATCGATCCCCTCCTCGACGAACGTGCACCACGGGTCGTGGAGCATCTGCTCGCCCGTCGGGCGGCGAAAGGGCTGAGCCGCGAAGATGCCGAACGGCTGGCACGCGATCCCCTGTATTTCGCCGATTCCCTCGTGGCCCTTGGCGAGGCAGACGGGTGTGTGGCGGGGGCCGTGCACACCACGGCCGACGTCCTCCGTGCGGCCATCTGGACGATTGGCGCGGCACCGGGGGTCCGGACCGTTTCGTCGTCGTTCTACCTGATCGTGCCACCGTTCCGAGGCGGTGAGACCGAGGTGCTCACGTTCACGGACTGTGCCGTCATTCCCGATCCTACCGCGCGGCAGCTGGCGGATATTGCCATCGCGGCTGCCGCCGATCGTCGGCGGATCGTCGGTGACGAGCCGCGGGTGGCATTCCTGTCGTACAGCAGCATGGGCAGTGCCGATGGCCCGTCCGTCAGCAAAGTGCGCGAGGCGGTCGCGATCGTCCGCGCTGAGGCTCCAGACGTGATCGTCTCGGGAGAATTGCAGGCGGACGCGGCGCTACTGCCGGAGATCGCACGGCGAAAGGCGCCCGGCGAGGGAGCTGCCGGTACGGCCAATGTGCTCGTCTTCCCGTCGCTCGATGCCGGCAACATCGCGTACAAACTCGTGCAGCGTCTGGCCCATGCCACGGCGATCGGACCGATCCTCCAAGGGCTCGCGCATCCCTGCAGTGACTTGTCGCGAGGGGCGACGTCCCACGACATTGTGCATGTCGCCGCCATCACCGCCTTGCAGGCGGGCGGCGCCGCGCCTTCCTCCACCGCTTCCTGAGCGCCTCATGAGCTTCATTCTGCATCGCGACGACGACGTGCTGGTGGTGGATGTGGAGGGCCAACTGGTGGTGACGAATCGTCAGGAGTTCAAGCAGGCGATTCTGGATGCGGTCGAGCAGGGTGGCCGCACGGTCATCATCGATTTCACGCGCTCCGGCTACATCGACAGCTCCGGATTGGGGGCGCTGGTCTCGTTAAGCAAGCGCGTGCGCGATGCCGGGGGCGACTTGCGGCTCGTGGGGCTGAACGATGATCTCCGGACGCTCTTCGAACTCACGCGTCTCGACCAGCTCTTCCCGCTCTACGCGACGCGGGCCGACGCGCTCGCGGCGCGCTGACGGCGTGGTACGAGGCCTTCAGTCGCGCCCCGTTCTGGGCACGTCGGACCGCATGACCGGCCCCTCTCTGCAGCCGCCCGCCACCGACGTCCCGACGTGCATCACGCGTCGCTGGACGGTGGCCACCGACCTGACGCTGATCGAGCCGGTCGTCGAGACGATCGTGGCCCTGTGTGTGTCGGCGGGGTTCTCGCCGCGTCAGTGTCGTCTGAACGTGCCCGTCGCGATCACCGAGGCGATGGCGAACGCGATGCTGCGTGGGAACCGTAGCGAGCGGTCGCGAACGGTGCAGGTCAGCGTCGAACTCGACG
This sequence comes from Gemmatimonadota bacterium, assembly GCA_947462095.1. Lineage (GTDB taxonomy): Bacteria > Gemmatimonadota > Gemmatimonadetes > Gemmatimonadales > Gemmatimonadaceae > Gemmatimonas. The sequence goes on from CANHNQ010000080.1 coordinate 10,462, forward strand.
CGCAGTGTCTCCGGGTCGACGTGATCGATGAGGGCGTCGGGTTCGACCTCGCGTCGCTGCAACAGAGTCCCGACGAGGCCGACTGGTTCGAGCGTGAGGACGGCCGCGGCGTGTTCCTCATGCGCACGCTGATGGATCGTGTCGAGAGCGCCGGTCCGGATGCTGGATCGGGGCACTGCATCCGCCTGATTCTTCACCGGACATGATCGAGATCGCGGCGCTCCTGGCCGCGTTTCTCGGAGCCACCGGACGCGAGGCGGCGATCTGGGAACGACGCGACGGCGGGTCGCCGCGCCTGCTCGGATCGTCATCCGTGGCGTTCGGCAGCCGCACCGAGGCCGGCGTCGGGGCGTGGGATGCCATCGCATGGGCGCGGACCAAGGGGATGCACGCGCAGCTGGTCACCACCGGAGAGAGTGTCGGATGGCTCTTCGTCGAGGCGGGCGATTCGCCCGACGCCGACCGGCTGCTCGCGCGTGTGGTCCCGCATGTCCGTCGACTGTCGCGCGAGCGCGATGGTGCCACCGGTGAACTCGTCGAGCGGTACGAGGAGATCAGTCTGCTGTATGCGATCGGCGAACTGCTCGGCGGCACGACGTCGGTGGAAGCGGTGGCCGACACCTTGTTGCGGGAACTGGCGATCACGGTTGGCGCCGCACGTGCGGTGTTTCTGCAGAACAATCACGTCACGGGGATGCTGGCACCGATCGCCACCCTCGGACTCGACGAGGTTGCGTATCCGACCATTTCGCTCGAACAGGCTGAGCATATTGCGGTGGCTGCGTATCGCAGCGCCAATGCCATCACTGAATCGGGCGGGGCTGCGCGTGCGTCCGATCCCGTGCTGGCGGCGGGAGGCGGCGCGCTGCTGGCGGTCGCCATTACGCGTCCGAGCACCGGCGTCGGCATTACCGGCACGCATCCCGTGCCGATCCTCAACGGCAAGGTCGTGGAGCCGCCTACGTCGGTCCCGCTCGGGGTGTTGGTGCTCGGGGGGCGCGCGAATGGGCAGCCGTTCAGTGCCGGCGACCGCAAGCTGGCGGTGGCGGTCGGCACGCAGATTGGCACGGCCATGCATAATGCGTCCCTCGTGCGAGCCGCCGTCGAACGGCAGCAGCTCGTGCGGGAGATGCGACTTGCGCATGACCTGCAGCTCAAGCTGTTGCCCAAGCCGGCGGTCGTTGGGCCAGAGGCGCGGGCGGCAGCCCGCCTGGTGCCCGCCGAGAGCGTCGGTGGCGACTTTTTCCTGATGGCGCGCCTCGACCGCGATCGTACCGGCGTGCTCATCGGCGACGTGTCTGGTCACGGCTATCAGTCGGCGCTGGTCATGGCGCTCGCGCTCAGCGCCGCCGCGATTCACGTGCAGGCTGCCTTTGACCCGTCCATCGCGCTCGATGCCGTCCGGCGATCGCTTGATGACGAACTCTCGTCCACCGAGATGTCGATCACGATATGCTATGCCGTGATCGACACGCGCGCCGGCGAAGTCCGCTTTGCCAATGCCGGTCATCCGCACGCGTTTCGCGTCGGGGCCGACGGGCAGTGCGTGCGACTCGCCGCCGTGGTGCCACCGATCGGATTCAGCGATGCCCCGATCGAGGAGTGCGTCATGTCGTGGCGTCCGGGCGACCGTCTGGTGCTCTTCACCGATGGCATTACCGATGCCCGCGACGCGCGCGATCAACGACTCGGCGAGGATGCGGTGCTTGCCATGCTCGCGTCCATGACGCACGGCGAATCGCCGGACGCGATGCTCGATGCGCTGTTCGCTCAGGTAGAATCCCACACGCGCCGTACTGCGTTGCGCGACGATCTCGCCGCCGTGATCGTGGATCGTCCACTCGAGGAACGTTCGTGAGTCAAAAACATGGATTCGGCGCGCGAGGCGCTCGGCCTCCGCGTCCCGACGGGGCACTGCCGGCCGCCCGGAAACGATTCGGGCAGCATTTCCTCAAGGACTCACGGGTGCTCGACAGCATCGTGGATGCGCTCGGCCCCCTCGACGGACGCACCGTCGTGGAGATCGGCCCCGGGCGCGGTGCCCTGACCGATCGGCTGGTGGCACGCGCCGGACGGGTGATCGCGATTGAACTCGACCGCGATCTCGTGCAGCACCTGCGCGCCCGATACGCAGACATGCCGCACGTGGAGATCGTCGAAGCGGATGTCCTGACGGTGTCATTGCCGACGCTGGCAGGGGGGCCGTACGTGCTGGTCGGCAACGTGCCGTATTACATCACGACGCCGATCATCTTTCACGCGCTGGAATTACCGCGCCCCGACGTCGCGGTGTATCTGGTCCAGAAGGAAGTGGCGGAGCGCATGGCGGCGCCGCCGGGTGACAAGACGTACGGCGCGCTCAGTGTCAATTTGCAGGCGGTCGTCGATATCGAGATGGTGCGACGTGTTCCGCCGTCGGCATTCAACCCGCCGCCGACCGTTGACTCTGCCGTCGTACGTGTGACCCCGCGCGCGGTGCCGTCGGTCGAGCCCGAGATCGAAGAGAAGTTTCGCAGCTTTGTCCTGGCCGCGTTCGGCTTGCGCCGCAAGCAACTGATTCGGGTTGTACGGACCGTCGCCTCGCTCGATGCCGAACATGCGGCGGCCGTCTTGCACGACGCCGGGCTGCCGCATGAAGTACGTCCGGAAACACTCGAGCCCGCCGACTTCGCTCGGCTGGTGCGCGTGCTTACGCCGCGCCCTGGCTCGCCGACGAGTTCGTAAGGGCAAACGAGAGCCCTTCGAGTTCCATCGCCATGTTCACCGACTTGAGCGACACATGCGGCGGCACGGTGATCTGCGCCGGGGCGAAATTCAGGATGGCCCGAATGCCGGCGCCGACGAGTCGGTCGACGACATCCTGCGCGTTGTCGGAGGGAATCGCGAGGACCGCGATGGGGGCCGCTTCCCGCTGGATGTCGTCCGCGAGATCAGCCATGTCATGCACGATCGCCTCGCCCCACGGCTTGCCGATCTTGGTCGGATCGTTGTCGTAGACGCCGACGATCTTGAAGCCCCGTTGCCGGAACCCTCGGTAATTCGCCAGCGCCGCGCCGATCTTACCGGCGCCAATAATGACCACTTTCCATTCGCGCTCGAGCCCGAGGATCTCCCGAAGATGCGCCGTCAGTTCGTGGACGGGGTATCCGAGTCCGCGTTTGCCGAAGGACCCGAAGAACGACAGATCCTTTCGCACCTGCGCCGGGGTCGTGCCACACAGATGCGCGAGTTCGTCACTGGAGGCCGTTTGCTGGCCCTGAGTGTCGAGATCTTCGAGGTACCGGAGGTACATCGAGAGGCGTCGGACGGTCGAATCGGCGATGCGTTTCACGGCAGAGTCGGTGTCTTGTGAAATTCTTCACAAACTTAGGACGGGGGCGCCGCTTTTACCAGCGGGGGCGTGCGTCCGCTATCTTCCCGTGATGTCTCGCCCCACGACGCTTTCTGCGCGCGCCGCCCAGCGACTGGCGTCAGGTCCACTCGACCCCGTCACGCTGATGTGCGTCGTGTGCAAGGTGGATCGCCTTCAGGCCGACGCCGCCGAGCGCATGGCCGTGGCCCTCCTCTCGAGCCATCCCGAGTTCGTGAGGCTGCCGAGCGGGCATTGGGCGCTGGCGACGCCCTCCCCGGCGTCGTCGCAGGGATCGGAGCGCGCGTCTCTGCACGACGGCCGGGCCCCGGAGGCGCCGCCGGTCTCGCTGCTCGATGTGAGCTTTGCGGTCGTCGACGTCGAAACGACGGGAACGAGCCCGTCGGCCGGTGATCGCATCACCGAGATCGCCATCGCGCAGGTGCGCGGAGGGCAGGTGGTCGACGTCTATGCGCAGCTGGTCAATCCGCAGCGTCCGATTCCGCCGTACATCACGCAGCTTACGCGCATTTCCTGGGACATGGTACGCGATCAGCCCACGTTCCGCGACATTGCCCCCACGGTGGTGGATCGCCTGGCGGGCCACGTCTTCACCGCACACAATGCGGCCTTCGACTGGCGGTTCGTCAGCGAAGCGTTGGATCGCGGCATCGGCCATGCACTGGCCGGTCCGAAACTGTGTACGGTCCGGCTCGCGCGCGCGCTGCTCCCGGACCTTGCGCGCAAATCGCTCGATCACGTCACGCGATATTTCGGTATCGACATTGCAGCGCGACACCGCGCCGAGGGGGACGCGGTCGCCACCGCGCACGCGCTGGTCCGCATGCTGCGGATTGCCGAAGACGAGGGCGTGCGTTCCTGGCCCGCGCTCGAAAAACGGCTCTCGTCACCCACGGCGAAACGTCGGTTGACCGCGAGCGATCGCCGACGTCGCGCGTTCCCGCTTCCTGCATCAGAGGACTACATCGCGTGAGCTTTCCGCATCCGTTGCTCGACACCCGTTCGCTCGGTCGCTGGCGCATCCACGCCATTCAGGCCGGTGGACAGCAGCTCGACGGTGGCGCCATGTTCGGCGTCGTCCCCAAGACGTTATGGGAACGTCGCCTCGCCGCCGACGGAAAGAACCGCATTCCGCTCGGCATGCGCTGTTTGCTCGTCGAGCATGAGGACGGTCTGGTCCTGCTCGACACGGGGCTCGGGAACAAGGAAAATCCGAAGTTCCACGAGATTTATGGGGTGGAGAACGACGGCGCGGAAGGACGCACGGCGCTGGAGGACGGGATCCGGGCGGCCGGCTTTTCACCAGACGAGGTGCGTCTCGTCATCAACACGCACCTGCATTTCGACCACGCCGGTGGGAACACGTGGCGGAACGCGGCCGGCGAAGTGCATGCCACGTTCCCGAATGCACGCTTTGTCGTGCAGGCGGGCGAGCGGGCCTACGCCGAGCATCCGAACGAACGGACCGCGGCCAGCTATTTCGCCGCGAACTGGGGCGCGATCGTGGCGGCCGACCGATTCGACTTTATCACCGGCGACCGGGAGATCGTGCCGGGCATCTCCGTGCGACTGACGCCGGGCCATACGCCGTACCACCAGAGCATACTCCTACGGTCTGGCGGTGAGACCGCATGCTTTCTCGGCGATGTCGTCCCCACGTCGCACCATTTGCCGCTGCCGTGGATCATGGGATACGACGTGGAACCGCTCGTGACGCTGGAATCGAAGCGGGCGTTGCTGGCCGACGCCGTTCGCGATGACTGGCTCCTGATCTTTGAACATGACGCCACGGTGGGATTTGGCCGGGTGATGCATGATGGGAAGAGCTACCGCCTGGCGGAGTGAATCTCGCGCGGAACCGGTGGTGCCCCTTGACGTTGCGCCTCGGGCGTCTACGTTTCGTGGGTTATCACTGCCGTAGTGGTTTTCGGCAGATGCGGGCGTGGGAGCGATTCCGCGTTCACAATTGAGAAGCGGGCCGGCAGCGACGCCGGCCCCACCCTTCGGCCCTCTTGCCAGCTGCAGTGCTGCGGAGGTGTGCTGCTGGAGTCGATCGACACCGTGTCCCTCGTTCGCGCCCGCGGTGGGTGCAGATTGGGGGTACACGGTATGCGACGCGGACTCCTTCAGGGGTTCGCGTTTTTGTTTCTTCTACGGGAGCACGGCCTATTCAGGATTCGACCAAGCGTCCGCCACGGGTGAACCGGCAGATCCGGATCAGCCCCGTTCGCGTGATCGGCGCCGACGGAAGTCAGCTCGGTATCATGGAAGTCGACGTGGCGCTCGCCCAAGCTGTCGAGCAGGGGCTTGATCTCGTCGAAGTGGCGGCTGCCGCGCGGCCACCGGTGGTCCGTATCATGGACTTCGGGAAGTTCAAGTTCGAACAGGCCAAGCAGGCACGAATCGCGAAGAAGAAGCAGCACGTGATTCATCTGAAAGAGGTCAAGTACCGACCGGGCATCGATGATCACGACTTCGAGACGAAGACCC
>CANHNQ010000081.1 GCA_947462095.1 Gemmatimonadota bacterium
CGGTGCCGGTGGACTGGGCGATCAGCGGTGCTGCGGCGGCCAACGACAACGCGAACCCGCACATGGCGGTGGCGCGCCGTCCTGCCGGCATCACGCGCCGAAGGAAGGGAAGCAGCACGAAATCCTCACAGTGATGAAAAGCGACGCGGGTGTGGTGAACCGCACCCGCCGATCCGGAACGCCCAGTCGATACTCTCGACGATCCGGCGTTCGAGCGCTATAAAGGTAGACACTTGTCCCTTTCACACCACCGGAGCACGGCATGGCCACACGTCGAGATTTCCTGGGATCCGCCTCCACCCTCATGGCGGGTGCGGTCATCTCCACGCCCGTGGCGGCTGCGGCCGCCGGCGTGGGGCAGCCGCCCGCTACGATGCCGCCGGCCATCCGGGCGCTGCGCCCCATGCGCGATGGCGTCGTGCCGATCTCGGTGTCGGAACGCCAGGGACGCCTCGAGAAGGCCCGCGGGTTGATGCGTGAGCAGCGGATCGATGCGCTGATGCTCACCGGCGGGACGAGCATGGAGTACTTCACCGGCATCAAGTGGGGGCTCAGCGAGCGGCTGCTGGCGGCGGTGATTCCGGTAAAGGGGGCGGCGTTCTTGATCACCCCCAAGTTCGAGGAGGAGCGCGCCATGGAGCAGGCGCACCTCGGCCCCCTGGGGCGCGAGGCGGAGGTGATGGCGTGGGAGGAGCACGAGAACCCGTACGAGCTGCTGCGGAAGGGGCTCGCGTCGCGCGGCCTGTCCACCGCCACGATCGCGGCCGAAGAGACGGTCCGCTTCGTGTTCGCCGACGGCGCCGCCCATGTGCCGGGCGTGACGGTGGTGAGTGGCACGCCCATTACCGCCGGCTGCCGGATCGTGAAGGACGCGCACGAGCTGGCGCTGATGCGGCATGCCAGCGCCGTGACACTGCTGGCGTACGAAGCGGCGTACAAGTCGCTGACGGAGGGGATGACGCAGGACGACTTCGAGGGGTTGGTGCAGCTCGCGCACCAGCAGCTGGGCTACAGCGGGTCCGCCGGCGTGCAGGTGGGGCAGTACTCGGCGCTTCCGCACGGGAGTGCCACGCCGCAGGTGGTGCGCGAGGGGAGCATTCTCCTCATCGACGGTGGCTGCAAGGTGGAGGGCTACTCCTCCGACATCTCGCGCACGTTTGTCCTCGGCAAGGCCACCCAGCGCATGAAGGACGTGTTCGAGATCGAACATCGGGCGCAAAGTGCGGCACTGGCGGCCGCGAAACCCGGGGTGCCGTGCGAAGCGGTGGACGCCGCGGCGCGGAAGGTGATTGTGGATGCCGGCTTCGGGCCCGATTACAAGTACTTCAGTCACCGCGTGGGGCACGGCATGGGGATGGACGGGCATGAGTGGCCGTACCTCGTGCGCGGCAACACGTTGCCGCTGCGCCCCGGCATGGTGTTCTCCGACGAACCCGGCATCTACATCCCGGGCGAGTTCGGCATCCGTCTGGAAGACGACATGGTGATCACCGAGACCGGCGCGGAGCTGTTCACGCCGCAGTCGCCGAGTCTGGAGCAGCCGTTCGGACGATGATTCTGCGGCGCGTGCTGGGCGGAATCGGTTCGTCGCGGTGTTCGTCCTTCGGTTGGGGATAGCAACGGAATCGTTTGTTACCGTTCGTATCCCCCACGCGTGGCTTCATGCGGGCGGCTTGGCCTTCGGGCGCGTATGGATCAACAGTGCGCCGACCAGTGAGACGACGGCGCCGACGAGGAACGGGCCGGACAAGGAACTGGCCGTGGCCACGCCACTCGCGGCAAACGGGCCGATCACGCGCCCCATCGAGGCCGCGCCTTGGTACGCGCCGAGCACGCTGCCGCGTTCGTGCGGTTCCGCGGCGGTGGCCACGAGCCCGCTCATGCTGGGATTGAAGAGCGCCGATCCCACACCAAAAATGCCCAGCGCAAAGAGCAGCCAGGCGATCGAGTGGGAGAAGGGGATGCAGCCCATGCCGACGCCGACCAGAATGGCGCCGATGCGCGTGAGGGACTGCGCCCCGAAGCGCCGCGTGAGCGGGCCGATCACGCCACCCTGGATGACCACCGAGACCACGCCCACGAAGCCGTAGATCCACCCGAGCGTGCGCGGCCCCACCCCGAGTCGATCGGCGGCAAAGAGCGCCAGTGTACTCTGAAAGAGGGCGACCGCCGCCACGACGATGATGGTGGAGAAGAGGAGATCGCGCAGCACCGGCCGGGCGAAGTACGTACGCATGCCGGTGCGCTTCGTGGTCTTCAATCGACGCTTCTCCGGCGGCAGCGACTCGGGCAGACGGATCAGCGTGAGGACGAACGCGACCAGCGACAGCACGGCGGCGCCGTAGGCGACGCGGGCGAAGGCCGAGCTGTCATCGGGATTGGCGCCTGCCAGCAGGCCACCCAGTGCCGGGCCGAGAATGAAACCCATGCCGAAGGCGGACCCCAGCAGGCCGAGCGCCTTGGGGCGGGAGGCATCGGTGGTGATGTCCGTGGTGTACGCGTACGCGGCGGAGATATTGCCCGCCGCGAGCCCCGCGACGATCCGCGAGATCGCCAGCATGGTGCCGGTGGTGCTGAAGGCCAGCATCGCCGAGGCGCCGGCGTTCGCGAGCAAAGTGATGAGTAGGACCGGGCGCCGGCCGATGCGATCCGACAGGCTGCCCCAGATGGGCGCGCCCACCAACTGCCCGAGCGAGTAGAGCCCCAGGAAGAAGATGACCGACGCCGGTGCGACACCGACATGCTCGGCGTAGAACGGAAACACCGGGATGATCATCCCGAATCCGATCAAGTCGAGAAAGACGACGAGAAAAAGAGTGAACACTGGGTCGATTGGGGTGGCTGCGCCGCGGGCGGAAGAGAAGATTGGGGGATGGTCGATGATTCTGGCAATTCACCACCCGAAATGGCGCCCGATCGCGAGGCGCGCATTCTCGAGGATCTGCAGGATGCTGTCCAACGCATGCATGTGCTGGCGCGTTCGCCGCGCATCGTGCTGGCAGCCGGCATCCGCACTGAGGGCGCCCGACCGATGGCGTGGCAGGCGCTGTTTGAGCGCAGCTTCGGTGCGGCCGTGCCGCCGGTGCACTATCGTGGTGCGCCGGCGTCGGCGTTGACGACGGTGCTGGCGAAGGGCTTCGACAGCGAGCCGACGCTTGGCAGTGGATGGTCACATCCCCGTCTGCGTGACGCGATGTCGATGGGGCCGGTCATTCAGGTATTTCGCCGCGACCGGCTCCCCGATGATGTCGGTCGTGACTTGGTGGGCGTCATCGTTTTCGAGGAAGATGGGCTGAATCTGGCCGGTGTTCGCGCGATCGTACGGGAGTTTGGCCTTTCCTGAGGCGAGCTTGACCGTGCTGGCACCTGTCTTACCTTCCGCCGCATGTCACTCCTCGCTTTATACGATCGCTCGCTGCTCGGACGTGCCGCGTCGCCCGCCCTCGACTGTATCGACTCAACCGGCACCCCCCTCGCGCTGACCTTCGGTGCGCTCGAGGAGCGCAGCAACCGCGTGGCGCATGCGCTGCGGGCGCGCGGTGTGCAGGCCGGCGATCGGCTGGCCTTCTATCTCACCAACCGGGTGGAGATCATCGATCTCTGGTTGGCGTGCATCAAGACCGGCATCATCGTGGTGCCCGTGAACGTGCTGTATCGCGAGCGCGAGATTACGCACATCGTGAGCGATGCGGCACCGGTCGCGGTGATCACCACGGCTGCCCAGCAGGGCGACCTGCCGGCGGGGGTGACGTCGTGGAGCCTCGAAGCGTTGAGCGCGGAGGCCGCGCAGCAGTCGTCGGAGCGGATCACGGTGCAGTGTGAGGCGAATACGCCGGCCGCGCTCGTGTATACCTCGGGGACCACCGGCGCCTCCAAGGGGGCCGTGCTCACGAACGGCAACTTCGCGGCGAATGCGCTGGCGCTCACGAGCAGTTGGGAGTTCACCAGCGCCGATCGCTACCTCGCCGTGCTGCCGCTCTTTCACGTGCATGGACTCGGCAACGGTCTGCATGTCTGGCTGCTGAGTGGCTGTCATATGCGCCTGGCCGAGCGCTTCGAGCATGAGCGCGCGGCCGAATGGTTCGAGGCGTATCAGCCCACGGTGTTCTTCGGCGTACCGACCATGTTCGTGCGCCTGCTCGAGGTGGCGCCTGAGCGCGCCGCCGCGATCGGGGCGCGGTCCCGGTTGTTCGTGTCGGGATCGGCGCCGTTGCCGGCTCCTGTGATGGAGGCGTTCCGGGAGCGGTTCGGACATGTGATTCTGGAGCGCTACGGCATGACCGAGACGCTCATGAACGTCAGCAATCCCTTCTATGGTGAGCGTCGCCCCGGCACGGTGGGCTTCCCGATGCCGATGACGGTGGTGCGCATCGTGGACGAGGCTGGCGTGGACGTGCCCGATGGCACGAGCGGCGAGTTGTGGGTGCGCGGGCCGAATGTGTGCGACGGCTACTGGCGTCGCCCCGATGCCACGGCGGCGGCCTTCGCGGATGGCTGGTTTCGTACCGGTGATGTGGGCGTCCGCGCGGCGGACGGCTACATCACGCTGGAAGGGCGACGCAGTGATCTGATCATCTCGGGTGGCTTCAACATCTACCCGCGTGAAATCGAGGAGCTGCTGTCCGAGCAGGACGGGGTGCACGAGGCCGCGGTGGTCGGGGTGAAGGATGCGGTGCGCGGTGAAGTGCCGGTGGCGTATCTCGTATGCGATGCCGCGGTGAATCTCGAAGCGCTCGCGCAGCAGGTCCGTACGCAGCTGGCCTCGTTCAAAGTGCCGCGCGGCTTCGTGCGGGTCGATGCGCTGCCACGAACGGCGTTGGGGAAAGTGCAGCGGCATCTGTTGCCGCCCTGGACGGCGACATGAGTCCGGCGCTGCTCTCCTTGCTGGCGCTGCTGCTGGTGGTGGCAGCCAGTCTGACGTCTCGCGTCAACGTCGGTGTCCTCGCGGTCGCATTGGCCTGGGGTATTGCCACGTTCGCGGCCGACTGGAAGGTGGAGCAGCTGATGGCGGTGTTTCCGTCGTCACTCTTTCTGACGCTGCTTGGCGTGACCTTGCTGTTCGGGATCGCGCAGGCCAACGGCACGATGAAGGCGGTCACGCACCACGGTGTTCGGCTGCTTCAGGGACGCTCGGTGCTGTTGCCGCCGTTCGTGTTCCTGCTGGCGTGCCTGATTTCCACGAGCGGACCGGGTGCGATCGCGACGACCGCGCTGATGGCGCCGCTCGCGATGGGGATCGCGCACCGCGCGAAGGCGCCGATGTTCCTGATGGCCTTGATGGTCGGCAATGGGGCGAACGCCGGTAACCTGTCGCCGATCAGTGCCATCGGTGCGCTGGTGCAGACGCTGATGGAGAAGGCGGGATTAGGCGGTCACGCCACCGAGGTGCTGGTGATGAACTTCGCCGCGCACGCGCTCGTGGCGACGGCGGCGTGGGCGATGTTCGGCGGCCCCGCGATGCTGCGGGGCGGACGGGTCGTGATCGACGACGAGGGCAACGAGTTCACCCGGGCGCACTGGACCACGCTGGCGGTGGGCGTGCTGTGGGTGAGCGCCGTGCTCTTTCTCAAGGTCAATCCGGGACTCGCGGCGTTCGCCGCGGCGGCGTTGCTGGTCGTGATTGGTATCGGCGACGACAGCGCCATGCTGAAGCAGGTGCCCTGGCCGGTGATCGTGATGGTGTGCGGGGTGAGCGTGCTGATCGGCGTGCTGGAGAAGACCGGCGGGATGGATCTCTTCACCACCGTCTTGGCGAAACTGGCCACGCCGGGCTCGGTGAACGGCGTGATCGCCGGCGTGACGGGGCTGATCTCGACCTACAGCTCGACGTCCGGCGTCGTCTATCCGGCGTTCCTCCCCGCGGTGCCGGGGTTGGTGGCCAAGCTTGGCGGGGGCAACCCGTTGCAGATCGCGATCAGCATCAACGTGGGGGCGGCGCTGGTCGACGTGTCACCGCTCTCCACGATCGGCGCACTGTGTATCGCGGCCGTCCCGATCGGCCACGACACCAAGCAGCTGTTCCGTCAGCTGCTGGTGTGGGGATTCGCGATGACGCTCGTTGGCGCGCTGTTCTGCCAGTTGGTGGTGCCCATCTTCATTCAGTAGCCGGCGCCGTCGCCCTGATCGGGTCGCGAGCTGTCAGGGGCGTGCTGTAGAATTGGAGCACCCGGTTCCTCGTGAATCGGGTGCTTCGTGTATCATGACCTTGGGAATTCATTGTATGGCTGCTGCTGACAAACTGACGCGCTGGCTGGATCTCCTGGCGGCGCTCCTGCGTCGCCACAACGGCGCCATCTTCGCCGACCTGCGGCGTGACGTGCCGGGCTACATCGCCGGCAACATCGACGAGCAGAGTATCATGCGCACGTTCGAGCGCGACAAGGACGAGCTGCGTCAGTTCGGCGTCGCGATCGAAACGCTGAAAGACAACGACGGCGGCGACTCCCGCTATCGTCTCCGCTCCGACGCCTTCTATCTGCCGTACCTCGCGCTGTGTGAATCGCGCATCGTGCCGGAGCTGGAAGTGCGCACCATCGCGCGACCGCAGGGCATCGGCTTCCAGTCGCTGCCGGTGCTGGCGATCACCCCCGACGAGTGTCTCACGCTGCGCCGTGCCGCCGCCCGCGTGCGCGCCCTCGGCAACCCCACGCTCGATGACGATGCGGCGGCCGCCATCCGGAAACTCGAGCAGGACGTCGGCTTGCTGCCGATCAGCGAGCCGCTCACCGCCGCGGTCAAAGTGCAGGGCGCCACCTTCGAGGTGCTCGGCGACGCGCTATCGGCCCGACAGCGCGTGACGTTCAGCTACGCCAGCATGGGCCGCAACCGCCAGAGCATGCGCACGGTCGAGCCGTATGGTCTCGTGTTCCTCACGGGACACTGGTATCTCGTCGCGCATGACGCCGAGCAGCGGGCGCTGCGACAGTTCCGCGTGAGTCGCATCTCCAAACCCAAGTACAACGCCGCCAAAAAGCAGCCTGACTATGTGATCCCCGAAACCTTCGATCTCGAGGCGCATGCGGCCTCGCGTCATGCCTGGGAGCTTGGCGACGAGGAAGCGGTGTCGGTGGTGGTCGCCTTCCGCGGCGCGTCGGGGCAGGTCCTCCATGGGATGCAGCTGGGTGAAGCACAAAGCATTCCCTCGCATCGATACTTCCGGGTACGGCGACGGGATCCGTTCCTGCGCTGGCTGCTCACCTTCGGCGGTGACGCCTCGATCGTGTCACCCCCGGAGTGGCAAGGCAGCTGGCGAGCGCTGGCGCACGAGACGTTGGCGGCGCACCGCGCGGCTCGGCCCGTCGTAGACGCCGCGGGGGTTGCATGACGCGCGCTGATGAGCGACTGCAGCGACTGTTGATCGCCCTGCCGGCGATGGCCGACGAACCGAAGCTGACGATCGAGGAACTCGCGGCGCGCGTCGGGAGCGACGCCAAAACTCTGCGGGCGGACTTTCAGTCGCTCGACCGCGACGATACGCCGCCGGGTTTCGTAGAAGGCATTCAGCTGTTTGTCGGATCGAATACCGTGTCGATGCGGTCATCGCATTTCAAGCGCCCGATGCGCCTCACGCGCCCCGAGGTGGCTGCGCTCGAATTGGGACTCGGCATCCTGGAGCAGGAACTTCCCGTGGACGAGCGCCACCTGGTGGTCAATGTGCGCGGACGGTTGCGTGACATCGCCGTGCGGCCGGTCGATACCGTGGTCGATAAACGCAAAACGGGTGTGACCGCCGAGGCCACGAGCGGCGTGGCGATCGAACCGGCTCGCGACCACGAGTGGGAGGCAGTGGTGGTCTTGCAGCGCGCCATCGAGCATCATCACGTGGTCCAGCTCACGTATCACCGTTCCAGCGACACCGTGGCCACCGAGCGGCGCGTGCGTCCGTACGCCATGGTGCGCGCCAATGCGAATATCTATCTCGTGGCGTACTGCGAACGGAGTGACGCACTTCGTGTGTTCCGCCTCGATCGCGTGCGGATGGCGGTCGAGACGAACGACCGCTTCGAGCGTCCCGCCGACTTTACGGTGGAATCGGTCCTGCAGCAGGGGCACGTGTTCGTGCAGGACGCGCCGGCCGTCGAGTCGCTGGACGTGCGGTATAGTCCGACGGTGGCCCGATGGATCGCCGAGCGCGAGCGTGGCGAGCTACAGGCCGACGGATCCTTGCTGGTGCGTTATCCGTTGGCGGACGAATCGTGGGCCGTTCGCCATGTGCTGCAGTACGGGCCCGACGCGGTGATTCTCGCGCCGGAGCGGGTACGGCAGGAAATGGAACTGGTGCTGCAGCGCATCCTCGACGAGCTTCCCGCGTGAGCGGCCGGTTCAGTCGCGGTTATCATCGCTCGGGATCACGATCCAGCTCAGGACGGTACTCAGGATGCTCACCAGCAACGCGCCCAGTAACGCGGCAACGAATCCGTTGATGTGGAACGGCACGCCGAGCCGTGTGGCGAGCGCACTGGTGAGCAGCAGCATGCCGGCGTTCAGCACGAGCGTGAACAAGCCCAGCGTGAGGATCTGGATCGGGAACGAAAAGAACGACAGGACCGGTCGCACCAGCGTGTTCACGACACCAAAGACGAGCGCAAGTCCGACGAGTCCCTGCCAGCTTCCGGTGTAGCTGATGCCGTCGATGAAGCGCGCGGCGCACCAGAGCGCGACCGCATTGATGAGGAGTCTCAGAATGAGGGTCATGCTGTAACATGGCAGACGCGCCGTCGTCACGGGAGGTGCGCACATACGGCGCGTGGGTCGCCGCGCGGCGCTTCACCGCGGGCGTGCGCGACCCGGCGTTTCGCGAACTGCTCCAGCTGATCGATGGCGGCCCCATGCATCAGTGTCCGCCGCCGCGGCTCCTCCCTGATGGGGCCGAGGCGTTCCGCACGATGATCGACGCCATCGATCTCGCGCAGGACGAGGTGTTGCTGGAGACGTACATCCTTCGCGACGATAAGCTCGGTACGGCGGTGCAACAGTCGCTGGTGCGCGCCGCCGCCCGCGGTGTGCGCACGTACGTGCTGGCCGATGCCGTGGGTTCGATCGGCACACACGACCGCTTCTGGGACTCGCTGACGGCACAGGGCGTGGTCGTCCGCCACTTCCATCGCTTCTGGCATCATCCGCTCGATGCGCTGCGTCGTGATCATCGCAAGCTGCTGGTCTGCGACCGCACCATCGCGTTCACCGGCGGCATGAACATCGGCGAAGAGTACGGCTCATCGATTCGTGCGCGGCACGATGTGTGGCGCGACACTTTCGTGCAGGTGGAGGGATCGGTGGCGCGCGAACTGGCGGCGGTGTTCGCCGAGGGGTGGGATCGCGCGCGCGGTCCGGCCTTGCCCGGTCTCGAATATGTCAGCTGGAGCGAGGCGCTCACCCCGGCATCGCCGCAGTCCATCGAGGCAGTGGGTGCGCGTGCCGTGCAGCGTCGATGGCAGCACGCCGTGCAACGACCGTTGCAGCGCCAGCTCGCACGGCAACGCGATCGCCGTCGTGGACGTGTGGTACGTCGCGTCATCGAGGTCGCGGCGCCCGATGATCGCGCCGTCCTCGTGCTCGATCCGCGCCCCGGACGCGGGCAGCGCGAGATGCTCGGCGTGCTGTCGGCGCTGTTGGGCGGTGCCCGCCGCCGGCTGTGGATTACCACGCCGTATTTCGCCCCACCGACGCGCGCGCTCACGTTCCTGCTCACGGCAGCGCGGCGCGGTGTGGATGTGCGCTTGCTGCTGCCGAGCGAGCGGACGGATGTCCCCGTGGTGCGGCACGCGGCGCACGGCGCGTATCGCACGCTGCTGGAAAGCGGCGTGCGCGTATTCGAGTACGAACGCGCCACCTTGCACGCGAAAACGATGGTGGTCGACGGGCACGTCAGCCTGATCGGCTCGTCCAACCTGGACTTTCGCTCCTTCTGGTTGAATGCCGAGTGCAACGTGCTCGTTTTTGACGACGCGTGCGCGGCCGCGCTCGAAGCCAGCTTTCACACGGACCTCGCCAACAGCCGGGAGATCACGCTGGACGAATGGCGTGAACGCCGCTGGTCACACCGCCTGCTCGATACGACCGCGCGGGCCCTCCGCTGGGCGCTCTGACGTTGGTGACTGGTGGCCGGTAGGGGATTCCTTGACGCGGACCACGGGACTCCCCGATAGAGGGCAGCGGTGCAACGTGCGACCCTCCAGCGTACCAGGGTCCCGCCCATGTCCGTTCTCGATCACGGTCCAGTCATGTCCTCGGCGTCGTCGCCACCACATTTCGATAGTCCCGTGCTCGTTGCCTGCGACGGCACATCGGTCGCGTTGAGCGAGGCGCTGTTCAACGCCGGCCGGTTGGCGACCCGGGCGTTCGGTGGTCCGCTGGAGGTGCTGGGCATCTGCGAGCCGACGCCGGGTGTGGCTGCCGGCATGGACGTGCTCCCGGTGCCGGCGCATTTGGATGAAGAGCGACGCGTGTCCATGTTGGAGGACGTGCAGCGGATCATTTCGATTGCTGACGCCGGAGACCTCTCGTGGCCAGTGGACGTGCAGCTGGGTTCTCCTTCGCGCGTGTTGGCCGCCGAAGCGCTGCACCGCCATGCGTCGGTCATCGTGATGGGGATCGGACGGCACAATCCCCTCGATCGGTTGTTCGGCAGCGAGACGACACTGGCTACACTGCGAGCATCACGCGTGCCGGTGCTGGCTGTGAGCGCGAATTTCCCCGCCCATCCCACGCACGCTGTCGTCGGGCTCGACTTCAGTGCGGCCAGCGTGCACGCCGCCCGCCTGGCCGCCCGGCTGGTGGCGCCGGACGGGCGACTCACGCTGGTCCACGTGCGCCCGCAGTTCGAACATCGCTCGGCCGACTGGCAGGCATGGGATGTCGACTACGGGCGCACGCTGCCATCACTCTTCGATCAGGTCCGTGCGCAGCTCGACCCGCCGGATGGGGTGATCGTGGAAACGGTCACGGTGCGTGGCGATCCGGCATCATCGCTGTTGTCGTTTGTGCAGCAGGTCCAGTGTGACCTGCTCGCCGTCGGAACGCAGCGTCGCCGCGTGCTCGAGCGGCTTGTGGTGGGCTCCGTTGCTACGAAGGTCCTTCGAACGGCACGTTGCGGCGTGCTTGCGGTGCCGTCGGCGTGAGCGGGCGCGCTAGAACACCCGCACGTTGAAGTAACGCTTCGGATTCTTTTTCACGTCCGCGACCAGCGCGCGGAGTTCGCGCACCAGCGAATCGCTCTGCTGATACAAGGCGGGGTCGTTCACCATCAGACCAAGTGTCCCGCGTCCGGCGTTCACCTTGTTGAACACCGAGTCGGCCTTGGACACCGCGCTCGCCAGCCGTCCCTCCGTGCGATCGAGCCCTTCCGCCACTTCACGCAAGTGCGTCGTGGCGGCCAGCAGCTCCTTGGCGGCCGATTGTGAGTTGGCAACGATCGCCTGCAGTTCACCGCGGCTCGTCGCCGAATCCACGCGCGACGAGAACGCGTTCAGATTGGCCGCGGCGGCGTTGATGCTCGTGAGTCCGCGCTGCACGTCCCCGCTGATGTGATCCAGATTCTTCGACTGCAGCTCCACCGTGGTGGCCAACTGCGCCGACAGTCGCGAGAAGTTGCGGATGGATTCCCGCAATTCACGCGCCGCCTGTTCGTCGAACGCCACCTGCACCCGGTCGGCCACCTTGGCGACATCACCGGCGATACGACCGGCCACCGTGGTGAGCTGTGCGATATCGGGGAGCACGGCACCGGGCAAGGTATCGCCGGAGGTGCGTGACTCGTTGATGGCCGCCCGGAGTTCGCGGTCGGCTGGCACCCCACTGGCATCGGTGATCGTGGCCTGCCATTCGCCGAACAGACTCGACGCGGTGAGCAGCACGACCGGATCGGCTGGCAGCGTGGTCCCGCGATCAATGCCGAGTTGCATGACAACCCAGCCCCGTTCGCCAAGCGAGATGGATTCGATCTGCCCCGACCGCACGCCGCGGATCACGACCGGATTGCCGAGCGCCACGCCGCCCACATCGCGCGTGCGCACGACGAGATGGCGGGTTGTGCCGCCGAGATCGGCCTGCTTGAGCCAGAGTACGGTGCCGATGACGACGATCGTCACTGCGAGCACGGTGGCGCCGACCACGAAGTCACTGGTGCGTCGGGAAGCGGTCATACGGAGAGCGGAGGATGAGGCACGGGCATAGGCTACCGAATAGTACGGCCGGTGAGCCAGACGAGCGCCCAGAAGGCGTCGAGGACGAGGATCATGACCGCTGAGATCACCACGGCACGTGTGGCGCCACGGCCGACGCCTTGCGCACCGCCCTGCGTGTTCAAACCGGCACGGCACCCGATCAGCGCCACCGCCGCACCGAAGCTGGCTGACTTCACGAGTCCGTAGCGCACATCGAAGTCCGTGAAGAAAATGCGCACGCCCTTCAGGAACTGCGGGGTGGTGATATCGAGTAACGCCAACGACGCCACCCAGCCGGAGAGCAGCCCCACGAGCATCGCGACGGCCACGACCACCGGAAACATCAGCGTCGAGGCCAGCACCCGCGGTACCACGAGGTGACTCATCGGATCGAAGGTGAGCGTTTCGAGCGCATCGATCTGCTCTGTCACGCGCATCGTGCCCAACTCGGCGGCAATGTTCGCGCCCACGCGTCCGGCGAGCGCGAGACCGGTGAGCACCGGGGCGAGTTCGAGCGTGATGGTTTTCTGCACCAGGGTGCCCACGAAATACGGGGGCACCAGGTTGCCCACGGAATAGCTCGCCAGCAGCGCCAGCACGATGCCCGTGAACAGCGCAATGAAGATGCCGATCGGCAGCGACTCGACGCCAAGGACGCGGGCGTGCGTGCTGAACTCGGGGATCCAGTCCTTGGTGTCGCGCATCGCCCTGAAGGTGGCTGCCACGAAGCGTGTGCCGCCGCCGATCTGATCGAAGAACGATCGCGTACCTCGGCCGACGGCGCTGATGTGCCGGTGCACGGCACCGGTGGAAGGCGTCGGTGCGGTTGTCATGGCCACCTGATCCAGATGCCGACAGCGGCCGCGGCCGCCAGCGCGAGCAGGCCAGAGGCGGCACGCGCACGGAAGCGCGGTCCACCAATGGTCACCACCAGCGCGAGCTTCAGCATCGTGTTGGAGAGCACGCCGATGCCGATCGCGGCGGCGGCCACGCGCACGTTCGCCGGATCGGCGCCATAGCGCGTCATGGACACCGTGAGGGCATCGACGTCGGTGAGTCCGAGTAGTGTCGCTGACAGCAGCACGCCACTGGTGCCGACGGCCTGCTGTACCCACGCGACCGCAAAGAGCACAACCTGGAACGCCACGGCCATCTGCAACGACGACGCGAGCGCGAGCGGATTCTGTCCCGGCGCGGGAGCACGCGGAACGTCGTCCGGCACCGGTGACACACGGGTTTCGCGTTCCTGCCACATCACGAAGGCCATCAGCGACATGCCGACCAGAAATGGGAGCACCAGCACCGGCACCGCGGCGGCGGCGACCGCGGGTTGCAGCATCGAGGAAATGACGAGCAGGCGTGGGACCAGTACCGTACAGGCCGCGACGACACCCAGCGCGAGCGGGATCGCCAACGCGGGGTCGGTGCGGCTTCGACGGCTGAACGTGAGGGACACCGCGGTCGACGACACGACCCCGCCCAGCAACCCCGTCACCCCAAGGCCGCGTGTTTCGCCGATCACGCGCCGGGCGATGTAGCCGGCGAAATTGAGCCCCGAGAAGAGCAGCACCACGATCCACAGCTGCCGTGGCTGGAACGCGCCGAACGGCCCGTAGGCGCCTGACGGCAGCAGCGGCAGAATGACCAGCGCGAGCACGGCGAACTGCAACGCGGCCCGCAGTTCATGCGCCGCCACCCGCTGCAGGGCATTCCGAAACGTCGACTTCTCGGCCAGCAGCAGGACACACACCACGGCAGCGGCACTCGCCAGCGTGCGATGGCCGAGCGCTGCCGCCGCTCCCATCGCGACCACGAGCATGGCCGCCACTTCGGTGGTTCCGTCGGTGGTGGTGCCCGGGCGTCGGAGGGTGGCGGCGTACGCCGCCATCGGAAAGAGCACCCCCGCGCCCACGATCACGGCGGCCAGCGCCGGCTGGCCGTCGCGGTAGAACCAGCCGCCGAACCCCCCGATGACCCCGAGCAGGGTGAACGTGCGGATCCCGGCGAAGCGGCCGTCGGGGCCGGTCGTGTGTCCCGACCATTCCCGCTCGATGCCCACCGCCAGTCCGACCAGAGCCGAAACCAAGAGGTCCAGCGCGAGAGGAAGATCAAGCATGCAAGGCAATGGTAGCACGGATCCACCTCGACGGCAGGGGAGAATCCCCGACGAGCCCCGTTCCGGCGTGCAAGAAGATGCGCCCGATATCTATCCTTTCATCCGGATACACGGATATATTCACTGCATGACCTCGCCGCGCCTTGCTATTCACGACCATATGGTCGAGCTCGCTGACACCACCCGGTGCCGGCTGCTCTCGGCGTTGGAGCGGCAGGAGCTCACGGTCGGCGAACTGGCGACGGCGCTGCAGGTGCCCCAGAGCACCGTGAGCCGGCACCTCAAAATTCTGGCCGATCAGCACTGGATCGTGTCCCGGGCCGAAGGGGCAAGCCGGTGGTACCGTCGGCGTCCGTCGCTCGATGCCGAGATGCGCGCGTTATGGGAGATCGTCCGGTCGGCGCTCAGCAGCACGCCGGCCTCCTTGCAGGACGCCGCGCGCGTCGATGCCGTGATCTCCGCGCGCCGGGCCGGCACGCAGGCGTTCTTTGCCACGGCCAGCGCGGAGTGGGATGCCCTGCGCAACACGATGTTCGGCGCCCGCGCCGATCTCAGCGCTGCGCTCGCGCTGCTGGACGATTCGCTGATTGTCGGCGACTTGGGGTGCGGCACCGGCGCGTTGGCTGCCGCGCTGGCGCCGCACGTGGCGCATGTCCATGCGATCGATGCGTCGCCCGCCATGTTATCGGCCGCCTCGTCCCGACTCGCTACGCACAGCAATGTGACGTTGTCCGAAGGAACGCTCGAAGCCTTGCCGTTGGCCGACGCGTCCCTCGATGCCGCCGTCATCATGCTGGTGTTGCACCACGTGGCCGATCCACTGCGCGCGCTCCGCGACGTGCGGCGTGCGCTCCGCCCGAACGGGCGGCTGCTCATCGCCGACATGCGCCCGCATACCCAGGAGCGCTATCGCGAGCAGATGGGTCACGTGTGGCTGGGCTTCGATCAGCTCGAACTGACGTCGTGGCTGCACGACGCTGGCTTTACCAACGTGCGCTATGTCCCGTTACCGGTGGATCCCGATGCCACCGGCCCTGCGTTGTTCTCCGCCACGGCGCGTTGTGCCGTGGGTTCCCGTTCCGACTCTTCCCTCAGGACTCATCCGTAAATGTCTACCGTCGTCGTCACCGAACAGGGCGCTGCGCCATTGGCGTCGCTCGATCGTCCCGCGTTCGCCGTGCGTGATCTCGCGCTCGCCGAGTGGGGCCGCAAGGAAATCCGTCTCGCTGAATTCGAGATGCCGGGGTTGATGGCGCTGCGCGCCGAGTACGCGGGCCAGTATCCGCTCAAGGGCGCGAAGATCATGGGTTCGTTGCACATGACGGTGCAGACGGCCGTGCTCATCGAGACGCTGGTCGCACTCGGCGCCGATGTGCGCTGGGTGTCGTGCAACATCTTCAGCACACAGGACCACGCCGCGGCCGCCGTGGCCGTGGGGCCGCACGGCACGGTGGAGCAGCCCAAGGGCACGCCGGTGTTTGCGTGGAAGGGTGAGACGCTCGAGGAATACTGGTGGTGCACCGAGCAGGCGCTCATGTGGAGCGACGGCACGGGTCCGAATCTGTTGCTTGATGACGGCGGCGATGCCACGCTGCTCGTGCACAAGGGCACCGAGTACGAGAAGAGCGGCGTGATTCCGGGCTTCGACAGCGACAACGAACCGGAAGAGTGGGGCGTGATTCTTGACCTGCTGCGCGCCCAGCAGGCGAAGCACCCGGGTCGTTGGACGAAGGTGCTGGCCGGCATCCGTGGCGTGAGCGAAGAGACCACCACGGGCGTGCA
>CANHNQ010000082.1 GCA_947462095.1 Gemmatimonadota bacterium
CAAAGCTAATTAGGGTTCACCGCACATGACCGGGGTGCCGGCGCCGCCAGTGCGCGTTGGCTGAGAGAGTCCCGTAGAACCTGATCCGGCTCGTACCGGCGTAGGGAGTCCAATCGATGTATCCGCACGCAATCGCGCGCCCATGGCGCACGCCGCGACTTGGTGTCGCCTGCTTCCTGACTGTTGCCGCCGCCACCCTCGGCGCACAGTCCCGTCCCGACAGCGTCAGCGCCGCCGCCAAGGCCGACTCGGTGCGCAACATCGAAGGCGTGCTGGTCCGCGCCATCCGCGCCAATGACCAGGCGCCGATCTCGCAGACCACCATCGGTCGCGCGGCCATCACGCAGCGGCACTTCGGGCAGGACGTGCCTATGCTGCTCATGAATGCCGCGCCCTCCATGACGTCGCACACCGAAACCGGCACCAACTGGGGCTACAGCTACCTGCGGCTGCGCGGCATCGATCAGACCCGCATCAATATCACGCTCGACGGCGTGCCGTTGAACGATATGGAAGATCAGGTGCTGTACTTCGCCAACCTCGCCGACCTCATGTCCAACGTGCAGTCGGTGCAGGTGCAGCGCGGCGTCGGCACGAGCACCGCGGGTACGGCATCGTTCGCCGGCAGCGTGAACTTCGAAACCATGCCGGTGGCGCGCGCCGACGCCGGTGGCGATGTGCAGTTGCAGATGGGCTCGTTCGGTGCCCAGCGCGTGAGCGCCTCGTTCAACTCGGGGCTCACCGCCAACAAATTCGCCGTGTACGGCCGGGCCAGTGCGCTGCGCACCAACGGCTACCGCGACCACAGTGGTGTGATGGGGCGCTCGGCGTTCGTGGGGGCCGGCTGGTTCGGTGCGCGCGACGTGATCAAGCTCACCACGCTGGTGGGGCTGTTGGCCGATACGCTGTCGTACACCGGCGCCACGCTGGACGAGCTGCGCGCGAACCGTCGCTTCAATCCATTGCAGCCCGACGAGCGCGACAAGTTCGGACAGCAGATGGTGTCGCTGGCGTATACACGCGCCCTGCAGAACGGCGGGTCGCTCAGCACCACGGTGTACCGCAACTCGGCCAGCGGCAACTACGACTACATCGCATTGCCCGATCGCTATCGGTTCAACCTCGCGCACACATGGTACGGCGTCACGAGCGCGTACAACGTGGAACGTGGCGCGCTGCGCGTGAACACGGGCATCAACGCCAACACCTACCAGCGGGCGCACCGCGGCTACGTCCAGCCGTCCACCACGCTGTACGACAACACCGGCCACAAGCAGGACGCCAGCGCGTTTGCCAAGCTGTCGCTCGACGCCGGCAAGGCGCGTTGGTTTGCCGACCTGCAGGGACGCTATGCGACGTTCCGCTATGAGCCCGATGCCAACGCCGGAATCGACGAGCGCAGCATCGATTGGCTGTTCTTCAATCCCAAGGCGGGCGTCACATATCAGGTGGCGAAGGGTCTCTCCGCGTACGCCTCGTACGGGATCACCAGTCGTGAACCGGCCCGCAACGATCTGTTCGCCGGCGATGACGACTTGAACAGCGGCAACGTAGCCGACTACGGCGATTTCACGCGCGTGAAGCCGGAGTCGGTGCGCGACGCCGAACTGGGTATCACGTGGTCGCGCGCCACGATGGAGCTGTCGGCCAATCTGTACAGCATGGATTTCCGCAACGACATCGCGCGCATCGGCGCGCCCACGGCGTCGGGCTCGATTCTGCGCCGCAACGTCGGCAACAGCTACCGGCGTGGTCTCGAGGTGGACGCGGCCTATCGCGGCATCTCCCGCGTGGTACTGGCGGGCAACGCCACATGGAGCCAGAACCGCATCGCGCAGTTCACCGATTCGTCGCGCGGCACGCCGGTGGTGCGACGCCACGTGACGCCGCTGCTCACGCCGGCGTTCATGTCATCGCATCGCATTGAGGTCTCGCCGACGAACCGCGTCATGGTGAGCCTGGAAGGGCGCTATCAGTCGAAGGCGTTCCTCGACAACACCAGCAGCGCCGATCGCGTGCTCCCGGACTACTACACGGTGGACGCCTCGGCCCGTACCACGGTTGGCCGCTACGCGCTCACGGTGCGTGGCGCGAATCTGGGCGACACGCAGAAGTTCGCGAGCGGTGCGGTGTCGGGGTCGGGCACGATTCGTTACTTCGTACTGCCGGCGCGCGCGGTGTTCGCCACGCTGAGCGCGGAGTTCTGAGGCGGTCGTCCGGTCTCGCCGAGGCGGAGCCCCGTGGCCGTCGCGATCGCGCCGTAGCGAAGAGGCCATCCCGATCGCAGCTTTCGGGATGGCCTCTTTTTGTCGCACTCTCGTGGCGTCCGCCCTCTCCGCGGTTGCCCTCGCCACTTTCGCCGTTGCCCCGCTGTCGGCCCAGCAACTCCGTCCCGTCGTGGACGCGTGGCGTAAAGCCCACGAGCGCGAAATTCTCGATGAAGCCTTCGCGCTGCTGGCCATCCCCAACGTGGCCTCCGACACCGCGAACATCCGCCGTAACGTGGAGTTTCTCACGGCGGCCTTCGCCAAGCGGGGCGTCGCCATGCGGCCGTTGGTCGCGCCCACGGGCGGTAGTCCTGCGCTGTTCGGTGAACTCAAAACGCCCGGCGCCACGCGCACCATCGTGATGTACGCCCACTACGACGGCCAGCCGGTGGCCGGTGGCGGATGGAACGGGGATCCGTTCACCCCCGAGCTCCGTCGCTACGCGAACAGCGTGGCCACCGACGCCGTGTCTCTGCCGGCCAAGGGCGATACCATCGATCCCGCCGTGCGCATTCGCGCCCGCTCGGCCAGCGACGACAAGGGACCGATCATTGCCATGCTGGCCGCCCTCGACGCGCTCAAGGCAGCCAAGAAGGCGCCCACGGTGAACGTGAAGTTCTTCCTGGAAGGCGAAGAAGAGGCCGGCTCGGCGCACCTGGGCGACCTGCTCAAGGCGCACAAGGCGGTGCTGGCGGCCGACGCCTGGCTGTTCTTCGACGGCCCCACGCATGTGAGCGGCACGCCGCAACTCGTGCTCGGCGTGCGCGGCGTGATGGGCGTGGACGTCACGTTCTATGGCCCCAATCGCGCGCTGCACAGCGGACACTACGGCAACTGGGCGCCGAACCCCGGCGTGGCGGTGGCGCATTTCATCGCCAGTGTGCGCGATATGGACGGCCGCGTGAAGATCGCCGGCTTCTACGATGATGTGCCGGCCATTTCCGAAAACGACCGTGCGTTGGGGAAGGCGCTGTCGAATACCGACGACTCCCTGCGCACCTCACTGGGCCTCGCGCGCACCGAAGCGAACAACGCGGCGTTGGGCGAGCGCATCATGCTGCCGGCGCTCAACATCCGCGGCATTCGGACCGGCGAAGTGGGTGGTGGCGCGGCCAACGCCGTGCCCACCAGCGCCAGCGTGTCCATCGACTTCCGCTTGGTGCCCGACCAGCAACCGGCGCGTATCTGCGAGCTGGTCACGCGCCATCTCGGGTCGCTGGGCTACACGGTGTCGACCGATGCCAATGCCGCCGCGCGCAGCACCGACCGCGCTCACCTCGCCTACGTGGGCTGCGGCGGTGGCTACACCAGCGTGCGCGTGGCGTCCACGCTGCCGTCGGTGCGCGCGGTGAAGACGCTGATGGGCCGCGCGTACGGTCGCGAACCATTCGTCATGCCGATGCTGGGCGGGTCGCTGCCGCTCTTTCACTTCGTCGAGCAGCTCGGCGCCACGGTGATTACGGTGCCCACGGTGAACGCCGACAACAGTCAGCACGCGCCCAACGAGAACCTGCGCATCGGCAATCTGTGGGACGGCATCGGCGTGATCGCCGAACTGATGGCGGGGCTGGGGCCGCTGTGGCCGGGTGGGGCGACGCCGGTGCTGAAGTAGGGGCGTTGCCCCGCGCGGGCTATCCCGCGCCCTTCCCCATCCGGCACTTATCGCTGCAGTAGCGCACGTTCTCCCAGTCGCGCTCCCACTTCTTGCGCCAGCTGAAGGGGCGGCCACAGCGGGCGCACAGTTTGTCGGGGTGGCCGTTTACGCCGTTGCCGCGCACACCGCCGTCGCGCGGTCGTTTGGATTCTCTTGAAGGCATCGCTCCCCAAGCGATGCGCGGCGGTGCAGAGTTCCCAGATGCAGAGTCCGCACGATCCGGCCGATTTCCCCGCCAGCACAGAAGACCTTCTCTACTCCGACTACCGGAAAACAGAAGAGCTCGGCACGCTCCGCCAAGTGGCCCGCGCCCTCGCCGCCGAAACGAATTCGCAGAGCGTTCTCCAGACGCTGTGCGAGCTCTCGATGGTTCGCGGACGAGCAAATGGCGCGTCAGTGGCTGAATTAAGTGGTGATAATGGCGTTTATGTGGCCTGTGCCGGCCGCACGAACGATCTACTCTCCATGACCTTCCCGCTGGAGGGTACGGTCACGGGACGGGTGGCCAACGAGCGGCGTGCCGTCACCATCCTGTCGCCACAAGCCAGCTCGCCGTTCTTCGCCGAACTGTTGCCCCGCCTGGGGATCGGGCCGATTCTGCTGCTGCCGTTGGTGGCCAACGGCCAGCTGTACGGCGTCCTCTCGATTACCCGCGACACCGGGCACCCGCAGTTCGACGAGGCCGACGAGGAGCGGCTCGGGGTGATGGCCGACCTCGCCGCCCTCGCCCTCTGGAAGGCCCGGTTGCTCGAAGACGCCAGGTCGGCCGATGCCGCAAAAACCAGTCTTTTAGCGACACTATCGCATGAGCTTCGCACCCCTTTAACGGCACTTGAGGGGTACAGCGAGCTTCTCGAAGACCAGATCCTCGGCCCGCTGTCGCCGGAACAGCAGGACGTCGTGATGCGACTGCGGACGGTGGGACGGCATCTGGGCTCGCTCATCGAGGACATCCTCACCTACGCCTCGCTCGAAGCCGACCGCCTCACCCCACGTAACGGCACCGTCCGCGTCCCCGAACTGCTGGACTCCCTCCACCCGTTCATCGAACCGCTGGCGCGCGAAAAGGGGATCGAGTTTTCGATCGACCTCGAGCCGGGGCTCCCGTTGTTGCACACCGACGAAGCGCGGGTGCGGCAAATTCTCCTGAATCTCTGCCAGAATGCCGTGAAGTTCACCGAGGACGGAGCCGTCTCGGTGCGCGTGACGCGCGGCTCCCCCCTGGCCGACGGCGCCGCAACGGTCCGGCTGGCCGTACGGGACAGCGGTATCGGCATCGAGCCCACCGACATGCAACGGCTGTTTCGCCCCTTCTCCCAGATCGAGAACGTGCCGGCCGGTCGGCACCGGGGGACCGGCCTGGGGCTCTACATCGCGCGCCGCCTCGCGACCATGCTGGGCGGACGGATCGAGGTCGTGTCGCGCCCCGGCGAGGGGTCGGTGTTCACCCTGGTGGTCCCCGCGACGCACTGAACGCACCCGATGGGCACCGGCGACATGTGTATTCGGGAACCCAGCGTTACATTCGAACGCTATGACCGCTGCCATCACGAGCGTTTTCAACGACGGCATTTTTGCCGAACAATTCGAGCGTTATCGTCACGACCCCGCCAGTGTGGACGAGACGTGGCGCCAGTACTTCCGCATCGCCGAGTCGCTGTTCGGCACCGGTGCACCGCCGACGGCGTCCGCGCCCACGGGCGGCGCCACCACCGACGTCGCCTTCCTCCGGAAAGTGGCCGCCGCGGCCTCCCTGCAGCAGGCGATCCGCAACTACGGCCACTACGCGGTGCAGCTCGACCCGCTGGGCACGCCGCCGCCGGGCGCCGAGGATCTGAGCCCGGAATTCTGGGGGCTCACCGACGCCGATCTGCAGCTGATTCCCGGCGCCGCGCTCGGTGATGATCGCTTCGCCACCGCCGCCGACGCGATCGCGCGCAAGCGGAAGGTGTACGCGGGGCGCATCGGCTACGAAGTGTGGCATCTCGAAGCGGACGATGAGCGCGAATGGTTCCGGCGCGCCTTCCGCGACGGGGTGCTCACGCGCGATCTCACGCCTCACGAGAAAAAGGACACGCTGCGGCGCCTGAATCAGGTGGACGGCCTCGAGCGGTTTCTGGGACGCGTCTATCAGGGCTACAAGCGCTTCTCGGTGGAAGGCACCGACACGCTGATTCCGATGCTCGACGAAGTGATCCGCGAGTCCGGACGCTCTGGCGCGCGTGAAGTCGTGATCGGCATGGCGCACCGCGGCCGCCTCAACGTGCTCACCAACGTCATGGGGAAGCCGTTCGAGAATCTGTTCGCCGAGTTCGAAGGCCGGCACGATCACGCCGACGAGAACGCCACGGGCGACGTGAAGTACCACATGGGCTTCCTCGGCACGCGCGACGTGGACGGCACGCCGGTGAAGCTGCGGCTGGTGCCGAACCCGTCGCACCTTGAAGTCGTGAACCCGGTGATCGAGGGCGTCGTGCGCGCGCTGCAGCGCCTGCCCGGGACGCACGCCGAACGCGACGAGCTGGCGGTGGTGCCGGTGGCCATTCACGGCGATGCGGCGTTCCCCGGTGAAGGCATCGTGGCCGAGACGCTCAACATCTCACGGCTGAACGCGTACCGCACCGGCGGCACGATTCACATCATCGTGAACAATCAGGTCGGCTTCACCACCGATCCCACCGACGCGCGCTCCACGCACTATGCCTCGGATCTCGCGAAGGGCTTCGAGATGCCGATCTTCCACGTAAACGCAGACGACGCCCAGGCGTGTATCACGGCCGTGCGTCTCGCGTGTGCGTACCGCGCGATGTTCCGGAAGGATGTGCTGATCGACCTGGTGGGCTATCGCCGGCACGGGCACAACGAAGGCGACGAGCCGATGTACACGCAGCCCATGCGCTACGCGCAGATCCGGAAGCACCCCACGGTGCCGCAGGTGTGGGCGGGACGTCTCGTGCAGGAAGGCGTGCTCACCGAGGCCGAGGCGGCCGCGATCGAGCAGGCCGAAACCCAGAACTACACCGACATCCACGCGCGCTTCAAGCAGTCACTGCTGGGCAGCGAGAAGCATGCGCCGTGGCCGGCCGAGCCGGGGACGGCACCGAAGCCCGTGATCACCAACGTGGCGGCGGGAACGTTGCACGAGGTGAACGAGGCGCTGCTCACGTGGCCGGCTGATCTCACGCCCAATCCGCGGCTGGCGAAGCAACTCGAACGGCGCCGCGACACGATGGGCGAGCAGGGCGGCATTGAGTGGGGACACGCGGAGGCCCTGGCGTTCGGGACGTTGCTGCGCGACGGCATGTCGGTGCGCATCACCGGTCAGGACGCTGAGCGCGGTACCTTCTCGCACCGGCATGCCGTGCTCAGCGACAGCGAGACCGGCCGCAAGTATGCGCCGCTGGCGCACGTCCCTGGCGCGACGGGTGCGTTCGAAATCTTCAACTCGGCGTTGTCGGAAACGGCGGTGCTGGCCTTTGAGTATGGCTTCAGTACGGTGGCCACCGATGCGCTCGTGTTGTGGGAAGCGCAGTTCGGCGACTTCGTGAACGTCGCGCAGCCGATCATCGACCAGTTCATCGTGGCCGACCGCGCGAAGTGGGGCATGGACAGCGGCGTGGTGATGCTGCTGCCGCACGGATACGAGGGGCAGGGCCCCGAGCATTCGAGCGCCCGGCTGGAGCGTTTCCTGCAGCTGTGCGCCGAAGGCAACCTCACGGTGGCCTACTGCAGCACGCCGGCGCAGTACTTCCATTTGCTGCGCCGTCAGGCGTTGCGGACGCAGCGCCGGCCCCTCATCTGCATGCAGCCGAAGTCGCTGCTGCGACTCCCGCAAGCGGCCTCGAAGCTCGACGACCTCGCGCAGGGTGGCTTCCAGCCGGTGATCGACGATCCCATCGCGTCACAGCATCGCGACGATGTGCGTCGGATCGTGTTCTGCACCGGCAAGCTGTACTACGACATGGCGCTCGCGCCGTCGCGTAATCCGAACGTGGCGCTGGTGCGCGTGGAAGAGCTGTATCCGTGGCCGCACCACGAAATCGTGCAGATCATGGAACTCTACCCCGCCATCGAGCAGGTGGTGTGGGCGCAGGAAGAGCCGAAGAATCAGGGCGCGTGGACGTACGTGCAGCCTCGCCTGCGGGCATCGGCCGGTGCATCGGTCGGTGTGCGCTACGTGGGACGCCCGGAGCGGGCGAGCCCTGCCGAAGGCTACATGGATGCGCATCAGGCCGAGCAGGCCCGCATCATTGCGATGGTCATGGATACCGGCGAAGTCGCCGAGGAGCGTTCGGCCATGAAGGTGGGGCAGTGACGGCGCTTCGGCGCACCCGATTCCACCAGATGATGATGAGCGCCGCGGCTGTTGCCGCGGCGCTTGTCGCTGGTGGGCGCGCGATGTCGGCACAAAACGTGACGCTCGACCGCGGCGCCGCCGCGCTGGGCTCCACCCTGGCCGGCGTGGGCACCACGGGCCGTGTCCTCACAGTGGCCGCGCACCCGGACGACGAAGACACGCCGGTGATTGCATGGCTCGCCAAGGGACGCCATGTGGAAACCGCGTACCTCTCGCTCACGCGCGGTGACGGCGGACAGAATCTGATCGGCAACGAGCTGGGCGAGGCGCTCGGCGCGATCCGCACGCAGGAGCTGCTGTCGGCGCGCCGCATCGATGGCGGGCGCCAGTACTTCACGCGCGCGTACGACTTCGGCTTCAGCAAGAACGCCGAAGAGACGTACACGCATTGGCCCAAGGACTCGATTCTCGGTGACGTGGTGCGCGTGGTGCGCGCGTTCCGCCCGCATGTGATGGTCGCGTTCTTCAGCGGCACACCGCGCGACGGGCATGGACATCATCAGGTGTCGGGAATGCTGGCGCGCGAAGCGTACGATCTCGCCGCCGACACGGTGCGTTTCCCGGTGAAGGGCTTCGGCTTGCCATGGACGCCGCAGAAGTTCTATCGCAGTGCGCGACAGGCCCCCGATTCCGCCACGCTGCGCGTGAACGTGGGGGAGTATGACGCGCTGCTGGGACGCAGCTACTACGAGATCGCGGCGGAGAGCCGCTCGCAGCACAAGAGCCAAGGCTTCGGCGTGCTGCAGAAGAAGGGCACGATGCTGGGATATCTCGCGCGCGAAGCCTCGCGCGTGGGGCCGGAGAACGCACGCAGCGAGCAGTCGCTGTTCGATGGCATCGACACCACGTGGACGGCGCTTCGCGCCAAGCTTCCGACCACCGCGCAGCCCGTGCTCGACTCGGCGTTGCGCACGATGACGTCGGTCCGGGCGATGTATCGCGCCGACGATCCGTCGCTGATCGTGACGCCGTTGGCGCAGGCGCTGCGGCAGTTCCGGACGGTGCGCAACGCCAGCGGACGCGGCCCGAGCATTCTGATCGCGGGTCCTCCGGGTGCGCCGTCCAGCTTGTCGGGTCGCTCGCCCGACGAAGCGCAGCCGGCGCTCTGGGATGCATTGGTCACGACGGTCGACCGCGCCGAGCGCGCGCTGGTGTTGGCCGCTGGTGTGGCGGTGGAAGCCACGGCTCCACGCGCCACGTTCCCCGTGCGCGAGCCGGTGAAGATTGCGGTGAACGATTCGCTGCCGGTCACGATCACCGTGTTCAATCGTGGCCGCGCAGCGGTGCAGCTGTCGAACGCATTGGTGGCGGGACTCGGCCTTCGCCCTGGTGAAGCGGGCGACCTGTCGATCAGCCCCGACAGCGCGGCGGTGCTGAATCGCTGGGCGGTGGCGTTTCAGGCGAACTCGCCGTGGTGGCGTACCTTCGGCCGCAAGCAGCAGGACTGGTTCCAGGCGCCGATCGACGCGCGCACCGAGGCGCAGCAGCAGGAACAGCGCGCCACGATGGTGCAGGCGCGACTCATGATCGCCGGTGAAAGCGTGACGGTGAACGAACCGGTGGTCTACCGCTACGCCGATCCGATCAAGGGCGATCAGCAGGTACCGGTGTCCGCCGTGCCGGGCATCACGGTGAATCTCGCCAACACGATGGAATACATCCGCGCCGGTGTGCCGGTCGAACGGTTTGTGCCGGTGCGGATCCAGTCGTCGTATCCGCACGACGCCGAGGTCACGGTGAAGCTCGAACTCCCCGAGGGGCTCAAGGCCGACTCGGTGGAACGCGAACGCGTGTTGGGTCCCGATGGCGCCACCATCCTCACCTTCCGCGTGCGCGGCATGGTGAAGGAAGGACGTCTCGAGCTCGTCGCGCTGGCGCTGCACGAAGGCGCCCTGAGCACCAGCAGCGTGTTCGACATCCGCTACGACCACATCACGCCGATGCGCTTGTACGGCGCGAGCGGGATGTACCTCTCGGCGGTGAATGTGAAGCTTCCACCGCGCGCCCGCGTAGGCTACGTGAAGGGCGTCGGGGACACCGGGCTCGAGGCGCTCGAGCAACTCGACATCGCGGTCGAGAAGATCGAACCGTCGATGCTCAACAGCACCGACCTGTCGCGCTTCACGAGCATCGTGGTCGGACCGCGCGCGTATGAAGCGAGTGAGGTGTTGGTGCGCAACAACGCGCGGCTGCTCGACTACGCGAACAAGGGTGGCACGCTGGTGGTGCAGTACGGGGCGCAGGAAATGAATCGCTTCCCAAGTGTGTTGCCGTACCCGATGCAGTGGACTCGCCCGGCGGCACGTGTCACGATGGAGCAGGCGCCGGTCACGGTGTTACAGCCCACGAATCCGTTACTTGTGGGTCCCAATCGCATCGGTGCCGTCGACTGGGCGGACTGGGCGCAGGAGCGCGCCACGTACATGCCCAGCACCTTCGACAAGCGCTACACGCCGCTGCTGTCGATGAACGATCCGAACGAGCCGGCGCAGCAGGGTGGCCTGCTCGTGGCTCCGCTGGGTAAGGGGCGCTACGTGTATGTCACGTTGGCGCTGTTCCGGCAGTTGCCGAACGGTGTGCCAGGGGCGGCCAGGATACTGGCGAATCTGATCAATGGACAGTCAGTCGTGGTTCCCAAGATGTAGATCAACGGCCAACTGCTTAGGGTGCAGGGAGGAGGGTCTCAGGAGGGAGGAGGCAGGGAACCGGCGCCGCTGTCCTGTTTCCTCCTCCCCGACACCCTCCTTCCTGCTTCCTAAGCAGTTGGCAGTTTGCGATCGCCAAGGCTCAACACGGAGCCGACAGCTACCACCACCACCGCCCCAATCACGTTGTGCCACAGGAAGCTCACACTGGGCACTCCGAACGACACGGCGGCCACGGCGCCCATGCCGCTCAGCAGCCCCACGAACGCGCCGAGCGCGCGGGTGCGCGGGATCATGGCGAGGATGAACACGCCGAGGATCGAGCCGTAAAAGAACGAGCCGAACCGGTTCACGACTTCGATCAGTGAGCCGAGGTTGGCCGCATACACGGCCACCACGCAGGCGAACACGCCCCAGACCGCCGTCGAGGCCTTCGACACGAACAGGTAGTGCGCGTCGCTTCCTTCGCGTTTGTACCATCGCTGATAAAAGTCCACCACCGTGGCGGTGGACAGCGAATTCAGCTCGGCGGCGATGCTGGACATGGCGGCGGCGAGGACGGCGGCCAGGAAGACACCGGCGAAGCCGAGCGGCAAGTGATCCAGCACGAACCGCGGAATGATGTAGTTCACGTCGCGCGAGGCTTCACCGGTCACGCGTCCGGCGGCCGTCAGCGCATCCTTCCGGACCACGTTCACGGAGGAGTCGGCGCGTCGGAAGTCGAGCAGCGCCCTCGTGGTCGCGGCATCCGCACCGTGGTCGATGTCCGCGGACGCCTGTCGTGCGGCCGCTGCGCGCTGTGTGATGGCCGTGGTATAGCGCGACTCGAGCGCCGCGAAGGTCGCCGGCTCTTGCTGTTGTACCTGGGCGCTGTGCTGCGGATTGAACAGCATGGGCGCCGGCGTGAACGTGTAGAACAGGAACACGAGCACGCCGATGAGCAGGATCAGCGCCTGCAGCGGGATCTTCCAGTACGCGCTCATGAGCAGCGAACTGCGCGCCTGATCGACCGACTTGGCGGCGAGGTAGCGCTGCACCTGGCTCTGATCGGTGCCGAAGTACGACAGCATCAGAAAGGTGCCGCCGAGAATGCCCGACCAGAACGTGTACGTCTCCGACAGGTTGAACGAGAAATCGAAGACGCGCAGACGGCCCGTGGCGCCGGCGATCTCGAGGGCGTTATCGAGTGGCACCGGCATGCGCAGAATGAGCACGACCACGATCGCGAGCAGGGCGCCAACGATCACGACCATCTGCTTCACGTCGGCCCAGGTGACCGCCTGCACACCGCCGAGCACGGTATAGATCACGGTGGGTACGCCGATCAGCGCCACGCACCAGGTGATGTCCCAGCCAAAGATCGCGGAGAGGACCACGCTGGGGGCGGCGATGATGGTGCCGCAGGACATCCCGCGTGAGAGCAGGAAGAGGAAGCTGGTCAGGGAGCGCGTTTTCGCGTCGAAGCGCTTCTCGAGGAACTCATACGCCGTGTACACCTTGGCGCCGTGCAGGAACGGCACGATGGTGACGCCGAGAATCACCATCGCGATCGGCAGTCCGAAGTAGAACTGCACGAAGCGCAGGCCGTCGGTGGCGCCCTGTCCGGTGGTGCCGATGAGCGTCACGGCGGAGAGCTGCGTCGCCATGACCGACAGCCCCACGGCCCACCACGGCAGGCTGCGGTCGGCCAGAAAGTACCCTTCGATGTTCGTCGTCCCGCGCGTGCGGCGCAGGCCGTCGACCACGACGACCGCGAGATACACCACGACGATCGCCCAGTTGATCCAATGCATGGCGCCCTAGGGGTGCTGCAGGGTGTATCGCGTCTGCAGCAGCCAGAGTGCCGCCAGTGTGACGGCCTGAATCAGCAGGACCCGCCAAAGGGTGGTGCGAAACGGGGTAAGCATGGCACCAAGCTACAGGGCGAACGGGAATTACGCTGCCGGCCCGTAGGCGACTACGACGGCACGTTTGACCGTGGGGACCACGCCTCGCTAACGTTCAACGCGTAGGATGACCCGAATATCAGAGTGCGGACGCGCCCCGATCTGCGACGATGCCGTTGCCGGTGGGGAGCGACCGCATGCAAGCGGCGAGAGTATGGCAGACCCGAGTGCGATGGACCAGGCGAGACCCTCCGTGCCACGCGCGTCCGATCCGGCGCGCGCGACGGCGTTGCTGGAGGCGCTCCCGTCGGCGGCGGCATTCTTCCTGCGCTCTGGAGCGCTCTACGCCGTGAACACGCTGGGGCGCGAGTGGTTCGTGGTCGATGCCCGCGCCCCGCTGCCGTCGCAGTCGTGGAGCGTGGTGCTGCTGCCCCTGGGGGCGGCCGCGGCCGCGCTCCTGGCCGGCGTCGCGGCCGGTGACGCGCCTACGACCCAGACCTTGCCGCTCAATCGCGAGCGTCGCGCGGCCGGGGTGCGCGTGGTCGATGTGCGCGCCGTCGCCTTCGACGAGGAACTGCTGCTGTTGACCGCGACCGATGCGACCGCGCGCGACGACCAGCAAACCGCCGCGGCGCGCGTGGATCGCGAACTATCGGCCTTGCTGACGCTCACCCCCGCGACGGTCCGCATCACGGACGTCACCGGGCGCATCGTGCAGTCCAACGCGCATGCCGATCTGGAGCATCCCACGCACCCCCCGGCCACGGTGCGCGCACTGTGGGAGCTCGAGGCGCCGCACGACATCGCAAACAATCGTCCGCTGTCGTTTCTGGATGCGCCGGCCATGCGGGCGCTCGCGGGCCATGTGGTGCGGCAACAGCGGCTCGAGGTCCGTCGGCTCGGCGCCCAGCGTGTGATCGAATCGTTCGCCGCGCCGTTCCGCAACGAACGGCAGGAGGTCGTGGGTGCGGTGCTGCTCGATCTGGACGTGACCGATCGCCAGCGGCTCGAGCGCCAGGTGCAGGAGCGTGCAGGGCGTGAAGCCGCACTCCTGGAACAGGTGTCGCACGAGCGCGCGCAGCTCGAGCACCTCGTCGAGGAGCGATCGCGCGCGCTCGCGGCCGTGCAGGAGGACAACCTGCGCGAGCGTCGGCTGGCGGCGGTCGGACAGCTGGCTGCCGGCGTGATGCACGACGTGAACAACGCACTCAACCCGATCATGGCCGCGGCGTATCTGCTGCGGCATCATGCCGAATCGCCCGATGCGGTGCGCGATTATGCCGACCGCATTCAGAAAGCCGCTGAGATCGGCGCGGCGACGGCGTCGCGCGTGGGTCGCTTCATCCGACAGCAACCGGTGCATGCCGGTGGCGACGAGGCCCTCGATCTGTCCGCGCTGGCCGACGACGTGCTGGACCTGACCGAGCCGATGCGCTTGCGTCGCTCGAGCGAGAGCGGCGAGATCCACATCGTCCGCCAGTTCGAGCCAACGGTCAGCACCCGCGGGCTCCCCGGCGAAATTCGCGAGGCCCTGCTCAATCTCGTGCAGAACGCGGTCGACGCGATGCCGGAGGGGGGGACGCTCACCGCACGCACCTTCACGGAGGGAAGCGACGCCTGTGTCTCGATTCGCGACACCGGCGTAGGCATGAGCGCCGAGGTGCGGGAGCGGGCCTTCGAGCCGTTCTTCACCACGAAAGGCTCCAAAGGCTCGGGGCTGGGGCTGGCCGAGGTGTACGGGATTGCCCGTCGGCATCGTGGCACGGCGACCATGTCGTCGGTGCCCGGGCGTGGCACCGAGGTGACCCTGCGCCTTCCGCGTGCCGTGAGCGAGGAGCCGGTCGACACGACCGCGCACGTCGCCCCGCCGGTGGTGGCGTCGCAGCGCATCCTCGTGGTCGAGGATCATGATGACGGCCGTGAGTTTCTCCGACGTATTCTTCAGGCGGACGGCCACCGGGTGGATGCCGTCGGCACCTGTGCCGACGCGCGGGAGAAGCTCGCGTGCAGCGAGGGTACCCCGTACGATCTCATGCTGACCGATGTCGGACTCCCCGACGGCAGCGGCTGGGACCTTGTGCAGCATGTCCGGCGCACGGTGCCCGCGGTCCGGGTTGGGGTGCTCACCGGCTGGGAACCCCTTGCTGATACCGGCGAGTCGCACGGCGCGGAGTTTGTCCTCCGCAAGCCGTTGCGCGCGGCCGAATTGCAGGCTCACATTGCAGGACGTGCTGTTCCTGCTTCAACAACCGAGTAAGTCTATGTCGGATCTGCCGTCGACCATTCGCGTGCTGGTGGCCGAAGACAACGCGCTCGAGCGGTCTACCCTCGTCGACCTGCTCGGCGCGCTTGGCCACATGGTGGTCGCCGAAGTCGAGAGCGGCACGGAGGCTATCGAGAAGGCGCAGCAGTTCACGCCTGATGCGGTGCTCCTCGACATGCACATGCCCGGTGCGAGTGGCGTGCAGGCGGCCGAGGAGATCGCCGCGGCCCTGCCCGGAACGGCGGTGGTGCTGATCACCGGCGACCTGTCGCTCACGCTGAGCACGGCCGACGTGTTGCGCAGCACGGCGGTGGCGCTCCTGCCGAAGCCGACACCGCCGACGACGCTCGATGCGACCTTGCGCATGGCCGTCACGCGGGCGCGCGAACTGCTGTCGGCCCGTCGTGAGGCCGCGGAAGCGAAGGCGCAGCTCGAAGCGCGCAAGCTGATCGAACGGGCCAAGGGCATTCTCATGCGCCGCACCGGCAGCACCGAGCAGGAAGCCTATCGCATCATGCAGCGCAGCAGTCAGGATCGCTCGGTGCGCATGGTCGACATCGCGCGCGCCGTCATCGAGAGCGAACCTGGCATGAAGGTGTAGCCAGGTTCGCGACCGGTGACTCAGGAAATCGGCTTGCCCGCGTTCGGGCCGGCCACCTGCTTCACCAGTTCGTACAGGAAGTCGAGTCCGTCGTAGAAGCTCTTCACGCGCAACTTCTCGTCGCGCCCATGCGCGTTGGTTTC
>CANHNQ010000083.1 GCA_947462095.1 Gemmatimonadota bacterium
ACCTGCGGTTCCTGAATGGCAATGGCGCCGCGCTCGATCGCGGTGGCATAGGCGGCGCGAGCGTCGTCGACCCAGAGCGCGTAGTCGCGCACGCCGTCGCCGTGCTTGTGCACGTGGGCGGCGATGGGCGAGTCGGGGTTCAGCGCCGTCGTGAGCACGAGGCGGATCTTCCCCTGCTGCATGAGATAGCTCGCGCGGTCGCGCACGCCGGTTTCCGGGCCGCGATACCCGACCAGCTGATAGCCGAATGCCGAGCGGTAGTAGTGGCTCGCCTGCTTGGCATTGCCGACAAAGAACTCGACGTAGTCGGTGCCGTTGATCGGGAACGCATCGTGCTCGATCCCCTGTTCGGGGATGGTCATCGTCGCCATGGGGCAGACCTCAGTTGTGATGGATGGACAGTCGGGCACGCGAAATCGCGCCGACGGTGGGCAGCCACCGCGACCTCAGATATGCGAACGTGGCAGCGCGCCGATCCAGGCGCGTTGCCGTTGGTCTTCCGAAAGCGGGTTGTCGCACATGGACGATGCTCCACGAACAGGGCTGGTCCGGCAGGATACTGGGAAAATAACCCGGTCGCGGTGCCAGAAGCCTACCGGAGTTCTGGCAGATCGACGAACAGTGCCAGCGCGGCAGGATTCGCCAGCGCGTCGGCGTTCCGGACCGGTCGGCCGTGCACCACGTCGCGGACGGCCAGTTCGGTGATCTTCCCGCTGATCGTGCGTGGGATATCGGGGACGGCCACGATCACCTTCGGCACGTGATGCGGGCTGGCGTGCTCACGGATGCGTTGGCGGATCGCGCGCTGCAGCTCGTCGGTGAGACGCTCCCCCTCGCGCAGGCGCACGAACAGCACCACCCGCGAATCGTCGCCCTCGGCGCCAAGCCGCTGCTCGATCACCAGCGACTCCAGCACCGCCGGAATCTGCTCAACCTGCCGGTAGATCTCCGCGGTGCCGATCCGCACGCCCCCGGGGTTGAGTGTGGCGTCGCTACGGCCGTGAATGATCAGGCCATCGTGCGCGGTGCGCTCGGCCCAGTCGCCATGGCGCCAGACGCCAGGGAAGTACTCGAAATACGCCGCGCGGTACAGCGCGCCGTCCGGATCGTTCCAGAAGGCCACCGGCATACTGGGGAACGGCGCCGTGCACACCAGCTCCCCCGGCGTCTCGCGCACCGGCGTGCCGTCGTCCGCGAAGACGTCGACCGCCATCCCGAGCCCGCGCATCTGCAGTTCGCCGCGGTACACCGGGCCCGTGGGATCGCCCAGCGCGAAGCAGCTCACGATGTCGGTACCGCCGCTGATGCTGGCCAACCGTACATCCGCCTTGATCTGCGCGTACACGAAATCGTAGCTGTGCGCCGCCAGCGGACTGCCGGTGGAGAGAATCGCGCGCAGTGACGACAAGTCGAACTGCACGCGCGGCTGCACCCCCTCCTTCTCCAGCACCGACAGATACTTTGCACTCGTGCCGAACACCGCGATGCGCTCGGCCGCGGCCATCCGCCACAGGATGTCGGCGGACGGGGCCAGCGGCGCGCCGTCGTACAGTACGACCGTGCTGCCGATCGCCAGCGCCGACACCAGCCAATTCCACATCATCCACCCGCAGGTGGTGAAGTAGAAGATCGCATCATCTGGGCCGAGGTCGGTGTGCAGCGCGAGTTCCTTCCAGTGCTGCAGGAGTGTGCCGCCGGCACCGTGCACCATGCACTTGGGCAGCCCAGTCGTGCCCGAGGAATACATGATGTACAGCGGATGATCGAACGGCAGCCGCGTGAACACCGGCTCGCGATGCGCGGCATACTGCGCGAGCATGTCGGTGAACACGACGGCGCCGGGGATCGCCCCGATCTCTGGCGTGGCGCTGACATACGGCACCACCCACACCGCCGCCAACGACGGGAGCGAGGCGACGATCTCGCGAAGCCGCTCGAGGCAGTCGATCTGCTTGCCGGCGTACCAGTAGCCGTCGGCGGCGACGAGCACCTTGGGCGCGATCTGTCCGAAGCGATCGAGCACGCCCTTGGTGCCGAAGTCGGGCGAGCACGATGACCACACGGCGCCCAGCGACGTGGCCGCCAGCATCGCGATCACGGCCTGCGGGAGATTCGGCAGGTAGCCCACCACGCGATCGCCCACGCCCACACCGGCGGCCGACAGCGCGGCCGCCGTGGCGGCCACCTGCGCGGCCAGCTCAGCGAAGCTGATGCGCTGCTGTGCGCCGTGCTCGTTCCACGACACGATCGCCGTGCCTTCATCGCGCCGTCGCAGCAGATGCTCCGCGAAATTGAGACGCGTATCGGTGAACCAGCGCGGTCCGCGCTCGGGGTCGGGGGGCGCCATCCGGTCGCCGCCTACCAGCACGTTGCTCCACGGCGCCCCCGCCTCCCCGGGGCCGTCGGCCATGATCGCGGCCGCCCGCCAGATCTCGGCCCAAAACGATGCCGGATGCTGCACCGACCAGCGCTGCAGCGCGTGCGCATCTGTGACTGACGCATCGACGACACCGCGCGACTGGAGATCGAGCCGGAACCGCGTCAGTGCGGCACGATCGACGGCCGCCGCTGACGGCGTCCAGATCGGCAGGTCATCCACGGGTCGCGAATCCGTCATTTCACTTCGTCACGGGCGAGTTGCACGGTATGACACGCGGCCCCGTGTGACTCGCAGTACCAGCCGTGCCGGTCGTGAAAAATCAGGTGCGGCGCATCGTTGGGCCGTAAACGCACGCGCACCAGATGCTCCACACCCGTCTGTGCCCCCACCACGGTGCGCGGATCGAGCACGTCGACCACTGGCCGTACGGGAAACAAGTCGAGCTGCGGCGGCGCGATCGCCGCCTTGGCCTCGGCCGACGCAGACGCGCGCGCGCTTTTGGCACGCGTGGGAGCGGGTGCGCGCTCGGGGCGCGTCATGCGTGCGTTCGGGCCAGCGGAAGCATCACCAATGCTCGCGACGTCGGGCGCGATACGCCAGTCGCCGGACGCTTCACGCGTCCATCACCGCGCGCACGTCGGGGGCGAGCGTCGCGGCGGCGGTATCCCGCGTGCCCCACGACACCGCGAAGAACACCAGCACCGACAACACCAGCGCGATCGCCGTGGCCGTCACGCCTGCGGGAAACGTGAACACCTTGAAGTAGGCGAGCGTCTCCAGCCCGAGCGTGATCACGAGTCCCGTGGCGATCGAGGCGATCGCACCGGCGCGGGTGGCCCCCTTCCAGTTCAGGCCGATCGCCAGCGCCGGCACCAGCGTGGAGGCAAACAGCCCCCAGCCGAAGATGCCAAGGAAGGCGACCAGCGTTCCCGACTGCTGCGCGATCAGCGCCGCGACGACGGTGAGTACCACCGTCCAGATCCGTCCCCAGCGCAGTTCGTCGGCCACCCGCGTGCCGAAGGCCAGCGGCAGATCGTGCGTGAGGGCGGCCGATCCGATGCTCATGAAGGAGTTCACCGTGCTCATGATCGCGGCGGCGACGGCCGAGAAGACGACGGCGGCGAGCGGCAGCGGCGTGTAGCGCAGCAAGAACGTGGGCGTGGCGTCGTCGGCCGTCGCCAATGGCGTCGCGCCGCCGGCGAGTACGAGCGCCTTCATGGCGAGCCCCACGCCCACGAACAGCAGCAGTGTGAGAAACAGCGCGCACGTCATGAGCAGCGGAAACCACTTGAGCTTCCGGGGATCGCGCAGCATGAAGAATTTGTGCACCACGTGCGGCTGCCCGAGCGCCCCCAGGCCGAACACGAAGAAGAACGACAGCGCGGCCAGTGGCGTGAGCTTGCCGAAGGGGGCCAGGATGGCCGGGTCGTGCAGCATGATCGTGCGCGACATCGCCTCCAGTCCGCCGCCGCTGTGCAGCGCGAACAGGAACACCAGCGCCGACGCGACGGCCATCAGGATCCCCTGAAACACGTCGTTGTAGATGCCCGCCAGAATCCCGCCGGACACCGAATACGCCAGCACGATCGCGGCGCCGATCCAGATGGACGGGCCACGTCCCAGCTCGAACGTGGCATCGAGCACGAGGCCGAGGGCGAGCAGATTCGTGGCCATGTATCCCACCGTGGCGAGCACGATGGCGAACGCGGCCAGCCCCTGCGCGGTCGGCGACTGGTAGCGCACCCCGATCGCGTCCGGCACGGTGATCATCTCGCGCACCTCCGCCAGCAGGCGCAGGCGCTTGGCCAGCACCCACGCCCCCATCGAATTCGTGAGCGCTGCCGGCAGCACGATGAACACGGCACCGATGCCGACCGAATACACCAGCCCCGG
Source organism: Gemmatimonadota bacterium (assembly GCA_947462095.1). Classification (GTDB taxonomy): domain Bacteria; phylum Gemmatimonadota; class Gemmatimonadetes; order Gemmatimonadales; family Gemmatimonadaceae; genus Gemmatimonas. The sequence goes on from CANHNQ010000083.1 coordinate 4,274, forward strand.
CCCTCCGATAAAGGCAAACCCCGACAGGGTGGCCGCCATGGCTGCGATGGCCAGGGTGAAGAGCCCGATCCCCTGCCCGGCCACGAAGAAGTCGGCAGCCGACTTCGTTCTGCGCGTGGCGTAGATGCCAATGATGGCCACGATCACGAAGTACGCGATCGCCACGCCGCCGATCACCGGCTTCGCATTCGTCGGGAGGGTACCCGCCTGCAGCAAGCACAGCGGCGTCACCTGGACTCCGTGCTCGTATCGTCGTCACGCGCACCGCCCGCGCGCGCCGCACGGACGCGGGCGAGATCCTCATCGGACAGCGTGAGCGCGTCGAACGTGAAGGCGTACGCCAGCGGCAACACGAACAGCGGCAGGAGGCCCACGCCATACAGGACCACCGCGGCACGGCGCGGCAGACCGAGCCAGTACGGACCCTTCACCGTGTCAGGCGGGAGCAGCAGCGCCAGCAGGAATCCGCCGCCGACCAGCACGAACACCAGCAGGATCGGCCACTTCAGCGCCCCGAGGGCGCGCGAACCGCGCGCGGCGCCCAGCACCATGGTGGCGATCATGCACACGGGCACGGCGACCGCCATCAGATACGGCCCCGCCTTGCCAATCGTATGGGGGAAGAACGCGCTCCCGTAGGCCGCGCCGATCCCCAGCGTGCCCAGCACCACGCCCGAGAGCGCGAGAGTGGCCGGTGTTGTCCGTGTGCGCGTCATGGCGGAGCAACATGGGCGGCGGATGCGCAGCGGCAACCCCCTGATCGAGATTCCCCGAGACCACTGGGGTAGCTTGCATACAATGGTCACGCACGATCCATCCGCCGGTTCGCCGGTCGCAGGGAACGCCCCGAGCACGCCCACCGATGTGCCCCGGCGGCAGCGCAGCCCGTCGGTGCGGCTGCTGGTCGCCCTTACCAGTAGCACGGCGTTGCTGGGCACCGCGGGGCTGGTAGCCGCGGCGGCGGTCGTACCACCCATCGGGGCGCGTCGCGCGGCCCGCGAGGCCGCGCAGCAGGAAGTGGCGTCGCAGCTCGGCCCCGACGAGCGCGTGGTGGCGCGCGCCTTCGCGTCGCAGCGCCGCTGGACCGACATGTGGCGCGAATCGTTCGGAGTGGTGGTCGCCACCGACCGACGCCTGTTGTACGTGGGCGCGCCGCCCACCCCGTTGCTGCGGCCGCGCGAGGATGGGCCCACTGAACTGCTGGTGGAGAGCTACCCCTACGACGCAGCCTTCACGCTCGAGCCGCGCACGCTGTTCCGCGGATACATGCGCGGTCTCGTGCTGCGCACGCCGGCGGCCCAGGTGGACTTCATCGTAGACGACGGCTCGTGGACAACGGCATTGATGGTCTCGCAGGCCAGTGCCGCCGCCAGAAAGTCCGTGACCCGCGACGAAGAAGCACTGAACGCCACCACCCGCGCCCCGTCCGCGCCAGCCGAGCGCTACGTGGTGTACATCGTGCAGCGTGGCGAAACGCTGACCGGGCTCGCGCGCCGCTTCCGGAGCTCCCCCGACGTCCTGCGACAGCTCAACCAGCTGCCAACCGACGCGATCAAAGTGGGGCAGCGTCTACGTGTGCCGAAGGTGGACGCGGACACGGTGCCGTAAGGGTCGCGGTCACCTCTGCGCTCTCGGCGCACTCTGCCCCTCCGCGTGGTCTGTTCAACGACCGTCGGGCACTACACCAACGGAACCGAGCACGCCGAGCACGCCGAGACCGCAGAGGGGTGAAAACGCCACGTGGCCAGCGTCCGGGTGCTCCGGACACTGGCCACGTTGACCCCCATCGCGCCGAGGCGTCGATTACTGCCCGAGCACGATCGCGAACACCAGCGGCGCCACGATGCTCGCGTCGCTTTCGATGATGTACTTGGGGGTGTCGATGCCGAGCTTGCCCCACGTGATCTTTTCGTTGGGCACGGCGCCCGAGTAGCCGCCGTACGACGTGGTCGAATCACTGATCTGACAGAAGTAGCCCCACAGCGGCACTTCCGTGCGCTGCAGATCCTGATGCAGCATCGGCACCACGCAGATCGGGAAGTCACCCGCGATGCCGCCGCCGATCTGGAAGAAGCCCAGCGACGCGCTCTTGGTGACTTCGGTGTAGTGATCGGCGAGATACATCATGTACTGAATGCCGCCCTTCACCGTATGCACATTCTTGATGTTGCCGTCGATCACGTGCGACGCGAAAATGTTGCCCGTCGTGGAGTCTTCCCACCCCGGCACGATGATGGGCAGGTTCTTCTGCGCCGCCGCCAGCATCCACGAGTTCTTCGGATCGATCTGATAGAACTCCTCGAGCTTGCCGCTCAGGAGAATCCGGTACATGAACTCGTGCGGGAAGTAGCTCTCGCCGGCCTGATCGGCCGCGGTCCACTCGGCGAGGATCGCCTTCTCGATGCGACGGATCGCTTCCGCTTCCGGAATGCACGTGTCGGTCACGCGGTTGAAGTGCTTCTCGAGCAGCGCCTGCTCATCCTGCGGCGTGAGGTCGCGATAGTTCGGCACGCGCGCGTAGTGATCGTGCGCGACGAGGTTGTAGATGTCCTCTTCGAGATTCGCGCCCGTGCAGGTGATCGCATGCACCTTGTCCTGCCGGATCATCTCGGCCAGCGACAGCCCGAGCTCGGCGGTGCTCATCGCACCGGCGAGCGTGATCATCATCTTGTTCCCCGCTTCGAGATGGCGCACGTAGCCATCGGCGGCGTCGATGAGGGCGGCCGCGTTGAAGTGGCGGTAGTGATGACGGAGAAACGCCGTAACGGGCGCGGACGTGGACTGGGCCATGAGAGGAACGACTCTGTTCGGAATGGGACAGCGACGACGGCGCGCGGGGGCGCGGCCAATGGGGCATCGCTGGCCGGGGGCTGGCGACGCCGGGAGGAATCTAATCGGCCCCGGTCGTGTCGCGGTCGTCCGCTCCCGGCAAGGGCCCGCCGGAACGACCGCCCCCCCTGAGCCCCAGCCAGATCGCGCCGCCCCCGAACACGAGCGCGACCACGCCAGCGCCCGATGTCGCCGCACCGGCGGCGATGACCACGCACAGCAGCGCCACGAGGCGCATCGCGGGCCCCTCGGCGCGCGGCGCCGGCTGAGAGGCGCTGGCCGCCAGTACGGTGCCCCATCCCCGTCCATCGGTGTCGGCCGCGGCACCGATCACCCCAACGGATCCGCCGCCCGGTGTCACGTGGGCCGGCGCCCCGGTGTCCGGTGTCCACGCACGCGGACGATCGAGCGCGCGCTCCTCGAGCAGCGCGAGGCCGAGTCGGACGGCGAGCAATGGGCCCGTGACCGGCTCGCCCAGCACGGGCGTGTCGAACGCGCCGACGCCGACCGACATCACCCGTGGTTCGCGGTCGTCGCGCGTCGAGGGCTCCGACGGCATCCGTACGCAGGCCGCCAGTAGGCGGCGCTGCGCCTCGGGAATGCCACCGCCAACGCGCCGCAGCACCCGCGCGGCGTCGTGCACGCGGTCGGCCTGCATGAGTGGAATCCACTGCGCGAGTAGCATGTCGAGCGGTGACGCGGGCCACGCCGGCGCGCCGCCGTTGAGCGCCGCTATGATTGCCGTGAGCACAGCGCGCGCGGCATGCGCCTGATCCGGCGTGCAGGCACCAGCCATCGCGCCACCCGCACTGAACGCGCGGATCAGCATACGCCCCTCGCGCTGCGCCTCCGCGACCGACAGCACCGCGACACGGGCACTGAGACGGGCAATGGCGCGCGCCGCGACATTGCCGGTGCCGTCATCGATCACGCCACCGTGCGAGGACGATGGCGTGGCGCTTCGCGCGTCGTGCGGCGTCGCGCCATCGACGTGGTCCACCAGATCGACGGCCTCGAACGGCTCGTGATCCCCAGCCGGAAACCGCGAGGGCTCGTGCATGGGAACGAGGGACACGTCGCGCGAACGGCTACGCGTGTGATCCGCTGCGATCGCCTGCAGCGTGGTGCGCGCCACCTCGACCGCGGGATGCTCGGGAACGAGCTGCGCCACCTGCTGCAGCACGCGTTCCGCTTCGCGCGGACGTCCCTGTCGCGCCAGCACGATGGCCTGCTGCATGAGCAGCACCGGATGCGTCGCCTGCTGGTCGATCGCGACCGCAAGCGCGCTGCGGGCGCCGGACACGTCGCCGCTGGCCAGGCGAGCCAGCGATTGCACGAAACGCAGGGCGACCGACGACGGCTGGCGCTCCAGCGCTTCGCTGGACACGCGCTCCGCTTCACCGGGGAGCCCCAGCACCGCCAACGCGCCGCTGCGGAGATACCACCCCTCTTCGGTGAACTGCGCGCGCGCCCAGACCCCATCGAGTGTGGACAACGACTCCGCGGCCAGCCCCCGCAGCAACGTGCCCCGGGCCGTCTCGAGTCCGACCTCGAGTTCCACCGGTGCCACGACGCGGCGCGCCAGCAGCACGTCGGTGGTCTCGAGGACGTCGACGAGATCGAGCCCGCTTCGGCCGAGCGGCGACGACGCCACCGCCCCGCGCACCGACAGCGGGCCCGACAAGGGACCTGTCGGTACGACGGCCGTGGACGGTGTGACCGGGCGCACGCCCCCTGAGGGCACGGGTCCCGGCGAGCCGGTAGGGCCGATGGGCGATGACGGTAACGGGCGCGAAGTCGCGCCCACGCCGGCGAGGTCCGGGGGCATGCCGTAAGTATCGGCTGCGCCGCCGCGGATCATCACGCACCGCCCGCGGCGCCCTACACCAGGGCGGCGATCAGCGCTTCCTCGTTGTCCGATCGGCTATACCCACCGATCTCGTCGAACCACCGGTAGGCCCCTCCGTTCCGGTCCAGCGCAACCCGTCGGCGCGTCGTGCTGTGCTCATACAGCCGCAGCGCTCCCATGTCCGCCGGTCCATGCACGAATCCGATGAACCAGAAGGCAGCGGTGGCATCGATCGCGACGGTCCCGAACACCAGCGCGAGGGCGCGCTGTAGTGGGTACCAGTCCGGTGGACGATAGCTGTTGACGAGGTCGAAGTGGTTCACGGTCATCGCTCGCTGGACGCCTCGTGCGGCGTAGCGTCACGATCCGTCACGCGGAGGGACTCCCGTGTTCCATAGTGTCACGGCAGGCGGCCGCAGTGCCTATTCCGGCCACCGCCGCGCGCGACCCGCGCGAGGTCAGCGCGCCGTGTGCGCCGCCACAAAGCGGGTCGCCGCGTCCAGCGAGGCGCGTGCCTCCGGCAGCACGGCAGAAAAGAATTGCCACACGTGCGGTACATGCGGCCAGAGCCGCAGCTCGACGTCCACACCGGCGTCCCGTGCGGCGTGGGCCACGCGAATCGCATCGTCGCGCAGCACTTCATCCTCGCTGGCGTGCACCAGCATGGGGGGAAGGCCACGGAAGTCGCCGTACAGCGGCGAGAGTAGCGGCAATGTCGGATCCGCACCGCCCACATAAAAGCGTGCCGCGCGACGGATGGTGTCGCCGGCAAACATCGCGCACCGATCGGAATTCTCGTCGAGTGAGTGGCCGGTGGCGGCGAGATCGGTCCACGGACTGAAGGCCACGAGCGCGGCCGCCTTCGGCCACCCCTCGTCACGGATCGCGAGCGCCAACGACAGCGCCAGCCCCCCGCCGGCCGAATCGCCAGCGATCACGATCCGCGCCGGCGCGATCCCCTCGACGTCGAGCAGATAGCGATACGCCGCTTTCGCATCGTCGAGCGCCGCGGGAAAGGGGAACTCGGGCGCCAGCCGGTAGCGCGGCACGAAGGCTCGGCCGCGGAGCCGACGCACCAGCGCCGACACCAGCGGCCGGTGCGTCTCCGGCGAGCAGGCGATGTAGCCGCCCCCGTGGAGATACAACAGCACCGGCGCGTCAGCCCCCTGCTCCGGCCACGACACGACCTCGCCACCCGGCCACCCGGAGCCCGCCGCGCGGACGTCCACCGTGGCCCCCGTGGACCGCGCCATCCAGCGACGCACGGCACGAGGACGGCCCATCTCGGCGCGAATCCAGATCGGGTCGACCGGCGCGAGCGCGTGCGGACGCATCCGCGCCCGGACCAGCAGGTGCACAAGCCTGGACTGCCAACTGATCGGTGTGGCGGACTGGACGGTCGGCATCGGTTTCACTCGAGCTCGCATGAACCCTGCCCCACCTCACGTGTACCGAAATGCACACCATCACGGGGGCGCCGAATGATACTCGTTACAGGAGCGTTGGGTCGCATCGGGAACGCGACCGCCCTCGCGTTGCACCACCGCGGCGCCGCCGTGAAGGCGCTGGTGCCGTCTCGCAGCCACGTGCCGGCGTTGGCGGAATTGGGGGTGCCGCTCGCCGAAGGGGACTACGACGACGGACGTCTGCTCAGCGCGGCACTCGAGGGCGTGCACACCGTGGTGCTGCTCCCGCGACCGTCAGCCGATCTGGTGGCCGTGCAGGAACGCGTGATCGACGCCTGCACCACGGCCGGCATCCGGCGCATCGTGAAGCTCTCGGCCACCGGTGCCAGCGCCACTGCGCACAGTCCCGCCGCACGGTGGCATTGGCGCATTGAGCAGCATCTGCACCACGCCCCCCTCGAATCGTGCGTCGTGCGCCCCATGCGGCAGATGCAGGAACTGCTGCATCAGCTTCCGCTCCTGCTCACGAGCGGCATCCTCGTGGGGTGCCAGGGGGAAGGACGCGTGGCCGAGATCGACGCGCGCGATCTGGGGGCCGTGCTGGCCGCCTGCGCGGTGGCCGACACGCTGCCCACCGAACCGGTGCTGGCCACGGGGCCGGTGGCCCTCGACCGGTGGGCCATGTGTGAGCTGCTCTCCTCCGCCTTCGGCCGTCCGGTACGCTACGCCCACTGCTCGGCGGAGGAACTCGAAACGACCCTACTCGCCTCCGGGCTCTCGCCGTGGCACGTGCACGATCTGGTCACCACCGAGGCCAGCGCCGCCGAAGGGACCTTCGACCACGTGACCGACGCCGTCGAGACGCTCACCGGACGGCCACCGCGACGCTTCGAGCAGTTTGCGAACGAACTGGCCACGGCGATCAGTTACACCCACGCCCCCGAGCGCACCATTACCGGCGCACGCGGGGGCGTGGCGTAGCACACCCGACGGCCGACCTGCACGCCGACCTACGTTTCGACGCGATCGCGGTAATGGCGACTGAGCCGCAGACGGGTGCCGTCTTCGAGGACCACGACGTAGTCGCCCGAGAACCACTGCTGCATTTCGCGCACACGATTGAGATTCACGATCGTCGAGCGGTGAATCCGCGCGAACACGCGCGGATCGAGTGTGTCCTCGAGATGACTGATCCGTTCACGGATCGTGTGCGTCGTCGTGCCCACATGCAGACGCACGTAGTTGCGATCGGCTTCGATCCAGTCGATGTCGGTGGTCTTCACGAAGAACATCCGGCCGTCCTGCTTCACCAGCATGCGGCTCGCGAAGCGTCCGGCGTCTGGGGATGCGCCGGCGCCGGCCGTCCCGTGCCCGTCGCCGGTCGCCGCCTCACCGCGTGCCTCGGCCATCGCCGCGCCGCCGGTGGCCATGCGTCGGACGGTCTCCAACAGCGCACCGAGCCGCTCGGCGGCCACGGCATTGGCGAGCTGCGTGCGCGCCTTGCCGAAGGCCGCCTTGAAGCGATCCTCGTCGACCGGCTTCAGCACATAATCCACTGCGTGGACGTCGAAGGCGCGCTGCGCGTGCTCGTCGTACGCCGTGACGAAGAGGACCATGGGGACGTGACCACCATCGAGCTCACGGAGCACGCCGAACCCATCCAGCCCCGGCATCTGTACGTCGAGACAGACCAGATCCGGCTGCAGTTCGCGGATGAGGGACACCGCCTCTCGGCCGCTTTCGGCTTCGCCAACCACGTCGACATCCGACTCCGCCTGCACCAGCCGGCGCACACGCTGCCGTGCCAGACTTTCATCATCGACAATCAGAACTCGCACACGCACCGTCTCCGCCTCTATTTAGCCTGCCGACGACCTATATTCCGCGCGCCGGGAGGGACCGCGCGCGTGACGTCGCTCGACAAGGACATGATCGCTCCCAGATCAGCTGCGTCGCCGCCCTGAGAGTGCATGGATGGTTGCACACCGCTGAGCGAAAGAAGAGTGCCGCCTGTCGGCTGCATCCTCCGCCCGGTCCCGAGTACTACGTTGGTCCCCACATGAAGTTCCAGTCGATCGCCAGAAACGCCCTGCGTGCCTCGCGATGTCTCCCCCAGCCGCTGCGCCCCGGTGACTTCCAGTCAACCCGTCACGATCGCCGATGAAGGTGTGAGGCTCCGACAGCTCACGCGGCTGCTCTTTGCCGTCGTCTGGATCATTCCGGCAGCCCTCGCGGCGCTGCAGCGCACGCTGATCGGCGATGCCTCGGGCACCCACTATCCGATCCTGACAGCCCTGCTCTGGCACGGCGCCTCGTGGATGCTGTGGGGGCTGTGGTCGCAAGTGGTGCTGACCCTCGTGGATCGCGTCAAACTGGATACCGCACGGATCCTCCCGTGGATCGCCGTGCACGTGGTCGTCAGCGCGGCCATCTGCGCGACGAACGTCTTTGCCATCGCGTGGCTCGACCACGTGTTCGGGGCGATGGGACAGGTCACCAGTTACGCGTTCGCCGTCCGCATGGCCCTCGTGCACGACCTCGATTTTCAGGTGGTGCTGTACTGGGCCGTCCTGGGAGCCGCGTACATGGTGGAATTCGTGCGACGGTACCGCGAGCGCGACCGCGCCGCCACCGCGCTCGAGCAGAAGCTGGCCAGCACCCAGCTCGAAGCACTTCGTATGCAGCTCAACCCGCATTTCCTCTTCAACGCCCTGAATTCCGTGGCCGAGTTGATGGAAATGGACGTGCGCGAGGCACAACGCACGCTCACCCGGGTAGCCGACCTGCTCCGCCTGTCGCTGCGCAGCGCGGGCTCATCGCTCATTCCGGTCTGGCAGGAGATCGAGCTGGTGGAGCTGTATCTGCAGATCGCCCGCGTCCGCTACGGCCAGGGGCTCGACGCCGACATTACCGTCGACCCGTCGGCGGTGGATGCCATGCTCCCCAGCTTCCTCCTGCAGCCGTTGGTCGAGAACGCCTTGAAGCACGGACTCGCGCCGGGGCATCACGACCAAAGCATCGAGGTGCACGTCAAACGCGTTGGCGCCGCCCTGGAGATCATCGTCGAAGACAACGGCAAAGGACTCGACGGGCTCCTCACCACCAGTGGGCGTTTTCTCGCCGCCACGCCATCGGTGGACGGACTCGGCATCGGCCTGACGAACACCCGGATGCGACTCACCATGTTATACGGCGACCGGTACGCCTTTCGCATGAGCAATCAGCCATCGGGCGGGTGTCGGGTGGAGATTCGCATTCCCGTGGACGCGCACTGACCAGACGAGCGCGCTACACGAACGCGGAATAGCCGGTGACGGCGCGCCCCACGATCATCGCGTTGATCTCATTCGATCCCTCGTACGAGTAGATCGCCTCGGCATCCGCGAACAGGCGCGCCACGTGGTACTCCAGCAGAATGCCGTTGCCCCCCATCGACTCGCGGGCCAGCTGCACCACCTCACGGCACTTCGCCGCACAGAACTGCTTCGCCAGCGCGGAGAGTTCGTCCTTGGGCCCCAACTGGTCCTGCAGCTCTGACGCCCGCAGCGCGAGTCCGATCATCGCGGTGAGATTGCCGAGCATGGTGACCATCATCATCTGCACCAGCTGAAAGCTGCCGATCGGCTTCCCGAACTGCGTACGCTCCTGCGCGTATTTCAGTGCGTGCTCGTAGGCACCCATTGCACACCCCACGCCCTGCCAGGCGGTGCCGCAGCGCGCCGTGACCAGCACGCGCTGCGTGTCCGCGAAGCTGTTCGCGCGCTGCAACCGATCCTGCTCTGCCACGCGCACGTTGGTCAGCGTAATCAGTCCGTTGTGCACCGTGCGCTGCGCGATCTTCCCCTGCATCATCTCGGCCGAGTATCCCGGCAACGACGTGCGCACGATGAAGCCTTTCACCGACTGATCGGCCTCGTCGCGCGCCCAGATGATCACGATGTCGCACCACGTAGAGTTGCCGATCCACTTCTTCTGGCCGTTCAACACCCACGTATCGCCCTCGCGACGGCAGGTGGTGGTCAGGCCGCGTGCCACCCCCGAGCCCACATCGGGCTCGGTGAGACCGAAGGCGCCGACCATATCCCACCGACGCAGTGCCGGCAGCCACTCGGCCTGCTGCTCGTCGGAGCCGCACAGCGCGATGGAGCCCATACACAATCCGGCGTGCACCCCGAAGAACGTGGCCAGCGACGGATCCACCCGCGCGAACTCCATGGAGAGCATGCCGTCCATGACCGTCGCGCGGGCGGCGCGCTCCGGCGTGTAGGCGCCCTGCAGCAGGTCGAGCTCCTTCATCTTCCCCACCAGATACTCGCGCGGAAACTCGGCGCGCTCCCAGTAGTGATTTGCCTGCGGCTCCCATTCGCCGCTCATGAACGCGCGCAGTTTGAGCCGCGCCGTGTTCACCTCGGCGGGGAGCGTCGAGAACCAGTCGTAGAAGTCGCCGGTAATCGGCGGACGCGGGCGGGAGGAGGAAGCGCTCATGGAGTCGGCAGGGAGGAAGGAGACCGCTGTGCATTATACTCTGTCACACGGCGTCTTCGCCGCTTGCACGCTCCTCGCCCACCGCCCCACCCATCACGCTGTGTCTCTGACGCTGTCCCGCTATCTCGTGGCGCTTGGCTACGGCACCCGCAAGGAGGCCGAGCGGATCGTGCGGCAGCGTCGCGTCACCACGGCGGCGGGCGCCGTCCTGCGCGACACGGACCGCTTTGAACACCACGACGTGTTCGTGGATGGTGCGCCGCTCGATGCGCCACCGGGATCGGTAATCCTGCTGCACAAGCCGGTGGGGTACGTCTGCTCGCTGAACGACCGGCCGCCGATGATCTACGAACTGCTCCCGGCGAACTTCCCGAAGCGCACACCGGTCATGGCCTCCATCGGCCGTCTCGACGCCGATACGTCGGGGCTGTTGCTGATCACCGACGATGGCCCGCTCAATCACCTGCTGGCCTCACCGAAGTCGCACGTCCCCAAGCGTTACGCCATGACATTGGCCGAACCGCTGCGCGGGGACGAAGCCGCGCCGCTGGCCAGCGGCACGCTGATGCTGAAGGGCGAAACCACGCCGTTGCTCCCCGCCGAGTTCACCGCAAC
>CANHNQ010000084.1 GCA_947462095.1 Gemmatimonadota bacterium
AGTCGGCCGACGTGATCTTCGGCTCGGCGCAGGCGTGTGCTTCGTGTAACGAGATCAATGTGCAGCCGATCGGCCAGGCCGGTTCATACACGGCGGCCGACCGCACGATGGCCGGCTACCTGATGACCGACTGGGGCTTCGGTGAGAAGGTCCGCGTCATTGCCGGTGCCCGCGTCGAACAGGCGAACATCGACGTGTCGTCGAGCACGCAGGGTGGCTTCACCGCCGCCGCGAAGCTGGACAACACCGACGTGCTGCCGTCGCTGCTCATCAACACGAAGCTCACCGAAAACCAGAACCTGCGCTTCGGTATCACGCGTACGTTGGCCCGCCCCGAGTACCGCGAGCTGGCCCCGGTCACCTTCCGCGACGTGCTCGGCGGCGTCAGCGTCACCGGTAACGACAAGCTCAAGCGCTCGCTCATCGACAACGTCGACCTGCGTTACGAGGCCTTCCCGAACTCGGGCGAAGTCCTCAGCATCGGCGTGTTTGCCAAGCAGTTCGACCGTCCGATCGAGCGCGTGGAATCGGCTACGTCCGGCGCCTACCAGGCGCGCTTCCAGAACGCCCTCAAGGCTGTCAACCTGGGCGTCGAGCTCGAAGCACGGAAGCAGCTCGGCTTCCTCGGCGAATGGGCGATGCCGTTCACCGGCTTCAGCAACGTCACGATCATGCGCTCGTCGGTCGATCTCGACACGACCACCGGCCTCACGGTGACCGACAAGTCGCGTCGCCTCGTCGGTCAGGCGCCGTTCGTGGTGAACGCCGGACTCTCCTACTCGTCGGAGAGCGGCCGCACGAACGCCACGATCCTCTACAACGTGGTCGGCGATCGCATCTACGCGGCCGGCGTCACGCCGCTGCCGAATATTGTCGAGAAGTCGCGTCAGGTAGTCGACCTCTCGCTGCGCTTCCCGGTCATGGGCAGCCTCGCTGCCCGCGTGGACGCCCGCAATCTGCTCGACGCCCGTTACCGCTTCATGCAGGGCAACCTCGAGCGCGAAGGCTACAACTCGGGCCGCACGTTCTCGGTCGGCTTCAGCTGGCAGCAGTAATCGTGTCCTGCGCGTGACACGCTGAACGGTTGAAAATGCACATGGCCCGGCACGGTGACACAACCGTGACCGGGCCATGACCGTTCTGCCACAATGTCTCGCGTTATTGCTGGTGTACGACCGAACGCGATGTCGAATCGCGGCACCTTACTCAACACACAGGAATTCCGATGACGAAGTTCACGCGCCTGCGCGCGATCACGACGGCATCTATGGCACTGCTTGGGCTGACCGCCTGCGGTTCAGACGCCGGCCCCGTTGGTCCGATCACCACGAACCCGGTCGGTGCCGCCGTCCTTACCGGGTCGATCGCCGCGAACCGCACACTGTCGAAGGACACGACGTACGTGCTGCGCGGCTTCGTCTACGTGAACAGCGGTGCCACGCTCACCATTCCTGCCGGCACCAAGATCGTCGGCGACACGACGGCCCTTGGCTCGGCGCTCTTCGTCCTGCGTGGCGCGCGTATCGTCGCCAACGGCACGGAATCGGCGCCGGTCGTCTTCACCTCGCAGCGCAGCGCGGGCAACCGCTCGCCCGGTGACTGGGGCGGCTTGATCATCGTCGGCAACGCGCGCAACAACCGCGCCGGCAACATCATCGTGGAAGGCTCGGACGGCTCCGTGATCGGCGCCAACTCGACGGGCATCGTGTACACCGGCGGCGCCAACGACGCGGACAACAGCGGCACCCTGCGCTATGTGCGCGTCGAGTTCGCTGGCTACGCCACGCTCACGGACGCCGAGCTGAACTCGTTCACCTTTGCCGCACTCGGCAGTGGCACGACCCTCGAATACCTGCAGGCCGTCGCCGGTCTCGACGATTCGTTCGAATGGTTCGGCGGCACCGTCGACGGCAAGTACCTCGTGTCGTATGAAGCCGGCGATGACCACTTCGACGCGTCAGAAGGCTATCGCGGCCGCAACCAGTTCATGATCGCGCTGCAGTCCACGGTTCTCACGCCGCGCGCCGGTGCCGGCGCCGTGTCCAGTGACCCGCAGGGCTTTGAAGTGGACGGCTGCAACGGCGGCGGCTGCACCGCGCCCGCCGGCGGCAACGCGCAGAGCTCGGGCGCGAGCGACGGACTCTGGAACATGAACGTGTTCGCCAACTTCACCGTGATCGGCACCCCCGCCGGCGTCACGGTTCCGGCCAACGGCGGTGTCGGCATGGTGCTGCGTCGCGGAACGGGCGGATACTATCTGAATGGTGTGGTGGCCCGTTGGCCGCAGCGCGCCATCTCGCTGCGTGACTCGACGTCCAACAATCGCCTCCAGGCGGACTCGCTGATCGTACGCAACCTGTACTTCGCCGAAAACGGAGCCACGACCAGCGGCGCCAACTTCGATCTGACCGGCACGAACTTCGGTCAGGAAGCGGCCTTCACCGCGCGTAACTCGAACATCACCGTCGCCGCGACCACCGTCACCGCGTCCAGCCTGTTTACGACGCTGCCGACGGTCACCAGCAGCACGACCGGCGCCGCCTTCGATTGGTCGCCGTCGCTCAGTTCCCCGATCGCGACGGGTGGTCTCGCCACGTTCGCCGCCGATCCGAAGATTGCCGCCCGTGTCGGCACCTTCATCACGCCGACCGCCTATCGTGGCGCGGCCGCGCCCGGTGGCGTGAAGTGGTGGGCCAACTGGACGAACTACGCTCGCAATTGATCCGCTGACCGCAGTAGCTTTTCTCTGTCCGAATGGCCGGCACCCATCCTCGGGTGCCGGCCATTCGCATATCCTCATGAGAGTGATGTCCAGACTCCCCTTTATGCCGTCGCTGAGCTTGCACGCTGTGCGCCCCATTGCGACGGCGGCGATCGCCCTGCTGGCCGCTTGCAGCACGCCGGATTCACGCGGCGCGCGCACGGATTCGTCGGCAGCCAGCGAGCAGGCCACTCATGTCGCCGATGTGGCCGCGAAGGGTGGCGTCGTCGATTCGATTCTGCCCATCGCCGAACATCTGCGACGATTCCGCGTCGGTCTCGATTCCACGGACACGCTGGCCCATGCCAGCCCCTCGCGCGAAGAACTCGTGGCACGCTGGGCGAAGGCCGTCGCCGCGAACGACACGGCCGATCTGAACGCGATGCTGCTGTCGCGCAGCGAATTCGCGTGGCTGTACTATCCCGAAAGCCCGATGAGTAAACCACCGTACGAGGCGCCGCCGGAATTGCTCTGGGGACAACTGCTGGCCTCGTCCAATAAGGGCGCCTCGCAGTTGGTTAGACGCTTCGGTGGGAGTACCGCCAAGGCCACCGCGCTGCGTTGCCCGGCTCCACCGGAGCCCCTCGGCGCGAACCTGCTGCACACCAAGTGCGAAGTCCGGCTCACCGCACCGGGCCGGGAGACATTGCAAGGCATCCTCTTCGGTACCATCATCGAGCGCGGCGGACGATTCAAGTTCGTCGGTCTCTCCACGAATCTCTGATGAAGCGTCTCGCATTTCTCCTGGTGCCCCTGCTCGTCTTGGGCGGCTGCACCGCGTCGCCCAAGGACGACGTCAAGGGCAACGACTCCACGGCATCTCTCCCGCCGAGTGGGACCCGCGTCGACCTCACCGGCGCCGGCGCCACCTTCCCGTATCCGCTCTACTCGCGTTGGTTCAACGAGTACGCCACGCTGACGAACGTTCGCATCAACTATCAGTCGATCGGGTCCGGTGGGGGCATTCGCCAGGTGGTCGCGCGCACCGTCGACTTCGGCGCGACGGACGTCCCGATGACCGACGAAGAACTCGCCAGCGCGGGCATGCCGGTGCTGCACATCCCCACCGTGATCGGCGCGGTGGCCATCACGTACAACCTTCCGGGACTCGTCCGTCCGCTCAACCTCGGTGCCGACGTCATCGCCGACATTTTCCTCGGCAAGATCACGCGCTGGCGCGATACGCGCATCACCGCGCTCAACCCGAAGAACGCGCTCCCCGACACGGATATCCTCGTGGTACACCGCGCCGACGGCAGCGGCACGTCGTACATCTTCAGCGACTTCCTCACCACCGTGAGCCCCGCCTGGGCTGCCGGGCCGGGGCGTGGAAAGGATGTGAGTTGGCCGGTCGGCATCGGCGGCAAGGGCAACGAAGGGGTGGCCGGGCAGGTCAAACAGATGGAGGGCGCGATCGGCTATCTCGAGGTCGTGTACGCACGTCAGAACCGGCTGCCCGTTGTGCACGTGCGCAATGCCGCGGGTCGCTTCATTTCCCCCATGCCGTTCGAAATCGCGTCAGCGGCCACCGCCGTGCTCGAGGCCGATCGGAAGCTCAACGCCTCCGACGCCAATGGCACCCCGGACCTGCGCGTGTCGCTGGTCAATGCCCCCGGCGCGCAGTCGTACCCGATCGCGTCCTTCACCTGGATGCTGATCGCGCCCACCGCGATTGGTCCCGAGAAGACGCGCCAATTGGCCGCGTTCGTACGCTGGGCGCTGCTGGACAACCCCGACGTGGCCAGCACCTTGGGCTACGTACCGCTGCCGTCGGAGGCCGCGGCTCGGATCGTCGACCGGCTCGAGGGATCTCTCCCGGGAGGAAAAACCGGGCCGCCGTGACAGAGCCGTTACACCTGATCCGCCGGTCGGGAGGCGCCAAATCCTAGCTTCACTCCATGCAGACCCCGCTCGCTGACCGGCTCTACCGTACGGTCACGACGATGTGCGCCGCCGCGATCCCCCTCGTGCTCGTGCTGCTCACCGCCGTGGTCCTGCGTGCCGCGTGGCCGGCGCTCTCGACCAACGCCGGAGATCTCGCCTTCGGCACCACGTGGGACGTTCCCCACGCACGGTTCGGCGCGCTCCCCGCGATCATCGGCACGCTGCTCTCCTCGCTGATCGCCCTCGGGATCGCGACGCCGCTCGCCATCGGCGTGGCGATGTTCACCGTCGACCTCGGACCACCGCGATTGCAGGAACCCGTCTCGTTCCTGGTCAATCTGCTCGCCGCCATTCCCTCGGTGGTATACGGACTCTGGGGCGTCTTCGTACTGGTGCCACTGCTCCGCACCACGATCATGCCGGCGCTGCTCCCCCTCGGCGCCGTCATCCCGCTCTTCCGTGGCCCCGCCTACGGCCCCAGCCTCATCGCGGCCAGTCTGGTGCTCGCCATCATGATCCTGCCGTACATCGCGAGCGTCAGCCGAGAGGTGCTCCTCGCGGTTCCGCAGACCCAGCGCGAAGCCGCGCTGGCGCTCGGAGCCACGCGATGGGAGGTGGTGCGCGACGCCGTGTTGCCGCCCGCCCGTTCGGGGCTGATCGGCGGCGTCATCCTGGGGTTCGGTCGTGCGCTGGGCGAGACGTTGGCCGTGACCATGGTGATCGGGAACCGCCATGCCATACCCGAATCGTTGTTCGATCCCGCGTACACGATGGCGTCGCTGCTCGCCAATGAATTCGCCGAAGCCTCCAGCAATGCGCACCTGTCGGCGCTCATGGCCGTCGCGGCACTGCTGCTGCTGATCACCCTGCTGGTGAACCTTGCCGCGCGGTGGCTGGTGCGCCGCGTAGCGACCGGCGTGCCCCGTGGACAATGGTCATGATCACGCGCGCACAGCAACGCAAACGGGTTGGTCGCCGTATGACGGTGCTCACGTGGGCCGCTGCCGTCGTGGCAATGACGCCGCTCGTGATCATCCTTGGGCATCTGCTGCTGAATGGTCTCGAACAGCTCACGCCGACCTTCTTCACGCAGCTACCATCGCCGCCCGGCGTGCGTGGCGGCGGTGTCGCGAACGCCATCGCGGGCTCGATCATGCTGGTGGGTATCGCCATGACGCTGGCCGTACCGGTCGGGATCGGCGCAGGGCTGTACCTCGCGGAACACCGACGCAGACGATTTGCCCGCCTCGTTCGATTACTGGCCGATGTGTTGAGCGGCCTCCCCTCCATCGTCCTCGGGATCTTGGCCTGGGAATTGATCGTACGCCCGTCAGGGCATTTCTCGGCGTGGGCGGGAGGGATTGCGCTGGGGTTGTTGGTGCTCCCGCTCGTGGCGCGCGCCACGGAGGAAATGGTGCGCGTGGTCCCCGTTGCCCTCACGGAAGCAGCGCTCGCCCTCGGCTTTTCACGATGGCGCACCGCACTCACCGTCGTGCTGCGTACCGCCATGCCCGGTATCGTCACCGCGGTGCTGCTGGCCGTCTCGCGCGCGGCCGGCGAAACGGCCCCGCTGTTGTTCACCGCGTTCGGCAACCCCTTCTGGTCGGTCGACCCGACGCGCCCTATCGCCGCGTTGCCGCTGCAGCTCTACGCCTACGCGCAGAGCCCCTACGACGAGTGGCGTGCGCAGGCGTGGGCCGGCGCGCTGGTCCTGCTCATGCTTGTCACGATCATCAGTGTGGCTGGGCGGGCCGTCGTCCGGGCGCGCGCCAGACTCCTGTCAGCCGTATCACCTCGCGTGGGCGGCGGCAATGGCTGAACCGACGGTGACGACGGCGTCGCCCCCTCACGTGCGCCTCGAGAATCTGTCGGCCGGCTTCGCCGATCGCGGCGTGCTCCGGCAACTCACCGTCGAAGCCCCCGCCGGGAAAGTCCTGGCCATCGTGGGCCCGTCGGGGTGCGGCAAGAGCACCGTGCTGCGATGCATCAACCGGCTGCACGAACTCGACGACGGCGCGTTCGTGAGCGGCGACGTGTTGGTCGGGGCCTTCTCGGCCTACGCGCCGTCGGCCGACGTGATCGCGCTGCGTCGGCGTATCGGCATGGTCTTTCAGCGACCCACGCCGTTCGTCACGTGGTCGGTGTTTGACAACGTCGCCGCCGGCATTCGCGCGCAGCGCCGTACGGTTGCGCCGAGTGAGCTGGAAGGGCTCGTGGAAGAGGCATTGCAGCGCGCGGGATTGTGGCGGGAAGTCGTTGATCGGCTGTTCGGTTCAGCCATGGTGCTCTCGGGCGGCCAGCAGCAGCGGCTGTGCATTGCCCGCGCGTTGGCCACACAACCCGACGTGTTGCTGCTCGACGAACCGACCGCCTCGCTTGATCCCATGGGAACGCAACGCATCGAAGAATTGCTGTACGACCTGCGGGACACCGTGACCGTGATCATGGTGACGCACAACATGCAGCAGGCCGCCCGCATCTCCGACGTGACTGCCGTGTTGCTGGCCGGCCGAATCGTGGAGTGCGCACCCACCCGTCAGCTGTTCACCACGCCGGTCGACCCGCGCACCGAGGCGTACATCACCGGACGGTTCGGATGACCACGGACATCCACAGCCTCCCCGGCGCCGTGATTCTCGAGCGCTTCTCGGCGTGGTTCGGCACCGCCCCCGCGTTGCACAACATCGACTTGGTGGTGCGACCGCAGTCGGTCACCGCGCTGATCGGTCCGTCCGGGTCGGGCAAGAGCACGCTGCTACGCGCCATCAACCGGCTCAATGACGAGTTGCCAGGCGCGCGCAGCAACGGCCGCGTGCTGCTCGACGGCGAAAACGTGTACGATCCTGCGGTCGATGTCAGCGTGCTGCGACAGCGCGTCGGGATGGTGTTTCAACGGTCCAATCCGTTCCCGCGCTCCGTGTTCGACAACGTGGCCTATGGTCCGCGCCTCAACGCGGGGCTGAAGGGTCGCGCGCTCGACGACACGATCGAAGACGCATTGCGGCGCGCAGCCCTCTGGGATGACGTCAAGGATCGCCTGCACGAGAGCGCCATGACCCTGTCGGGCGGTCAGCAACAGCGGCTGTGCATCGCGCGCGCGCTCGCCAACCGGCCCGCCGTTCTCCTGCTCGACGAACCGACCAGCGCGCTCGATCCGCAGGCCACGCAGCGTATCGAAGAACTCCTGTACGAACTTCAGCAGGACCTGACCATCATCATCGTGACACACAACCTGCATCAAGCCGCGCGCCTGTCACGTCGCACGGCCCTGCTGATCGATGGCGTGCTGGTCGAAGACGCGGCCACCGCTCAGCTCTTTACGCGTCCGGCAGATTCGCGCACGGAAGCGTTCATCACGGGGAGGTTCGGGTAATGCGCAATGCTCCTGCCGGGTACCGGCATTTTCACGATGAGCTCGCCCTGCTCAAGCAGCGGCTGCTCGATATGTCCGAACGCGCGGAATCGCTGGTGGCCCTCTCCGTCGAGGCGCTGCTCGAGCGCGACCGCGAGAAGGCGATCGCCGTGATCGAGGCCGACGAGGAACTCGACCGCCTCGAGGTGGAGGCCGAGAATCAGGCCATCAGCATGCTGGCCTTGCAACAGCCGATGGCGCGCGACCTCCGCTTCCTGATCGGCGCCATCAAGGTGTCGAGCGACCTGGAGCGCGTGGGGGACCACGCGGTCAATATCGCGCAGTGTGCCGTGCGGCTGGTCGATCAGCGCCTGACCGTCCCGGCCGTCCCGGCCCTGGCCGACATGGCACGCCGGGCCCGCGCCATGCTCAGCGACGCCCTCGACGCCTTCATCCGCGGCGACGGCGCGCTCGGCCGCGCCGTGGGCCGAGCCGACGATGACGTCGACGCCCAGCACGAGAGCATCTTCCGCGCCCTGCTGGCCGACATGATGAGCGATCCGCACACCATCGCGCCGTCACTCGAGCTGTTGCTGGTCAGCCGGAATCTGGAGCGCGTGGCCGACCTGGCCACCAACATCGGGGAAGACGCCGTGTATCTTGCCGAAGGGAAGCAGATTCGTCATCGATTCGACGAGGACGCCCCAACGCCTTCTTCCAGCGACGCGACATGACGGCACCAATCACGACCGCATCGTCCGACATCCGGATCGCCGCGATCGACATCGGCTCCAACTCGGTTCGCCAGATCGTGGCGGATGTGTCCCCCACCGGACAGATCCGCGTGGTCGACGAGATGAAAGCAATGCCGCGGCTGGGGGAAGGCCTCGAGGCCACCGGTGCGCTGTCGCCGATCGCCATCGACGCGGCCGTGACGGCAGTCCGGCGCATGGTGACGCTGGCCGACCAGCTGGGCGCGGCCCGCATCGAGATCGTGGCCACGAGCGCCGTGCGTGACGCCGCCAACTCGATCGACTTCACCGGGCAAGTGGAGGCGCTCACCGGCCGCAGCGTGCGCATCCTGACCGGCGAGGAAGAAGCGCTCCTCTGCTTCCGCAGCGCGCTGGCCCACTTCGAGTTGGGGGCCGGACGCACCGTCGTGATGGACATCGGTGGCGGCTCACTCGAACTCGTGCTGGCGAAGGACGGGCTCATCGAGCGCGTGGCCTCCCTGCCCTTCGGCGCGGTCCGCCTCACCGAACGCTTCCTCTCCCCGAGAGTCACCCCACGGCGCGTGCGCGCGCTGCGCGCGCATGTGCGGGAGGGGCTCCGTCGCGCCGTGCCGGTGAAGGACTGGCGAGGGGCACAGGTGATCGGGTCGGGCGGAACCTTCACGAATCTGGCGGGCATGGTCCTGTCACGGCAGCACGTGGCCGTGCGATCGCCGCACGGGACCCGGGTGACCCGCGTGGAACTCGAACACGTCCTCGACTGGCTGCAGCGCCTCGATTCGGACGAGCGTGCCCACGTGCCGGGGCTCAATCCGGCGCGCGCGGACATCATCGTGGCCGGCCTCGCCGTAGCCGCCGAAGTCCTCTCGCGTTTCGACCCACACGATCTACTCGCATCGGCGTACGGCATTCGCGAAGGGCTGCTGCTGGAAGCGGCGCGCGTAACACCGGTCGTGGCCGATCCCGGCGTGGCGCGCGAACGCTCGGTGCGTGAGTTCGCCGAACGCTGCCACTACGAGGAGCCGCACGCGCGACAGGTGCAGGCGCTGTCGCTGCAGCTTTTCGATGCGCTCGCACCGCGGCTGCAACTGGGCGCCGAGGAGCGGCAGTTGCTGGCCGACGCCGCGCTGCTGCACGATGTGGGCTACCACATCAACTACGAGAAGCACCACAAGCACTCGTTCCATCTCATTTCGCACGCCGAACTCCTGGGCATGACGCCGGCCCAGCAGATCGTCGTTGCGCACATCGCCCGCTACCATCGCGGCGCACCGCCCAAGATGAAACACCGCGGCTTCGCGCAGCTCGATCGCGCGTCGCGTGAGCGGGTGATCAAGCTCTCGGCGCTGCTGCGCTTCGCCGACGGCATGGACCGCGGCCACATCGCGGCGGTAGGCACGGTACGCCTGAAGCTGTCCAATGATGCGCTGCGCGTGACGGTGCTGGAGGCCGAAGGGGCGACCAATGTGCGGCTGGAATGCTGGGGAGCCAGCCGCAAGCGTCATCTGCTCGAGGAAGTCCTGGGCCGACCGATTATCGTGGTGGCGCCGGACGGCACCGAGATCAGTGCGGACGACGACGGCGACGGCGAGTGATTACGCCGTCACGCTAGTCGGTCTCGGGCGCATCCGACGGCTTCGCCCGTTTCCGTTTCACCACCGTTCGCGCGCCCGTCTTCGGTTCCGCGCCGCCCCACGGATCACGCATCAGCGTGGCGTGGGTCGCGCGCTCGGGTGCGCCATCCGGGGTCCGACGACGGTAGGTGCCGTCGGCCCCGAGTTCCCACGCCTGCCGGGTATCGGTGAGGCACGTTTCCAGCACCCGCTGGAGGCGGCCATGCCACGCCACGTCGTCGATCGGTGCCATCGCTTCCACCCGACGGTCGAAGTTGCGGGGCATCCAGTCGGCTGAACCGATGTAGTACTCGGGGTTGCCGCCGTTCGAGAAGAACGCCACGCGCGAATGCTCAAGAAAGCGGCCGATGATGCTGATCACGCGGATCCGATCGCTAACGCCGCGGAGCCCCGGCAGCAGACAACAGATTCCGCGCACGATGAGATCGATCTCCACCCCGGCCTGCGACGCGCGGTACAACGCGCCGATCACCTCGGGATCGACCAGCGCATTCATCTTGGCAATGATACGCCCCCCGCGCCCCGCCTTGGCGTGCGCCGACTCGCGCTCGATCAGTTCGAGGGTGCGCTGGCGCAGATTCGCCGGCGCCATGATGAGACGGCGATAGAACTTCTGCCGCGACACGCCCGTGAGCGAGTTGAAGAGATCACTCGAATCGGCACCGATCTGCGGATTGCAGGTGAACAGGCCGATGTCCGTATACAATCGCGCCGTCTTCGAGTTGTAGTTGCCCGTACTCACGTGCACATAGCGCCGGATGCCATCCGCGTCGCGCCGCACCACCAAGACCGTCTTGGCGTGCGTCTTGAGCCCGGGCAGGCCATAGGCCACGTGGATGCCGTAGCTTTCCATCGTACGCGCAAACGTGATGTTGTTCTGCTCGTCGAAGCGTGCCTGCAGCTCGATGATCACCGCCACCTGCTTTCCCGCTTCGGCGGCCTCGGTCAGCGCCCGCACGATCGCGGTGTCACCCGACGTCCGATACAACGTGAGCTTGATGGCGAGCACCTGCGGATCGTTCGACGCCGCATCCAGAAACGCTTCGACCGACGACCCGAACGACTCGTACGGGTGATGCACCAGCACGTCGCGCTCACGAATCACCTCGAAGATGTTGCGCCCGTCGCGGAAGGGTGCCGGCACCACCGGCGTGTAGGGCGCATCACGTAGTTCGGGGACCTCGAGGCCGGCGATCTGCAGCAGGTCGCCCAGCTCCAGCAGGTCGTCCCGGTCGTGGACATCGCGCGCACTCAACGGCGCGACCAGCTGCGTCTCGCTCTCGCTCAGCTCCTCCAGCAGCAGCTGCCGCATGGACTGCGGCATGTCGCGCTGCACTTCCAAGCGCACCACTTCGCCGAAGCGGCGCTGGAACACCTGCTGCTCGATCGTTTCCAGCAGATCGTCCGGTTGGTCGATCTGCCCCAGATCCAGGTCGGAGTAGCGCGTGATGCGGAAGGTGAACCACCGCTTCACCTCCATGCCCGGAAACAGCGCGCCCAGCTGCGCGCCGATGACTTCTTCCAGCGGCACGAAGCAGTACTCACCCTCGCGCTCGAGCGGCACCCAACGCGGCAACGAGCGCGGCACCTTCACGCGGGCAAAATGTTCCTTGCCGCTGTCCGGATCGCCGATCGCCACCGCCAGCGAGAGCGACAGATTCGAGATGTACGGGAAGGGATGCCCGGGGTCCACCGCCAGCGGCGTCAGTACCGGGAATACCTGCGACTCGAAATACGCTTGCACCC
The DNA here is from genome assembly GCA_947462095.1 of Gemmatimonadota bacterium. Taxonomy (GTDB): domain Bacteria; phylum Gemmatimonadota; class Gemmatimonadetes; order Gemmatimonadales; family Gemmatimonadaceae; genus Gemmatimonas. The sequence goes on from CANHNQ010000084.1 coordinate 12,109, forward strand.
GCGCCCGTTCGTCCTCGTTGAGCGAGGCCATGGGTACCAGCTTGATCCCTTTGTCCTCGAGCGCGGGCAGCAGCAGGGCGTGCAGCGCGTGATGCCGGCGATGCAGCAGTTCGTGCACCCGGGAGCGGATGGCCTCGAGCTGTTCGGGGGGCGACAGCGGATCGGGCGGATACTGCGGCGCCCCCGCCGTAACCTTCCGGCGCAGCCCGGCAACCCGGACCATGTAGAACTCGTCGAGATTCGTGCTGAAGATCGCCAGGAACTTCAGCCGTTCCAGCAATGGGACGCGCGCATCGAGCGCTTCTTCGAGCACGCGCGCGTTGAAGTCAAGCCAACTGAGCTCGCGATTCAGGTACGGCAGCGACAACGCTGTCGACGACGGGATGGCGGCCGTCCGGCGCGGCGTGCCGCGACGGACGGGATTGAGATCAGATTGGATTGAACGCGGCCAGTAACTGGTACGACATCGCGGCCATCGCAGCCGCCGCAGGAATGGTGATCACCCACGCCCACACGATTTTGCTGGCGAGCCCCCACCGGACCGCCGACAGGCGGTTCGTGGCGCCCACCCCCACAATGGCGCCCGTGATCGTGTGCGTGGTGCTGACCGGGATACCGAATTTCGACGCTGAGAGAATCACCAAGGCGCCCGCGGTTTCCGCACAGAATCCGCCCACCGGACGCAGCTTCGTGATGCGCGTACCCATCGTGTGCACGATGCGCCACCCACCGAACAGCGTGCCGAGCGAGATCATCGTGTACGCGCTGAGCTCGACCCACACCGGGATCTCCTTCAGCGACGTCACGTACATGTGGCTCAGCAGCCCCGTTTCACCGGCGAACGACGCCTGCGTGGCCACCAGCAAGCCCACGATGATACCCATCGTCTTCTGGGCGTCGTTGCCGCCGTGCGCCAGCGACAGCAATGCCGAACTGGTGAGCTGGGCCACGCGGAAGAATTTGTCGGCTTTACTGCTCGTTACCCGACGGAAGACATTGAACACCAGCACCATCAGCACGAAGCCCATCAGCATGCCGATCGACGGCGACAGCACGATCGCGGACAGCGTCTCGATCCACTTCTTGCCCCACAGCAACGCCGAGAAACCGACCTTGGACACCGCGGCCCCGGCGTATCCACCGATGAGCGCGTGCGACGAGCTGGACGGAATGCCGAACCACCAGGTAATCAGGTTCCACGTGATCGCGCCCAACAGGCCGCCGAGGATCACGTTGGCATCGACCACATTGAGGTCGATGAACCCCGCGGCCACCGACTTCGCCACGGCGGTGCCCACGAAGAACAACGCCGAGAAATTGAACACGGCCGCCCAGATCACGGCCGCCAACGGACTCAGGACACGCGTACCGACGATCGTGGCGATCGAGTTGGCCGAATCATGAAATCCATTGATGAAGTCGAACGCCAAAGCGACGACAACGATGAAGATGACGAAGTTGACCACGGATCCGTCAGCTGTTCTTGAGCGCGATGCTTTCCAGCACGTTCGACACATCCTCGCACTCGTCGATCGCCTCTTCCAGCGAATCGTAGATCTCCTTCCACTTCAGCACTTCAATGGCCGGCTCATCGTGCGCGAACAGGGCACCCACCGACTGCGCGTAGAGCACATCGCCCTCTTCCTCGAGCGCTTTGATCTTGCGGCCGTGCTCCAGCATCTTCACGCGCTTCGTCACGTCACCCACCGACGCAAGGATCTCGGCGCTCGCGCGTACGAGAACATCGGCCATCTCCACCGCGCCACCGCGGGGCGACGTGACCCGGAACATCACCACGCGACGCGCGGCGCCGTTGATCAGGTCGATCACATTGTCCAGTCGCGTCGCCAGCACGTGAATGTCTTCACGATCAAGCGGCGTCACAAAGCTGGTGTCGATGCGCTGGTTGATCAGGTGTACCACCGCGTCCCCGTCCGTTTCGACCTTCTTGATCTCGACCGCGATGCGCGCGGCGTCGGCGGGATTCTCGAAGAGGGTGCGCAGGAGGCTCGAGGCGCTCCCCATGTACACGGCAAGCTGCCGGAAATGATCGAAGAACGTTTCGTCTTTTGAGAAGAGCTTCACGGCTCGGATGGCTGGGAGAAGGCACGGAGCGACCGGCAAGACCGTGCGTACGGTAAGAATCGCGTCAACCGGTCCGGAACGCCACGTGTGCCCTTCATCGTTACACGAGGTTGACGCATAGCACAGACACCGAACGGTTCAGCGCCAAACCACTTTGGCGTCTTGGCGGTCTCGTCAAGTCAAATTGGCAGACTGCCGCCGCGACAGCATCAAATCCCGCCGCGACCGCCAAAATTGCGCCGCTCCGGCAGAACCATCGCGGCCCACCGCTTGCCTTCCATCGAGGCAGCAGTGGAACACACCACGCATCTCCCGAAGATGTCCAGAACGGCTGCAACTCCTCAACGAGATCTCAATGGCTGAAAAAGTTATCGGCATCGACCTGGGAACCACCAACTCGGTGGTCTCCGTGCTGGAAGGTGGCGATCCCGTGGTCATCCCGAACGCCGAGGGCGGTCGGACCACCCCGTCGGTCGTCGGCTTTACGAAGGACGGCGAGCGCCTGGTGGGCCAGATCGCCAAGCGTCAGGCCGTCACCAACCCGCAGAACACGATCTTCTCGATCAAGCGGTTCATGGGTCAGCGCACCTCCGAGGCGCAGGCCGAGCAGTCGCGCGTGCCCTACAAGATCGTGGCCGGCCCGAACGATGTCGCCTCGGTCGAAGTGGGCGGCAAGCGGTACACGCCCCCCGAAATCTCGGCCATGGTCCTGCAGAAGATGAAGCAGACCGCCGAAGACTACCTCGGACACACCGTCACCAAGGCCGTCATCACCGTCCCGGCGTACTTCAACGACGCGCAGCGCCAGGCCACCAAGGACGCCGGCAAGATCGCCGGCCTCGACGTGCTCCGCATCATCAACGAGCCCACCGCGGCCGCCCTCGCCTACGGCCTCGACAAGAACAAGAAGACCGACGAGAAGGTCGCCGTGTTCGACCTCGGCGGCGGCACGTACGACATCTCCGTCCTCGAGTTGTACGACGTGGACGGCACGCGCCAGTTCGAAGTGAAGTCCACCAACGGTGACACCCACTTGGGCGGCGATGACTTCGACCAGCGCGTCATGGATTGGCTGGTGGCCGAGTTCAAGCGCGATCAGGCGATCGACTTGAGCAAGGATCCGATGGCGATCCAGCGTCTCAAGGAAGCGGCCGAAAAGGCGAAGATGGA
>CANHNQ010000085.1 GCA_947462095.1 Gemmatimonadota bacterium
ACCAGCGCATCGGTGCGCCCGAAGTGTTCGCGCATGGTCGCGGCGGCGGCGCGGCAGCTGTCGTCGCTGGTGACGTTGAGCAGCACCACATGCGCCCGCGCGCCGAGCGCGGTGCATTCGGCGGCCACGGCCTCGGCGGCGGGGCGTGTGTCGTCGTCGAGCGTGCAAATACCGACGTCCCAGCCGTGGCTGGCGAAGGTGCGGGCGCAGGCAGCGCCGATACCGGTGGCGGCACCGGTGATCAGGCAGACGGGTCTTTCTTGGGAGGTCATAGGGGAGAGCTTACCGATGGGGAGGGCAATCGTCCACTCGCCCAGCGGGCCAAGTTTGCGGCGCCGTGCCGACGCCGTGCGCTGACTGAGACGGCACCGAGGGGCGTAGCCGCGTCGGCTAACGCACAGCGCCTCACGTTGCTGTCGCACCGCGCGAAGGGAGAGCCTAGGCCGGCGGCGTCACACTCAGAAAGGAGTCGGCGGGTGTCAGCAGCACACCCGGCGTGAAGCCGAGTACGAGTAGGCCTACGAGGAGTGTCGCCACGACCATTCGCTCGCGAGTGAGGAGATCGGGCGTGACGGACGGCGTGCCGTGGCCGAGAAACGTCTTTGCGTAGCCGGTGAGCGTGGCGACCGCCAGGAACGCACTGGCGAGAATGATGGCGACGGTGCTGGCCGGGCTCTCCATCCAGAGCGTGTGCAGCAGGAGGTCATCGGCCACGAAACCGGCCATGCCTGGCAAGCCGACACCGGCACCACCGAACAAGGCAAAGGCGGCAGCCAGTACCGGGAACGCGACGACACGCCCGCCGGGGCTGCTGAACGACACGGGACCGACCCGCGACTCGAGTGCGCTGGTCATGATGCCGATGCCGCCGAGGGCCAGGCCCATCGTCACCATCACCAGTAACGCTGCCGCGAATCCGCCGTAGCTGGCCGTGCCGAGCGCGGCGAGCACCATGCCGCCGTGCATGGTGGTCGTGCCGCGATAGAAGCCGCGAAGGTCCTTCTGGACCAATGTGATCAGGGCCGCGCCAATGGCCGCGACGGCCCCGCCGCGGATGAGCCAGGGCGCCAGCGTCATCGCGGCGGCGTGGTGATCCACGAAGCGCAGGTGGATGAAGACGAGCGCAATCGCCGAGGCGAGCTGCTGCGTCTGAATCACGGGGGCCCGATCGCACAGCTGCGCCACACCGACATGCAGTGGCATGACGCCCGTGCGCATGGCGATCGCGATGCACGACAACACCAAGGCCACGGTGAGATGGCCGAGATGGATACTGACCGCGGCGGCCGCCGTGATGCCGGCGCTGGTGAACAGCATCAGCGCCCCGGTGCGGGTGAGTCGCCACGCCCCCGCCGCATGCACCAGCGCACTGCCGGCCACGGCCGCGTAGGCGATCGTACCGTGCCCTGAAAACAATGCAATCGCCTGCGTGAAGATCAGCGCCAACAGCGGTAACACCGGTCGTCGTCCGGGCTGGGCGAGCACCGGCGCCGCCAACAGCACGATGCAGAACAGCAGTGCCTCCCACGGTGCGGAGAATGACGTCATGAATCGGAGCCCGACTCGATGGCGAGGGCGCGCCGAAAACGGTGATCGACGCGGTCCAGCAGTCGGGCCATGCCCAGCATCGGCGCCAGCATCGCGTCGATGAGATCATCGAGCCGCAGTCGATGCAACGACGCGGCATACACGCGCGCGGCCACCTTCGGCGACCACCGCTCGAGCAGACTCGGCGCCCGATGCGCATGTCCGAGGCGATGGCTGTCGTGAATCATGTTCGGCGCCTTGAGATACTGCCCAAGCCGCAGAAACGCGTGGCACACCAGATGCGCCAGCGCGAGCGTCGTCCACCCCATGCCGATTTCGGCCAGGATCAATCCGACTTGTGCCAGGGTCGCGTGCGCCAGCGCGCCTTTCGCGTCGGTGTGGACCCGGACCACCGCCGCGGCATAAATCGCGGTGGCGAGACCGACGATCACCGCCATCGTGCGGGCGAGCATTGACACTTCAAGCATCGGCCAGACGCGCAGCAGGAGAAACAGACCGGCATGAATCGACACGGCGCCGTAGAACAGAGCGCTCGACGGGGTGGGCCCTTCCATCGCACGCGGCAGCCAGCCTGAAAACGGCAGTTGCGCCGACTTGCCCATGGCCGACAGCAGAAACAGCAGCGCGATCGCGGTGGACTGCATCGCCGGTAACGTGGACGCACCGCCGAGCGCGGAGAATCGTGCGGAACCCAGCGCTTCGAACGTCATCACCGTCGCGATCAACAAGCCGGCGTCGGAGAATCGATACGTGGCGAAGGCTCGCACGGACGAGCGCACGGGCTCGTCGCGTTCGTGAAAAAAGCCGATGAAGAACGCCGATGAAATGCCGATCAGCTCCCAGCCCGCGAAGAACAGCTCGAGTGCCCCGGCCAGCGCCACCAGCTGCGTGCCCGTGGCGAACAGGCCGAGCAACGTGAAGAAGCGGGTGAAGCCGGGCTCTTTGTGCAGATAGGTGCGCGAGAAGCGGGCAACCAGCGCCGTGAGCACGGAGGCGAACAGCGCGATCGTGATCGAGATGCGGTCCACCAGCAGCACGGCCGGAATCCGGAAGTCGCGAAGGCGGAGCCAGTCGCCGAACTCCACGTCACCGCTGACGGGTGCGCCGATCAGCCCCAGGTATCCCGCCAGTACCACGGCGCCGGCGCCGATGGAGGCGAGGAGTCCGGTGTGGACGACGGCCGTGACGAATCGCTCGGAGGCTGCGTTTCGCCAGAGCAAGACGCGCAGGCCGATGAGGAACACGCTCAGCAGTGGCGCCAGAACGGTGAGCGCGAGCGCGCCCCGCACGATGGACAAGGGGTCAGTCATCACGTCGATGATGCGGTGTGGTGAAGACGGGGACCGACGGCCGACAACGGCAGCGCGCTGCGCACGAGCGCCGGCGGCAGGTGCGCACGGCTCTGCATGTGCCACTCGGGAGAACGTTCCACGACCGGCAGCAGCATGGGTTGCGGCTCATACGGCACGAATCCGCCGTCCTGAAAGAGCGACATCGCCCCGGTGTCCGGATGTACGGCGACCAGCTGAATCCACTGCTTCGTCACCAACTCGGCCACCTCGGCCTGACGCGACGCCACCGTTAGCAGTGACTCCGGTGATGCATCGACGATGAGCAACAGACGCATGGGCTCGTGAATCTCGACCATCTGCCTGGGCAGACCCGTGCGGAGGTCACTCTGATGTCCATTCATCACGCCGATGAGTCCCGTGACGTTGTGCGGCAGCTTCGTACCGCAGCCGAACGTCTCGTTGTCCACCGACGAGAAGTAGTACTCGAGACTGATGCCCGCCCCGACGGGGCCCACGGCGGCGAGAATACGCTCGAGCACCTTGTCATGCTCGTCCACACCGGGATCGTAGCTGACCAGAAACGCCCGCCGATCGAGGTGCAATCCGCGGGTGAGCTGTCGACGGCCCACGATGCAGATGGCGTTGGTGCAGTGCCCATACTCCGGTCGCGGCTGCGCGAGGTGAGACGAGCGCGCCTCGACGTGCAGGAGTGCCGCATCGGGGGTGAGATCGAGTGGGGCATCGTCGAAACGACGGCTGCGTTCGAGCGCATCCTCGCGCCGCGCGATCTCGAGGGCACCGAACACTTCTTCGAACGCCGCCACCAGCGATGTCGGCAGCGTTTCGAGATCGTAATAGCGCACGCTGTCGCTGGCGGTGTCGTGCAGCGCGCCCACGAACCAGGTGTCGGTCGGGATATGAATGCCACGTCGCCGCACCCCTTCGCGCACATCGGGGCGGTTCGCCATGTCGGCGAACACGCGCGCATTCGCGCCGCCGCGACGTCCGCCGCAGGCGCCGCAGTCGTGCGCCGACTCGTGCGGATTGTTCAGGCTGGTGGACCCGTGCCCCAGAAAGACGATGATCGGGGCGAAGTCGCGCACGAGGCCGAGGTTCGTGAGGACAGCCGTGACGCGGTCGATCGACTCGTCGAGTGAGAAACCGACCGGCTTGCCGCCATCCACGATGCGCGCGCTGTCGTCCACGCGGAACGCGGAGAGCCGCGTTGTGGGCACCGGCGCCAATCGCGAGACCAGCCGCTGGCCCCACTGCAGCGAGGAGCGGGGCGCGGCGACGCGCGCGAGGGTTTTCAGGCCGGAGAGGGGCCCGAGCAGAAAGGAGAGGCCGGCGCCGCCGCTGAGCGTGCGCGAGGCCACCGCCGCGCGCCGCTCCCAGCCCAGCCAGCGATCGCGCACCCGCTGCCGCACTTCGTGTCGTGCGAGCGCGGTGTACACGGGCTGCTCGTGTACTTCGTGCGCAGGCGTGACGACGACCGGACAGTGCGCGGCGACGGCATGGTCGTCGAGCCCCATGTAGTCGATGGCGACGCCGAAAAAGCCAGCGGTGCCGAACGTGATGTAGCCGGGGTGCTGCTCTTCGAGCGCGCGACGGATCGACTCTTCACGTTCATCGATGCAGAACACGAACTGGCCCCGCGGGCGCTCGCCGGTCGGCGCATCGTCGGGGAGGGCACGTCGGGCTGCCACCGCATCGAGAATCACCGTGCGATAGGAGCGCTCGTAGGCCTCTTGAAAGATCTGGCGGCGCGCGATGTCGGTGCACGCCACGCACTCGGCCCAGAGCGTCGCGAGCGCAACGTCGGTGAGGGCGAGGATCGCCGCGACATCGAGCTGTGCCGACGTCGCGAGCGAGAACAGCAGCCAGGCGTCGAGCACCGGATCGCGCAGAGGGAGTGGTGGTGCCAGCTGTCGGAGCGCCGACCAGTCGTGCGGCAATCCAGCCGATGCGCAGGCGCGCCGCACGGCACGATGTTCGAGCAACAGCCGCACGGCGAGAAACTCCTCCAGCGACACGGCCGCGCCGTCCGGATGCTCCTCTGGGTGGCGCTGCAGGCGCGCGAACATGCCGGTCCAGCCGGGCAGCGCGAGCGCGGTGGCGAGCAGGAACGGTTCGACCGCGTCACCCACGACACCGAGGGCCGACAGCATGCGATGAATCACCGCGGTCGGCGCTTCGTTGGCTGCGAACACGGCGCGCATGTCGTCGTCCACGCCGCGGCACGCGCGGGGAGGCGACGCACCATCGGCATAGCTTTCGGATACCGCGCGCAGGAAGCCCTTCTCGCGATAGGGCGCGCTCACCTGTGCCTGCCCCTGATCGAGGAAGCCCGACGAGAGCCGAATCAGTTCGCCATGCACGGCGACATCAGTATCGGCCTGACCGAGTGCCACCAGCATGTCACGATGGCGTGGCAGGCGTCGCGTGTCGTGCGGCATCAGGCGCGGCCCTCGCGAGACGCGCTCCACGCACGCCGCCCAGCGTGTCGGCTCGCGACACGCCCGGGCCGACCCCGCGCGAAGCAGATACGCAAGTGCCGCGGCATCGTCGCTGTCGGCATCGGTCAGCGTGAGCTCGGCCCACAACGCGCCGCGCGACAGGCCGGGCAGCACCAGCTCGTGCGCCCGATCGCCCAGCGCCCGATCGATCTCGTGGCGCACATCCGACTCCGCCACACGACCGACCGCGAGCGCCGCGCGAAATTCACGCAAGCTCAAGTAGGGACGCGCCCCGAGGGCGGTCGCACCGGCCTGCACGCCTTCATGGAACGGCAGGTGCTGAAAGGCGTGAAGCGTATTGTGGTGAATGAACACCCCGATCGGGCCCTGATCGGGGAGGATACCGTGGGCCGCGGCGAGCGCGCGCGACACCGGATCGGCCTCGTGTGCGTCGGCCGTGCCGTGATGCGCCGAGGCCGACATGGTCAGTGCCCGCCGCCGCCCTTCGCGTGCGTCAAGTCAATGCCGCGGATGGTCACCGAGATGTTGCGATGGTGCGCGTCTTCCACGAAGGTGGCCAGCACTTCCTTCACGTCGTGGTCGATGTATTCGTCGTGACCGTCGATGATCACCGTTTCGCCATCGTCCACTTCATCGAGTGTGGACACGATGCCCGGCTTCGACACGAAGGTGCCGTCGCGACGGAAACGCATCTGCCAGACACCGGCGTCATCCTTCACCGCCACGACGGCACGCTTCGAGTTTTCATACAGCACGAATGCGATGCCCATGACGATGCCGACGATGACACCCTTCAGCAGGTCGAGCGCCAACACCGCGGTGATCGTGATCGCGAAGGGCAGCAGCTGGGTGATGCCCAGCTTGATCTGCGTGGTGAAGAGCGCCGGCTTGCAGAGGTTCAGACCGACCTGAATCAGCACGGCGGCCAGACAGGCGAGCGGAATTCGATTCAGCAGCGGGCCGGCGAAGAGCACGGCGCCGAGCAACAACAGGCCGTGCACGAGCGCAGAAAAGCGCTCGCGTCCCCCGGCAGCCACGTTGGCGCCGCTTCGCACGATGACCGCCGTGACCGGCAAGCCGCCGAGCAGGCCCGACACGGTGTTGGCGGCCCCCTGCGCGAGCAGCTCACGATCGGGCGGGCTGTGACGCTTGAGTGGATCGAGCCGGTCGATGGCCTGCAGCGACAACAGCGTCTCGATGCTGGCCACGACGGCGATCGTGGCACCAGCTGCCCAGGCGGCCGGATTCATGAACGCCGCCCACTCCGGACGCGGCAGCGCCGCATACAGCGCACCCACGCCGCCGAGCGGCACGTCCACGAAATGCCGGGCATCCAGCGCGAAGGTGGGCGACGATGACAGCGCCGCCGCCATGCCACTCGCCACCAGCACCACCACGAGCGCCGGCGAAATGAGCTTGATCTTGGCCAGCGGGGTGTGCTTCCAGCCGTACAGAATCACGAGCGACACCAGCGCAATCGTGACCGCCCCCGCGTTGTGCTGCGCGAGCATGGTCGAGAGACCTTGATCCGATCCCACGGCCACGGGCAGCTGCTTCAGGATGATCGTGATACCGATCGCGGCCAGCATGCCCTTGATCACCGACGACGGCACTAGCGCCGCGAAGCGACCGGCCCGAATGACGCCGAGCAGAAACTGCAGCAGGCCGGCGATGATGACCGCCGTGAGGAACGGGTTCACCCCCCCGAGCTTTTGCACTTCCACGAGCACGATGGAGGTGAGGCCGGCGGCGGGCCCGGTCACCGAGAGGGCCGAGCGACTGATCCACGGAACCACCACCCCGCCGACAACGCCGGCGATGAGCCCGGAAACCGGGGGCACCCCACAGGCGATCGCGATGCCGAGACAGAGCGGCAGGGCCACGAGAAATACAACGAAGCCGGCCACGCTGTCTTCCTTCGCGTGGCTGAACATGGACGGGTACTGATGCATGGGCGTCGATCAGGGGGGCGTGATGCGAGCGTGGAGACAATCTACGTGCCGGCTCCCTGAATGCCATGTAAATCTCTCGGTGTTGTTCTGCCGCGAGACGCGCTGGTTACGCGGTGGCCGAGACGAAGCTGCCGGTGGACCCGGCGAAGAGCGCGGTCACGAGTTGCGCATGGATCGTGAAGATGGCATCGAGGCGTCGGCAGCCGACGACCACGGCCACCACGTCGAAGGACTGACCGACGATGCGCACGATCCCGCGCGGCGGCAGCTCGAGGCCGCTGTACACACCGATGCCGTCGAGCGAGAGATCGCGCATGCGCACATCGATCGCGTCGGCCTGCCAATCCATGTACATGATCGCCCAGTCCGACTTGCTGACGCGCGGAATGCCGCGGCGATCCATCGGCTTCCCACTCGGGCCCCCGGCGCGGACCCGCGCGAGTGGCGCACGACAGCGTGCACATCGCGTATGGCGCCCAATCGTCGCGGGCAGGCCGAGGTGACACATCGGGCAGGCTTGGGCGGGCGGCGAGGCGGGCGGAGACGGCCGAGGCGTCGATGATGGGGATGCGTCACGTTCACGCGAGGCGGCGCGCGCCCCCCGACGCGCATCGTACACCGCGCGTTGTTCGGGATCGGACAGCACCGCGTAGGCGTCATTCAGCAAGGCCGCCTGGTACGCGTCGCCACCGACATCCGGATGCCGGGTGGCGATCAACGCCCGATACGCCGCCTTGATGACTTCAGGCGGCGCGTCCGGCTGTACGTGCAGCAGCCGGTAGTGGTTGCGACGATTCGTGGCCACCGTGCGCTACCTGACGCGCGCGCGGTCGTACTGCGGCGGCCACGTGATGGTGGCGCCGAGCGTGTGGGCCGCCAGCAGCGGCCACCGCGGATTGCGCAGCAGTTCACGCGCCATGAATACCATGTCGGCGCTGCCGTCGGCGACAACCTGCTCGGCCTGCACGGCGTCGGTGATGAGGCCGACGGCCGCCGTGGGAATGCCCGCCTCCTCACGAATCCGGCGCGCGAACGGCACCTGATAGCCCGGAGCGGGTGTGATCTGCTGATGCGCCGCGAGCCCGCCTGACGAGCAGTCGATCAGATCCACGCCTCGCGCCTGCAACCGCGTGGCGAGTTCCACGGACTCCTCGATGGTCCAGCCGCCCTCGGCCCAATCGGTGGCCGAGATGCGCACGATCACCGGTAGGTCGGCCGGCCACACGGCGCGCACGGCGTCGGTGACCTCGAGCAGCAGACGCGTGCGGTTCTCGAACGAACCACCGTAGTGGTCAGTACGCTGGTTGGCGATCGGCGAGAGGAATTCGTGCAGCAGGTAGCCGTGCGCGGCATGCAACTCAACCACCTGAAAGCCCGCCTCGTGTGCGCGACGCGTCGCCGCACGGAATGCGGCGATCACCTGCGCGATCCCGTCGAGGGTGAGCGCCTGTGGCACCACAAAGCGCGGCGAAAAGGGCAACGCGCTCGGCGCCACCACGTTGTCCCAACCGCCGTCTGCTACGGGCACCGCGCCGGCGGGTGGTTCCCAGGGGCGACGCGCGCTGGCCTTGCGGCCGGCGTGCGCCAGCTGAATCCCCATCACCGCGCCCTGCGCACGGCAAAACGCGGTGATGCGCTGCAGCATGGGAATGTGCGCGTCGTCCCAGATCCCCAGATCGTGCGGACTGATGCGCCCTTCCGGCGTCACGGCGGCGGCCTCGCTGATCACCAGTCCTGCGCCGCCGGTTGCGAACGCCCCGAGATGCACCAAATGCCAGTCGGTCGCGAAGCCGTGCTCGCTGGAGTACTGACACATCGGCGACACGCCCACGCGATTGCGCAGGGTGAGCGAGCGGAGCACGAGTGGCGAGAAAAGCGCGGACATTGGTTCAGGGCAGAAATGCACGAAGCGACGCACGGCGAGGCCGTACCCGGAAAGCTACCAGCTTCGGAGCACTTCCGCGGCGGACATCCTCGTGGGCCCGGGATACGCGACGGCTGGTCCCTTGATGGTCCGCCACAGAATCCGGTTGAACAGATCATCCTCGGCGACGTCTTCATACCGCAGGTCGAGCTGCTCGGACTCCTTGGCTCCGCTTCCTGCCGAGGGGTTCCGGTCGGTCAACCGCACCGCCGGCACGAGGGCCGTGTAGGGGCGCAGGTCCGGGGTGTCGCGCCAGATCTCGCGCAACGGCCGCCCGAAGTGGTCGAACGGCGACAGCGCATCGAGTCCGAGAATCTTCTCCATCGTCGCGATGACGTCGGTGGTGTTCACGAACCGACGGTGGAGCCCGGCGCGCGACCACGGCGAAATCACGAGCAGCACCGAGCGATGGGAGTCGACGTGGTCCGGGCCGGCCTGCGCGTCATCCTCCAGCACGAACACCGCCGTTTTCTCCCAGAAGGGCGACTTCGACAGCGCTTCAATCATACGACCCAACGCGAGATCGTTGTCGGCCATGTAAGCTTGCGGCGTCGGCTTGCCGGCGGCGGCACCCGACGTGTGATCGTTGGGGAGCCGGACGATCTGCAGCCGCGGCATCTCCCCCCGTGCGGTGAATCCCTGCAGTTCCGAGATCCACACGTCGGCCCGCCGCTGATCGCTGATGTCCATGTCGAATCCGGGAAACTCGCGACTCGTATTGGCCAACAGAAACGGCTTGAGCCCGCGATAGCCGGCGGGCGCCGTCCCCGTGGCACCTTCCTTCATGACGAACTCGCCGAAGTTGCGGAAGCTGATCCCTTTTCGTTGGGCGAGATCCCACAGGTACCCGTTGGCGGGCTCGGCGGCATCATCGTCGCCGTCGTCCATCGGCACGCGGCCACGGTTGGTCCCCTCGTAGTCGAAGCTGCGCCCGCGCGACGAGTAGTTCGACGGCACCGTCTTCTGCGTGTAGTCCGTGGTGTACGCCGCCATACTCCAATTGTGGCCGTCGGCGCTGACTTCGGCGTTCACGAAGAACCGGTCGAACAGCCCGAAGCGGTCGGCGAGCGCGTGATGATTGGGGGAGTTTGGCCGCGGGAAGAACAGGAGGGATGGATCGCCATCGCCCTGTGGCATGTCACCGAGCACTTGATCGTAGGTGCGGTTCTCCTTGATGACGTAGATCACGTGCGTGACCGGCGGCATACCCGACGCCGAAGCGGGATCCGTCCAGTGATTGGCGCGCGCGACCCGCGCCGACAGCACGGCGAGGGCGTCGCCCGCGAGCTGCGACTGCGCCAGACGCGTGATCGTACCGTTGATCTGGCCCGCGGTGTAGCTCACCGCACGGGCGGCCGCGTCGGTGGCATCGGGCTGCGGCAATCGCGGATTGGGCGCGGTGCCCCGTCCCTTGGCATCCACGACGTGCAACGTGTCGTGCACCAGTGCCAGCGCCGCGGGATACCATCCCACCGGCGCGCGGCCAAGGAGCGAATCCGTCACCCCGCTGCCGGTGCCGGCCGAGCGCGCGCTGAGCGCGAACACGGCCACGGCATTGTTGTCCCCTTCGGACACGTACAGCGTCGTCCCGTCCTGCGAGAGCTGCAGCCCCATCGGTGTGCTTCCCTGACCGAGGCGGGCGGGCGTCGGATCGTGGAGCGTGCTGACCACGACCCGGCGGCGTGTATCGATCACGCTGATGGCATCGGTTGACGCCGACACCGCGAACAGTCGGTCGCCGTTGGCCGAGAGCAGCAAGGTGGAGGGGTGCCGTTCCACGGCAATGCGGCTATCCGTTTGCAGCCCGTCGGGTGTCTCGTGGAGCACATGCACGTCGCGCGTCCCCCAGCTCGACACGAAGACGTCACCGTTCGGCGCGACGACGATCGCGTAGGGATAGCGTCCGGCCGGAATCCGCTGCACGACGCGCCCCGATGTCAGGTCGACGACGGCGATGGAGTCCGCGAGATTCTCCGCGACATACAGCCGCTGTCCGTCGCGACTGACGGCGACGCCCGCCGGGTAGCTCGTGCCCGAGGCCCGCGCGGTGCGTTTGGGTCGGATCGTGAGCGAATCCCGACGGGTGAGCGTTCCGTCCGCCCACCCATAGCGATACACGGCGTCGGTGTTCCCGCCGGACGCGAACACGGTGCGCCCATCGGGGGAGAAGGCGAGGCCGATGAACGCGGCGGGCTGCTCCACCGTTTGCACGACCGCGCCGGTCCGTCGATCGACCACCTGCACGCCCTGCTGGCGCCACCCGTTCAGGAGCAGCAGCAAGTGGCCGGAGTCCGGTGAGACGACCACGGTGAGGGGGAAGCTGCCGACATCGGCCTGCGGACCCGCGGGGTCGAGGACCGCGCCGGTGGGAAGGCGGCGCGGCTCACCGACGTTGCCGGTCGGCGCCTTGGGCGCAGCGGGGGCGCATGCGGCGCCACCAACGAGAACGGCACCGAGCAGCAGGCCGCGTCGAAGCGAAAGGAAGGATGTCATGCACGAACGATGCGCTCGGATGGCTCGGAGCTGGAGGGGGCGAGGCGACCTGTGACCGCGTTGATGCACGACGCCCCCGCGTGCGGGCTCACGGTGACACGGTCACCCTCTCGGGTCAGGGCAACGCGAAGGCGACGTACGTGCCGCCGCTCGGCGCGCCGTTCTTGCCGCCACCGCAGGCGATCACGAGATACTGTTTGCCGTCCACCATGTACGTGCTGGGCGTCGCGTTGCCAGCGGCCGGCAGCTTCGCTTCCCACAACAGGCGGCCGTTGCTCTTGTCGTACGCGCGGATCTTGTTGTCGTAGGTGGTGGCGGCAATGATGAGCAGGCCGTTCTCGGTCACGATGGCACCGCCGTAGTTGTCGGTGCCGGTGTTCTTGATGCCTTTGGCGGCCAGCTTGGGATACTCGCCGAAGGGAATCGACCACTTGATGGTGCCCGCGTTCAGGTCGATCGCGTTGAGTGTGCCCCAGGGCGGCTTGATGCCGGGATAGCCTTCGTGATCCAGGAAGATGTCGAAGAACGCGGTGCGATACGGCAGCATGTACGGCGTCGTGCCCACGAGCGCGGCGGAGTTGTCCTTGCCGGTAAGCAGGTAGTTCACGATGTCGTTCACGGCAGCGCCTTCGAGGGCGGTGCCGAAGGCTGGCATGCGACCGGTGCCTTCGCGGATGATCGTAGCCAGCTGCTCTTTCGAGCGGCGCTTGGCGATATCCATGAGCGTGGGGCCGGCGGCCGAGCCCTGCAACTTCTCGCCGTGACAGCCGGCGCAGTTGGCGGCGTACAACGACTTGTCGCTACGCGGCACGAGCTTGAGGAGCCACGCCATCTCGTTCGAATTCACATACAGCAGGCCGGTGGTCGGATCGTACGCCGGACCGCCCCACTCGCCGCCGCCGTCCACACCGGGATACACGATCGTGCCGCGGGTGTTCGGCGCGTCGTACGGATGCCCTGTCTTGTACTCGTTGAAGATCTTGAGCGCCGAGGCGCGCGCCGCTGGTGTGCGGTTGGTGAGGTCGCGCTGCGTGAGTTGCTGACGCGCGAACGGTGCCGGCATCGTGGGGAAAAACTGCGATGCGGCCGGCTTGTCGTCACCGAGGGCGATGCTGGGCATGGCGCGTTCTTCCACGGGGAAGAGTGGCGTGCCGTTCTCGCGCTCGAAGAGCCACGTGTGCCCCGTTTTGGTGATCTGCGCGACCGCGTCAATCTTCCGGCCACCACGCGTAATGGTGACGAGCGCCGGTGCGGCGGGAAGATCGCGATCCCAGAGGTCGTGCTTGAGCACCTGATAGTGCCACACGTACTTGCCGGTGCGCGCATCGAGCGCCAGCACGCTGTTGGCATACAGATTGTCGCCCAACCGGTTCGCGCCGTAGAAGTCGTACGACGCCGAGCCGGTGGCGGCGAACACCATGCCCCGTTTGGTGTCGAGCGTGACACCGGCCCAGGCATTGGCGCCGCCGGCGATCTTCCAGGCATCGGGCGGCCACGTTTCGTAGCCGGGTTCACCGGGATGCGGAATGGTGTGAAAACTCCAGCGCAGCTTGCCGGTGTTGATGTCGAAGGCGCGGATGTCGCCGGGGGCGCTGGGCAGCGCTTCGGGCACCGAGCTGCCGATGATGAGCAGATCCTCGAACACCACGCCTGGCGTGCTGGCGCTCACGGAGAGCCCTTCCACCGGCCGGCCGAGTCCCTGACGCAGGTCGACCCAGCCGCTGTCGCCGAAGGTCGTGATGGGACGACCCGTCTTCCGGTTCAGCGCGTAAAGTCGGTTGCGATAATTGAAGATCACCCGATCGCCGGTCACCACCACGCCGCGGTGGCGGAAGCGCGAGGCGGGCGGCGCCCCGTTGTTGGGGTCAAAGCGCCAAATCGGCACGCCGGTGGCGGCGTTGAGCGCGATTACATGCAGCTTGGGCGTGGTGGCGTACATCACACCGTCGATCACGATCGGATTGGCCTGCATCTCCGAGCCGGCGAACGAGTCCTTCGTGTCGTAGGTCCACGCCACCTTCAACCGCTTCACGTTGGCCGGCGAGATCTGCCCCAGCGTGGTGTAGTGCGTGTGCTCCTCGCTGCCGCCGTACACGGGCCAGTCGGCGGACCGCCCGGTGGTTTGGGCTTGCAGCGCGGTCGCGGCAAGGAGGAACGGGATCAGGGCACGGGACATGAGGCGCGGGGCAGAGGACGTGGCGTGAGAATACGCTAGCTTACGTGCTGAACAGCGGTTCCTCAACAGGCGTGGAGTGCGTATGCGGCGGGTGATTGTGATCGGGGCAGGGGCCGCCGGTTCGATGGCGGCGATCTTTGCGGCGTCGGAAGGGGCGGACACGCTGCTCATTGAGGGCACACGTGACGGCGGTCGCAAGATCCTGATCAGCGGCGGCGGGCGTTGCAACGTGCTCCCGCTGCGGGTCGACGAGTCGCGTTTCGTGACCGACTCCTCCCCGAACCTGCTCAAGAAGATCGTCCGTGCGTGGCCGCTGGCCGAGCAGCGCGCGTTTTTCGAGCACACGCTGGGCATTCCGCTCGAGGAAGAGACCGAGTCGCTCAAGCTGTTCCCCGCGTCGCACAAGGCGCGCGATGTGCGCGACGGGCTGCTGGATTACGCGCGCACGCAGGGGGTCCGCCTGCGCATGGAGTCGCGCGTGGTGGACATCGCTCCGGTGAATGGGGGCTGGGAGGTCACCGTCGACGACGGCACCGTGCTCAAGGCCGATGCCGTGATCGTGGCCACCGGTGGTCTGTCGGTGCCAAACACCGGCAGCGACGGCGCCGGGCTCAACATGCTCAAGGCGCTAGGGCACACGATGCACCCCACCTACGCCGCGCTCACGCCACTCACCACCACCGACGCCGCCTTCAACGACCTGTCGGGGATCTCGCTCACCGTGTCGCTCACCGCCAAGAGTGCGTTGCAGCAGGCCACGTGGCGCGGCGGATTCCTGTTTACGCACCATGGCTACAGCGGCCCGTCGGTGCTGAATGTGTCGCACGTGGCGGTGCGCGCCCGCGCCGGTCACGCGCCAAGTGCCAAGGTGCACGTGCAGTGGACCGCGCTGGGCGAGAAGGAATGGGAAGACGCCCTCAAGCCGCACGGCGCGCGCACCGTGACCGGTGCGCTGCGGGCCGAGATGCCCGACCGCTTGGCTGCCGCCTTGCTGGCCAAGGCCAACGTGGAGCCCACGCGTCCGCTCACCGAGCTGCGTCGCGATGAACGGCTGCGCCTCATCGACATCCTCGTGCGCGGCGATCTGCCCTGGCAGGGCGACGAGGGCTACAAGAAAGCCGAGGTGATGGGCGGTGGCGTGGCGTTGAGCGAAATCGATCCGCGCACGATGGAAAGTCGTCGACACAAGGGGCTATTCTTGTGCGGCGAAGTGCTCGACGCGTTCGGTCCGATCGGTGGTTACAACTTTCTTTGGGCCTGGGCCACGGGGCGGTCGGCCGGTATGGCGGCGGCTGTCAACGTGTGATTTGACTTGTCACCGAACAACAAAAGCCAGAACACGGATTCAAACACGATGGCACTGATCACACAGATAAGCCGTCCTTCGCGTGCTTCCGCCCTCCTGGATTGATCGCTTTTGCTTATCTGTGATATCGG
>CANHNQ010000086.1 GCA_947462095.1 Gemmatimonadota bacterium
CAACAACACCTGCACCTGCGTGAACACCTGCATCAGCCAGCTCCACGGGGAGCTGATAGCTCCAACGGGAATCGAACCCGTCTCTCAACCTTGAAAGGGTCGTGTCCTAACCGATAGACGATGGAGCCAGAGTCTACGTCCTGCGTGTCGAGCAACAGCACCTTCAGTAGCGGTAACGGGATTCGAACCCGTGTTCCAGCCTTGAGAGGGCTGTGTCCTAGTCCCCTAGACGATACCGCCGTGGTCTCGCGCCGAGGCGCGAGGCCACGGCGGAACTTCGATTTCCCGTCGTGATCGCTGTTCGCGATCACTCCCCGCTCCGTTCGCCTGGCGGCGCCCGGTCTACCTCGTACTCCTTACCCCTTACTCCCGACTTCTGGAGAACAGGCCCGGAGGGAATCGAACCCCCAACCGCCGGTTTTGGAGACCGGTGCTCTACCAATTGAGCTACGGACCTCCTGAAGCGCCGTGGCCCACCAGCGCTTGCAGTGTGACCAGGGTGACCGACGGGAATTGAACCCGCAACCCCCGGAACCACAATCCGGTGCTCTAACCGATTGAGCTACGGCCACCATCGACGAACGCGTGCGCTTTCACCCAGCACGTTCGAAGCCAACATCCACTCGGCCATCACCAAGGATGACAACCAACGGGAGACGCAAACTGTAACCAGACGAAAGACCGATTGCAAGCGGGGCAGCCATACTTCGCCCCGACTTTTTTCATCCGTCGAACGTTCAGTCCTTCGCGCGCTCGAGATACTCGCCCGTGGTCGGGTTCACGCGGATGCGCGTGCCCTCTTCCACGAACTCCGGCACGTTCACCGTGACGCCGTTGGACAGCTTCGCCGGCTTGGACGACGCCGTTTTGGTGGCACCACGCACGACCGGCGCCGTCTCCACGATCTCGAACACCAGCGAGTTCGGCAGCTCGATGCCGATGGGGCGGCCATTGTAGTACTCGGCCAGGATCTTCATGCCGGGCTGCATCCACGGCGCCGCATCACCCAGCGCTTCTTCGTCCATCTCGATCTGGTCGTAGTTCGAGATGTTCATGAAGTGGAAGGTGTCTCCACCCTGATACATGAACTCCAGTTCCTGCGTTTCCATGTCCGCCTTCACGATCGTATCCGCCGCGCGGAAGCGATGCTCGAAGTTCGAACCCGTACGCAGGTTCTTCAGCTTCGCCTGCACCATCGCGCGCAGGTTGCCCGGCGTGTGGTGACGGAACTCGACGACTCGGCACGGATCGCCCTCGAACACGAGGACCATGCCACGTCGGATCTGGGTCGCAGAAAAGGCCATGCGAACGACACCTTCGAACAGGGGACATCGGGGGCGACCCCCCGCAGGATACCAGCTGGAATGCCGCGCGGGTCCGGGAAGCCCTTCCTGCGCAGCCTCGGAAAATAACCAGACGATCTCATCACCGGAAGGGACCCCGCGCCGGGCAGCCGACGCACGACCGCGGGCGTCCGAACGGGGAATATCTACGCCACGAGCGCCCCGTCAGCCCCCCACCACCTTCGCCAGCAACGGGGAGAGTCCACGCCACACCGTATCGGCCACGCGCTTGGATCCTTCCGGGTTGGGGTGAATGCCGTCAGCCTGATTCAGCCGTGCGTCCCCTGCCACCCCGTCCAGCAGGAACGGCAGCAGCGTGACGCCGGTCTCCTTGGCCGCCCGGATGTAGGCCTGGTGAAAGCGCGTGGTATAGCTCCGGCCGAGATTCGTGGGCGCCTCCATCTGCACGAGCGCCACCCCCGCCTCCGGCCGCTGCCGGCGCACCACCTGCACCAGCGCCACGATGTTCGCATACGTGGAGTCGGGGTCCACCCCGCGTAATCCGTCGTTGGCGCCCACCTCCAGCACGACCAACGATGCCGGCTCATCGAGGACCCACCCGGCCCGCCGCAAGGCGCCCGCCGAGGTCTCCCCGCTCAGCCCCGCGTTCACGATGCGCACCGCGTACCCCGCGGAATCCGCCTTCCGCTGCAGCAACGCCGGATACGCCTGGTCGGGGTCGAGCCCCAGCCCGGCCGTCAGGCTCGTGCCCAGCAACACCACCCGCGCCCCCCGCGAGCGGCCGGGCGCCGGTGGGGTACGGATCGAATCGGCCGCAGATTCCACCGCAGCAGTTGCCGCCGTGGCGCTCTTCCCGGTTCTTTCACCCGATGCCGTTGCACCGCCGGCGGAATCCGAACCCCCGGATTTCCCGTTGGTACCACAGGCGCCTCCCAATGCCGTCAGGGCCACGAGTACCGTACTCGCCGCCCAGCGACCGACTTTCCTCTTCTGTTCCAATCGCATGCTCGTTGCCCGTGGGTTGACCAAGGAATACCAAAGCGGTACGCAGCGCCTCACCGTGCTGCGCGACGTGTCGTTCGACGTGCCGCAGGGCGCGTTCGTGTCGATCGTCGGGCCATCCGGCAGTGGCAAGACCACGCTACTCGGCCTGCTCGCCGGGCTTGATACCCCCTCACAGGGCACAGTGTCGCTCGACGGCGAGGAATTCGGAAGTCTCGGCGAAGATCGGCGCGCCAAACTGCGCGGCGAGAAGGTCGGCTTCGTGTTCCAGAGCTTTCAGCTGATCCCCACGCTCACGGCCCTCGAGAACGTACAGGTGCCACTCGAGCTCTCCGGCGCGGTGTCCGCCAAGGAGGCCACGGCGCGGGCGCGCGACCTGCTCACGCGCGTCGGACTGGGCGATCGCACCCACCACTTCCCGCAGCAGCTCTCGGGGGGCGAGCAACAGCGCGTGGCGCTGGCCCGCGCCTTCGTGAACGAGCCGCGCATCCTCTTCGCCGACGAACCGACCGGTAATCTCGACGGCTCCACCGGCGAGCGTATCGTCGAACTGCTGCAGGCGCTCAACCGAGAGCGCGGCTGCACCATCATTCTCGTCACGCACGACATCGCACTCGCCGCCCGCACGCAGCGCACCATCCGGCTGCGCGACGGCGTGGTGGTGGAAGACCGCCTGCACGAACCGGCCGCCGCTCCGACGGCGCCATGACCACGCAGGCCCTGCTCCGCCTCGCCTGGCGGGAGAGTCGCACCGCGCGGCGTCGGCTGGCGCTGTACATGTCGTCCATCGCGTTCGGTGTCGCGGCCCTCGTGGCCATCGACTCCTTCGCCGGCAACGTTACCCGCTCCATCCGCGAACAGTCGCGCACCCTCCTGGGTGGTGACATGGCGCTGCAGGCGCGCGCCGCGTTCCCGGCCGTCGTCGACACGCTGCTCGATTCGCTGCGCGCCGACCGCATCGCCACGTCGCGCGTGACCACGTTTGCCAGCATGGCGCTGGCCGAACCGTCGGGGGGCACGCGACTCGTGCAGGTGCGCGCGGTGTCGCCCGGCTATCCGTTTTACGGCGAGATCGAAACGGTGCCCGCGCAGGGCTGGGCGCGTGTGCACACGGAACCGATCGTGTTCGTGGATCCGTCGTTGCTCGTGGCGCTCGACGCGAGCGTCGGTGATTCGCTGCGCCTTGGCCAGAAGATGTTCGCGATTGCGGGCACCCTCGGCAACGTGCCGGGCGATGCGGGGATCACGGCGGTGATCGGCCCGCGCGTGTACGTGTCAGACACCTGGCTCGAGGCCACGGCGTTGCTCCGGTACGGCAGCCGCGCCGAATACGACGTCGTGCTCAAGCTGCCCGCGTCGCTGGCCGCACCGGCCCGCGCGAACACGATGGCGCGCGACCTCCGGCGCCGCATCGATCCGAAGGCAGCCGCGCTGCAGGAAGCGCAGGAAGCGCGCGGCGAAGAACGCCGCGGACCGGGCGGCGACGACGAACCACCGCCCGCCGACTCGGCGGCGACCGCGGCCTCCGCCGCTGCGGCCGCGGCACCGGATTCGGCGTCGGGGCTGATGTCCGGCACCGTGCGCACCCGCGTGCGCGTCCGCACGGTGGCCGACACCGAGCGGGATTTTACGGAGTCGGTGGCGCGTCTCGCCGACTTCCTGAGCATCATCGGGCTCATCGCGCTGTTACTGGGCGGGATCGGTGTCGCCAGCGGCGTGAACGCCTTTGTGTCGGCCAAGATCGACACCGTGGCCGTGCTGCGGTGCCTGGGTGCCACCAGCCGACAGGTGCTGGCGTTGTACGTCGTGCAGTCGGCGGCGATGGGACTCGTGGGCGCCGTGGCCGGCACACTGCTTGGCGTCGCCGTGCAGTTCCTGCTGCCGGGGGTGGTGTCGGATTTCCTGCCGATCGACGTCACACTCGCGCTCGAACCGCGCCCGCTGATGCTGGGGCTCGCCACCGGCGTGTGGGTCTCGCTGGTGTTCGCCATGCGGCCGTTGCTCGCGCTGCGTCGCGTGTCGCCGTTGCAGGCGATCCGCCGCGAGATGGACACCACCGCCTTGCCGCGCGAATGGAACGATCCCGCGCGCCTCACCGTGGATGCGCTGTTGGTGGGCAGTATCATCGGGATCGTGGTGTCGCGCATCGGCAACGTGAAACAGGGGCTCTACCTCAGCGCGGCCATCGCCGGTGCGGTGCTGGTGCTCTGGATTGCCGCCACCCTCCTCATTGCCGCGGCGCGACGCAGCACGCGTCCGTCGTGGCCGTTCGAATTGCGTCAGGGCATCGCGAATCTGCATCGCCCCGCGAACCAGACGCGCGCGGTGACGCTCGCGCTGGGCTTCGGCGCCTTCCTGCTCAGCACCGTGTATCTGGTGCAGGCGAATCTGCTCAGCCAAGTGCAAGCCACGTCGGCCGGCTCGGCCGGCAACCTGCTCTTCTTCGACGTGCAGGATGACCAGGCCGTGCCGCTCGATTCCCTGTTGCGCGCGCGGCAGCATCCGATCGTGCAGCAAACGCCCATCGTCACCATGCGCATCGATGCGGTGAACGGCCGGAGTGTGACCGCGCTGATGGCCGATTCCAGCACGCGGCGGGCGGGGTGGGCGCTGCGCCGGGAATATCGCAGCACGTATCGCGATTCGATCGTGGGCTCGGAAGCGTTGGTCGCCGGCACGTGGTTCGCCGATTCGGCCACGCGCGCCAATCGCCGCGCCGCGAATCCCGATGCGCCGTTCGAGGTTTCGTTCGAGCGCGAGCTCGCGACCGATCTCGGCATCGCGCTGGGCGACACCGTCATCTGGAATGTGCAGGGTGTGCCGGTCACCACACTCGTCACCAGCTTCCGGACGGTGAACTGGGCACGGTTCGAGGCGAACTTCTTCGTGGTGTTCGCCCCCGAAGCGCTCCGTCGTGCGCCGCAGCAGTTCGTGGTGGTGGCGAGCGTGCCGGCGGGGCCGGCGATCGCGGCGGTGCAGCGCGATATCGTACGCCGCTTCCCCAACATCTCGAGCGTTGACCTCACGCTCGTGCGTCAAACCATCGGCGCGATCGTGGAGAAGGTCACGCTGGCCATTCGTTTCCTTGGCGTGTTCTCGCTGGCGATGGGCATTCCCGTGCTCTTCAGCGCCGTAGCGGCCACGCGACGTGCGCGTCTCCGCGAAGGGGTGCTGCTGCGCACGCTCGGTGCCTCACGCGCGCAGGTGGCGCGCGTGCTGCTCGCGGAATACGGCGCGCTGGGGGCGCTCGGTGCGCTCACCGGCATGGTGCTGGCGTTCGCGGGCGCGTGGGGGCTCACGCGATTCGTGTTCAAGGATTCCTTCGAGCCCGCGATCGGCCCCACGTTCGTGATCGCCGCCGGCATGCTGCTGCTCACCATGGCGATCGGTCTGCTCACGAGCCGCGATGTGTACAAGGAAACGCCGATGGCCGCGATCCGCGAAGCCTGACGGCGCGCCGAGTACCGCAACGAAACGCCTACCGCCGACTGATGACGCCGTATGAGTCGGCGGTGGCGCTGCCGTTCTTGAAGGCGACCCACACGCGTGCGCCGACCATTCCGCGCAACTCGACCGGAACCGACGGCAGACGCTTGCGTCCCGATCCGTCGGTAAGGCGCAGTGCACCGCCCCGCTCGAGAATACCATCCCACGTGGGCACGCCGCCGGACGCGCGCACGAGGTAATCCGACACCACGATGTCGCGCGGCGTGATTTTGACCCCGCGCACCATCACTTCGGTACCAGCCACGCGCCGAAGTCCGGCGGTGGCCATCCCGCTCAGGGAGACATCGTTGCCGCCGACGCGCAGCACCACCCGGCGCGCCGGTTCCACACCCACCAGCGTTACCACGCCACGCACCGAATCAGCACGCGTGCGTCCGGAGGGGTCGTTGCCACCGGCGCGTTGGGGCGCACGCGCACGGGCCATCGAGTCGCCGCGGGCCTGCGCGCGCAGACTCATTGCTTCTCCGGCCGTCATGGCGGGGGCGTCGCCGCTCGCGGCGCGCGTGCCGCGCGCGATCGTGCTGTCGACCGTGCCGACGGGCGCTCCCTGAGCCGAGGCGATCAGGTCAGCGGGCGGGCGCCCGGCCTGTGCCAGCAGCGAATCGCCGCGATAGCCGAGGGTATCCAGCCCCGGAATGTCACCCGACACGGTCACGCTGTTCCCGCGATCGCACGCCACCACCGCGAACAGCAGCAGCGGCCAGGAGAGGCGGGCCCACGAAGTCGGCCAGCACAACCGTAAGTCATGGCCAAGCTTTCGATTCGATGACAGGCAGCCCATACGCGAGAAGCTACGCGCCGAACCGGCCGCGTCAACGCAGCGGCGCGAGGCGTGCAGGATTGGGTATGGTCCCGTCTGCCGCATGGCGGTCGGTGCGTGCCATATTGCGGTGGCAGCCGTCGCGTACCGTCACCGAACGTCACGAAACGTTACGGTGCGCAGCTGGTTGCCATGCCGCTCCGCGCACGACCATTACTCGGCTGGCACGATCGCGCCAACCACGGTGACGTGGACGACATCGGCGCGTCCAACTCACGCGATGCAAGAGCTTCTGATGGCACACGAACCCGTGCGCTCCGAGCACGACAGTTGGATGTACGACAACACGCGAGGGCTGTCCCTGTACGCCGCGGCGGAATGGGAAGAAGCCGCCGAGGCGTTCGCGGCCGCGGCCGATGTGTTGGCACGACGTGCGCCCGCGGTCAGCTCGCACGATGCGCTGGCCCTGATTCTCGGCAATCTCGCGCAGGCCTGCTTCCAGGCCGGACGGACGGAGGAGGCGCTGTCGCACGCGCAGCGCGCCTGCGCGCTCCGTGTGGCGATCACCGGTGGCGATGCCCTCCCGGTGGCGCGCCAGCGGATGGATCTGGCCGTGATGCTGGGCGCTTGCGGGCGGCTCGACGAGGCGCGGGCATTGATCCAACGCGCGATCGCGGCGGTGGAGCAGCACGTCGGCGATGAAGATGTCCGCTTGGTGGTTATCCTCGACAACGCGGCCCGCCTGGCGCTCGCCGCCGGCGACCCGGCCAGCGCCGAGCCGATCTTGCTGCGACTGCATGCGTTACTCGGTGCGCATGGCCTGTCCACGCAGCGGGCCGACCTTCTGCTGGCGAGGGTGGCGGCGGTACGAACGCGCGCCGACGCCACCGAGATCGCGGCCGCTCCCGCCGAGGCGCGCCGCGACGTGGCCGACGTGGCCGTGTACGCGCACGCTTCGATCCTCGAGCTCGACGCGCTGGAGATTCTCGGCGGGCCGGACGGGCAGGACGTCGCACACGCGCAGGACGTGCCAGACGTGCCAGACGCGCCGGACGCACAGGACGACTGGGATGACCAGCCGCTCCGCGATGCGGTCGCGCTCACGGACGTGCTGCTGCGGGCCACCCCCTCAGGGGTGATTGCGATCCAGGAGGCGGTCCATCACGACCTCGACATTCTCGCCGCATTCGAAACGGTGGTCGATCCGACGGCCGCACCGATGGTCGATCTCGCGGATGATCTCTCCACGCCGACGCTGGACATCGCGCTCGACCTGGCCGACGACTTCGCGCTGGCGCCGCCGGCCGATGCGGTGCCATCCACGGCGCTCGGCTTCACGGTCGATCATACCCCCGGCGCCTCCGACGCGTACGTCCCACCGCTCGACGCCGGCAACGAGCTGATGGGGCTCGAGCTCGACGATGCGCTGGCCGACGCCCTGCTCAACGTGCCGACGCCGCCCGTGCGGCAACACGACGTACCGGTGGCGGTACCGGTGGCGGTACCGGTGGTGGCATCCGAGCCGTTCTCGGCACTCAATGCCCCGTTGCGTCCGCCGGTGCATCACGCGGAATCTGAGGTGCCCTATGGCTTCGGACCGCCGCCGGCGGCCGTGGTGATTGCGGATGCCTCGTCAGCGCCGATCGCGCCGCCGGCCCCCGTGCCGCCGACCGCCCGCGACCTGACGCGCGCGCAGGACGCCCGGAACGCCGCCGCCCGCAACGACGACAGAGGGCGCGCGAGCGCACCGGTTGGCGACCGCCCCCCACGGACCGACCGGACACCGACGGCCGATCGTCGGCCGAAGCCGACCAGCGGTGGCCGTCGCGCCGGCGCGATCGGCGCGGGAATCGGGGCCGCGTTGGCAGTGGGCGGCGCCGTGTGGTACTTCCTGCTGCGTTGAGGGGCGGGGGGCGGGTGGTGCGTTGACGCGGTATGGGCAGGGCGGCTATACACCGCCCATGCCTTCTCCTGATGCATCCGGTGGCCGCGCCGCCACCGACACCAGTACCGTTCTCGTGGTGGGTCCCGGCTGGCTGGGGCGCCCGCTGGCCCAGCAACTCGCGGCCGATGGCCACGCGGTGTGCACGCTGCAGCGCAGTGCGCCGGTGCCGGCCACGGCCACCACGCACACCGGCGTCACCGCCCTCACCGGCGACATCGCCGCTGCCTCCAACGTGACCGCCCTCGCGGCGATCCGCGCCACGCTACCGCCGCGCATCGATCATCTGGTGGTGTGCATCGCGCCGTCACGCGCGCGCGGCGATGACTACGGCGTGTATCCGCAGGCCGCTACCGGTGCCGCGGCGCTGGCGCGCGCGATGGGCATCCGCTCGGTGCTGTACGTGTCCAGCACCGGCGTGTACGACCGACAGGATGGCAGCGAGGTGACCGAGCAGAGTGTCATCACCCCGCACGACGCACGGGTGCAGGCGTTATACGATGCCGAACAGCACATCGCGGCGCTGGCGACCAATGAGCCGCCGCGCGACGTCACCGTACACATCGTGCGCGCGGCCGGGCTGTACGGCCCGCAGCGTGATCCGGCTGCACGCTTCGCCGACCCCGCCTTCGCGGCCGCCAACGTGTGGTGCAACTTCTCGTGGCGAGACGACGTGATCTCGGCGATCACGCATCTCCTCACGCACGATCGCGCCCCCGGTGCTCGCGTGTTCAACTGCGCCGACGGCACCCCGTTGCGGTCGGCGGACATCGCCGAGGCACTCACCGGCCGCGCGATGCCGGCACCGGCGGCACCGGCGGCACCGGCCGCGATCGACCGGGGCGCGCCGGTGCGCAGCGGCCGCAGCAATCAGCGCATCAACGTGGACGCGCTCCTGGCCACCGGATGGCGTCCGGTCGCGCCCACGGTGTACGACGGCCTGCGACTGCTGGGCCATCAGGTCCCGTTCGCGCCGCGCCCGTCATGAGCACCATGGGCACGCTGCCGTACGGGCCGCAGACGGCCGCCGTGCGCGGATTTCTCGTGCGTCTCGCCGGCCTCGGCGCCGCCGATCGCGCGGCCGTCGTGGCGCGTTACGAGACCATCGCTGCGACCCGTGCCTACGAAGCCGCCGACGCGCGACTGGGCGAGGTGGTCGCGCGGAGCGGCCGCGACGAGGCGCGTGATGCGCTCAGTGGCCCGCTCATGCAACTGGTGAAGCGGCCGGCGTCGGATCTGTCACCGGCCTCCGATACCGAGGCCGAGATTGCACTCGAGCCCATCGCCGAACCGGCGTTGGCGGCGCTGCTGGCGCTGATGGTGCGCGATCTGCTGGACGACGCCACGGTGCGACTGCTCACCGACGCCTTCACCGACACGATTCCGCTGGGCTGATCCGCCCGGAGGATCGTAACGGCACCCAACCGTTACGAGACGGTATCCGCCCGCGGTTCGGCGGCCAGCGTGAAGCGCGGGATGATCGCTTCGAACGACGAGCCGTCGTCGCGCACGAAGCGATAGGAGCCTTCCATCCATCCCTGCGGTGCCTTGAGCACGCAGAACGAGCGGTACTCGTGCACCTGTCCCGGCAGCAGGTGCGGCTGTTCGCCGACCACGCCTTCCCCTTCGACCACCGAATCACCTACCGACTCGTCGTGGATGAGCCAACGGCGCGTGCGGAGTTGCGACGCTTGCTCGCCGACGTTTTCGATGCGGATGTGGTACGCGAACACGAACTGGCCCAGCATCGGATTCGAGCGGTCACGCAGATACGACGGGCGCACCGTGATGCGAATGCCCGACGTGATGCGATAGTAAAACGGAGTGGGATCAGGGCGCATCGGAACGGCCTCGAGCAGGAATCGACGAACTACCGGCAGCGCCCGAGGCCGCGCCTGGGGCGGCGCCGGTTCGCGACGGGAACGTAATGACGACGGGTGAACTTTGCGTACCCACGCGGTTGAGCGACACCACCGACAACGCCGTCGGCGTGATGTCCTTCGGGATGGGCCACGACGTGGTCGACCCCGACACCAGCATCGTAATCCATGCGGTGTCGGTGCGCAGCCGGATGGCATACTGCCACGGCGCCGCCGCGCCGCCGGTCCGGAGCAGCAGGCGCGTGCCGGTGCGGCTCTGCTCGAGGCGCGCTGTGGGCAGCGCAGGCGGCGACGCCGGCAGCCACGGCGTGGCCGGCACGAGCGCTGTGGTCGCATAGGGTCCGACCAGCAACGTGTCGTTCATACCCGCCTGATTCGTGAGAAACGCCTTCATGCTGAAGTGGACGTTACCGGTGGCGCCACCCTGCTCCCGCGTGACGCGGATCTGCTCCACCAACTCACTCACGGAGAACGCACCGGAACCCACGCCACCGGCGCGCGAGGTGAAGTTGCCCGGCCACATGTGGCGCCCCATCACGTTCTCGCTCACCCACCAGTCGAGTAAGGCCGGATACGCCTGCTCGCGCTTGGTGGTGGGCCAGTACAGCTGCGGCGTGAAGTAGTCCACCCACCCTTCGCGCAGCCACTTCCGCGCATCCGCATGCAGCTTCTCGTACGCATCGAAGCCGCGCACCTGGGCCGGGAATCCGGGACGCCAGATCCCGAAGGGGCTGATGCCGAAACGTACCCACGGCTTGGTGTTGTGAATGCCCGCGTGCAACTCCTCCACCAGCAGGTCCACATTCCGGCGACGCCAGTCAGGGCGCTTGAGCGTCCCCCCTTCTCGGCGGTAGCGCTTGAAGCTGCGATCGTCAGGGAAGCTGATGGCGCGCCCGCGCTTGTCGTTGTCGGGATACGGATAGAAGTAATCGTCGAGGTGAATCCCATCCACGTCGTATCGCTTCACCACATCGAGCACGACGCGCAACGTGCGCGCGCGCACCTCCGGCTCACCCGGATCCATCCAGAGATAGCCGGCGTACTTTTTCACGAGCTTGGGCGACGTGTTCGCGATGTGCGTCTTCGACAGCGGCGACTTGGCGTCGGTGTGCCGTGCCCGATACGGATTGAACCACGCATGCAGTTCGAGATGGCGCGCGTGCGCTTCCTTGATCGCAAACTCGAGCGGATCCCAGAACGGCACGGGCGCGCGCCCCTGCACCCCCGTGAGATACTCCGACCACGGCTCGATCTTCGAGGCGTACAACGCGTCGGCGGCAGGGCGGATCTGAAACAGCACCGCATTCAGCTTGAGCGCGGCCGCGCGATCGAGCAGTGCAATGAGCTCCGCCTGCTGCTCGGCGGTGGACAGCGTGCGTTTGGACGGCCAGTCGATGTTGGCCACCGAGGCCACCCACACGCCGCGGAACTCGCGCGCCAGCGGCGGCGCCTCGGCGCTGGCCACCGGGAGCACACGGGCGGGGGTCGGCTTCGCCGCCGGCGTGGACGGTGTGGGCTCGGGGCGAGCCGACGGCACGGCGGGAGCGGGGGCAGGAGCGGGCGCCGGCGTACGGCACGCGAGCATCGCCAACACGATCAGCGTTGCCCGCATGAACGCCCGATCGCCGCGACGGATCACGCCAACTCCTTCAGCATGGCGTCGAGGACCGCGCCCGCGCGCCGCGCGGCTTCCGCAATGCGCGCTTCGGACTGGATGAACGAAATGCGGAAGAACCCTTCCCCACCGGCCCCGAAGCCTGAGCCGGGGAGTACGATCACGCCGGCGTCTTCGCGCAGCCGGTCGGCGAACGCCGCACTGGCGATCCCCTCAGGCAACGGCATCCAGAGATACATCGTGGCGCTCGGCACGTCGGCGGCGAAGCCGTGGGCGCGGAACGCCGCGACCGCGGCATCACGGCGCGACTGGAACACCGCGACGTTCTGCGGCACGAACTCCGCCCAACTCTCGATGGCTGCCACCCCGGCCGCCTGAATGCCCATGTACTGCCCCGTGTCGGTGAACGCCTTCACCTTCGCGAGCGCGGTGGCGATCTCCGGCTTCGCGACGGCCCAGCCACAGCGCCACCCGGTCATGTTGTACGTCTTCGACAACGAATGGAATTCGATCGCTACGTCGCGCGCGCCGTCGATCTCGAAGATGCTGGGGGGCACGTAGCCGTCGAAGCCCATCTCGGAATACGCGTTGTCGTACACCAGCAGGATATCGCGTTCCCGGCACACCTCGACGACCCGCTCGAGGTAGTCGCGCGGAGCAATCGCCGCCGTGGGATTGTTCGGATAGTTGAGGTACAGGATCCGTGTGCGCGACAGCACGTCACCGGGGATCTCGTCGAGATCCACCAGGAAGTTCGTGCGCGGACGCAGTGCGTACACATACGGCGTGGCGTCACTGAGCAACGTGCCGCCCAGATACGCCTGATAGGCCGGATCGGGGATGATCGCGATGTCACCGGGGCCGGCGAAGGCAAACGCGATGTGAGCGAGCCCTTCCTTACTCCCCAGCAGCGGCACGATCTCGGTGAGGGGATCCACGCGCTGCCCGAACCGGGTGTCCATCCACGACGCCACCGCTTCGCGGTACCGCACGAGCCCCAGCCCGAAGCCGTACCGTTGCATGGCCGGCACTTCGGCCGCCTGCTGGAGTGCCGCCACGGCGGCGGCAGGCGGCGCGAGATCCGCATCCCCCGCACCGAGATCGATGACATCGACCCCGGCTTCGATCAGCGCCTTCTTGCGCGCGGGGATGTGCGCGAGCGGATAAGCCGGGAACGACGTGAACCGTTGGGACAGACGCGGCATGACAGGACGGCGAAAGGTCAGTGCGGAATTACGACGTGGGCGGGCTGTACTGCGCGTGTTGCGCATCGATCCAGCTCTTGTGATACGCTGGATCTTCGATCGACATCGCGAGCTTGGCGATCTTGAGCGGCTTGAAGCTGTCCATCATCACGGCGAGTTCGTTGGTGTACTTCGCCCCGATCGACGCTTCCGTGCGCCCCGGATGCGGGCCGTGCGCCAAGCCATCCGGATGGTGCGTGATGGATCCGTACTCGATCCCCTTGCGGCTCATGAACTCGCTGGACGCGTAGAACAGCACCTCGTCCGAATCGACGTTGCTATGGTTGTACGGCGCCGGGATGGCCTGCGGATCGAAGTCGTACGGGCGCGGGCAGAACGAGCAGATCACGAAGCCGTCGCCCTGGAACGTCTGGTGCACCGGGGGCGGCTGGTGAATGCGCCCCACGATCGGCTCGAAGTCGTGGATGTTGAAAATCCACGGATAGAAGTAGCCATCCCACCCCACCACGTCGAACGGATGGTGATCGAGCACGAGTTCGTTGAGCGCGTCGTACTGCTTCACGAGAATCGGGAAGTCGCCCATCTCGTCACGCGGCGCGAGCTGCATGGGCCGACGGATGTCGCGCTCCGAGAACGGCGCGCCCTCGAGCATCTGCCCGAAGTTGTTGCGATAGCGCGAGGGCACGCGCACGTGGCCGCGGCTCTCCATCACCAGCAGCTTCGTGGCGCCGGCGGCGAAGTCATGCCGCCAGCGATGCGTGATGTTGCGGTGAATCACGACATAATCGCCCGACTTGTACGGCAGCTCGCCGTACACCGACTCCAGCACCCCCGAGCCCTCGACCACGTACACGACTTCGTCCGCCTGCGAGTTGCGGTAGAAGTGCGTGTCGTTCTGATCGGGCTCCACATACTGCATCACGATGTCGCTATTGAACAGCAGCGGCAGGCGATCGAGCGTGGCCGACCCGCCCGTCGTGATGCGCGACGTGAGGAAGTGCCGGTGGCGCAGCGACGTCTCGGTGTCCGCTTCCAGTACGAAATCACGCACCTTGCGCGCCGATTTGTACGTGGTGGGCGGATGCGTGTGATACAGCAGCGATGAAGTGCCGACGAACCCTTCGTGCCCCATCAACTCTTCGGCGTACAATCCGCCATCGGGACGTCGGAAGACGATGTGTCGCTTGCGCGGCACCTCACCCAGCTTGTGATAGAAGGGCATCGGATCCTCAGAGGTTACCGCGGAGTTCCTGCTCGCGTTCGATGGCTTCGAACAGCGCCTTGAAGTTGCCCTTACCGAAGCTCTTCGCGCCCTTGCGCTGGATGATCTCGTAGAAGAGCGTGGGGCGATCTTCCACCGGCTTCGTGAAGATCTGCAGCAGATAGCCGTCGGGGTCGCGGTCCACGAGAATACCGAGCGCCGCGAGGGCGTCGATGTCCTCATCGATCTGGCCGACACGCTCCTGCAACTCGGCGTAGTACGACGTGGGCACCGAGAGGAACTCCACCCCGCGATCGCGCAGGGCCGTGACGGTGGCCAGAATGTCGTCGGTGGCGAGCGCCAGGTGCTGCGCGCCCGGCCCGCCGTAGAAGTCGAGATATTCTTCGATCTGCGACTTCTTCTTCCCCGACGCCGGCTCGTTGATCGGGAATTTGATCTTGTCGTCGCCGTTCGCCATCACCTTCGACATGAGCGACGAGTACTCGGTGCTGATGTCGTCGTCGTCGAAGGTAATGAGATTACGGAAGCCCATCACGTCCCCGTAGTACTGCACCCAACGGTTCATCTGCCCCAGCTCGACGTTGCCGACGCAGTGATCCACGTACTTGAGGCCCACACTCTCCGGCTGATAGCGCGCCGAGATTTCGCGGAAGCCCGGCAGGAAGAAGCCGCGATAGTTGCGACGTTCCACGAGCGAATGAATCGTGTCGCCGTAGGTGCCGATCGCGGCAATGATCACTTCGCCGTGTTCA
>CANHNQ010000087.1 GCA_947462095.1 Gemmatimonadota bacterium
GCCAACCAATCCTGGAATCGCGATCTGCTGGAGCGGGTGCTGCCACCGCTCGCCGCGCTTGGGGTCGAGATGGTCGAGCAGCCAGTGCCGCGCTTCGAAGATGCCCAGCTCGACGGACTGCACGCCGTCCTGCCGCTGGCGGCCGACGAGTCGTGCGTCGACCGGTCATCGTTGGTCGACCTCGTCGGCCGATATCAGTTCATCAACATCAAGCTCGACAAGTGCGGCGGTCTGTCCGAAGCGCTCATGATGTCGAATGACGCGCTGGCGCACGGACTCCAGCTGATGGTCGGCAACATGTGCGGCACATCGCTTGGCATGGCTCCCGGCTTCCTGATCGGCCAGCGCTGCGGCTACGTGGATCTCGACGGGCCGTTGCTGCAATCACGCGATCGCGACCACGCCATCACCTTCACCAACGGCGTCATGCAGCCGCCCTCGGTGGCGCTCTGGGGCTAACGCGCGCGGTCCGTGAAGCGCGCGAGCCGGAACAGCTCGATGTTGTGGCGCGTGGTGCCGTGCTCGACGAGATCGGCGCAGATCTCGCCGACCACGCTGGAGAACTTGAAGCCGTGTCCGGAGCACGGTGACACCAGTAGGACTTCCGGCGCTCCCGGTGCGCGATCGATGATGAAGTGCTCGTCGGGGGTGTTGGTGAACAGGCACGCGGCCGACGACTGCAATGCCCCGTTCGCGGCGGGGAAGTAGCGGGAGACCGCCTCGCGAAGCGCCGCTTCGTCGCGGGGATGACAGGCGCGGTCCATGCTGTCCGGATGCACGCGCTCGTCGAGATGGTGGTAGCGGCCGATCTTGAACCCGGGCACGCCGTACTCGGGGAATCCGTAATAGGTGCCCTCGTCGGCCTCCAGCACGAACACCGGAAACGCCCCCGGGGCAAAGCGCGCGTGGTCGGAGATCGCAAACCAGCCGAGCACCTGACGCTCGGGCGTGAGCAGCGGGCGCAGTGCGGGGGCAAGGTCAGACATCCAGGGCCCGGCGGTCAGCACGAGTTGCGCGGCCTCGTATTCGCCCCGATCGGTGCGCACCCGGACGCTCCCCCCCTGAGCCTCGTAGGCCAGCACCGTCTCCCGCGTGCGAATCTCGGCGCCCAGCGACCGCGCCCGATCGGCGTGGGCCAGAATGCAGCGCTCCGGCGTTAAGAAACCGGCGTCGGGCTGATACACGGCCATGGCGTTGGCCGCCGGACGCCACCCCGGAAAACGGGCCGCCAGCGCCGTGGCATCGAGGACCTCGTGCGGGAGGTCGTGCTCACGGCAGCTGCGCAGCGACCCGTCGAATACCGTGCTCCCCACGGGGCCCACGTCGAGTCCGCCCGTAATGTGCAGGAGCGGCTCGGCGAGGCCGCGCTCCAGCTCGCGCCAGAGGGCAAAGGCCCGACGCAGGAGCGGCACGTACGACGGATCCTCGAAGTAGGCGAGGCGGATGATGCGGGTGAGCCCATGCGACGAGCCGAAGCCGTGCCCGAGGTCGTGCTGCTCGAGCGCGAGGACGCGGAGCCCCCGGGACGCCAAGTGATAGGCGGCCGCGCTGCCCATGGCACCGACGCCGGCGACGATGACATCGAAGTGCTGCGCCCCACGAGTAGAAGCCTGAAGCATGAAGTTTCTTTCACTATTAGGTGTCCAGTCCCGCTCCCCGGGAAATCGCGGAGGGAATATGGGGCCCAGACCCATCCGTGCGGGACGGGGACCACATTCGTCGGGGGGAGGGGTGGTGCATCCCTTAACGGTGAGAGAGATTCTCACCGTCACGTTACCAAGCGGTGACATGGGCGTCCGACCCCGCGCCCGTAGGGTATCCATATCTTCAGAAGGAGCTTTGATGTTTCACCGAGCGATCATTCGTCGCTTGGCGGTCATCGCCGCCGTTCTGTTGGTCGCCATCCCGTCCCGTGCGCTGTTGGCACAGACGGGAACGATCAGCGGAAAGGTGACTGATGCCGCCACCGCGCTTCCCGTGGCCGACGCTCGCGTCGTCATTGCGGGAACCACGTTCGAGGCGCAGACGAACAAGGACGGCGACTACCGCCTCACCAACGTGAAGCCCGGCCGTACGGGCGTGTCCGTGTTCCGGCTTGGCTACAAGGCGTCGCGCGACAGCGTGATGGTGGTGGCAGGCCAGACGGCCACATTGAACATCAAGATGGCGCAGTCGGTCATCAACCTGTCCGAAGTTGTCGTGACGGGAACCGCGGGTAACCAGGAGCGGAAGGCGCAGGCCGCGCTCGTGGCGTCCGTGAAGGCGTCCGACATCATCAAGGACGCGCCGATCACCAGCGTCGCGAACCTGCTGCAGTCGCGCGTGCCGGGTGTGGCACTCAGCTCGCAGTCGGGCACGGCGGGTACGGCCACGCAGATCCGCATCCGCGGCGCGTCGTCGATCAACCTGTCGAACCAGCCGCTGCTGTTCATCGACGGCGTCCGCATCAATGAAGGGTCGATCAGTTCGGGTCAGAGCGGTCAGCAGTTCGATCGCATGAACGACATCAATCCCGAAGAGATCGAAAGCATCGAAGTCGTGAAGGGCCCGGCGGCCGCCACGCTGTACGGCGCCGACGCCTCGGCCGGCGTGATCCAGATCATCACCAAGAAGGGACGCGCGGGCTCGTCGAGCTTCCAGCAGACGCTCCGCCTGGAAACCGGCTCCACGCAGCTCGCCAACTACACGCCGCCCGACAACTACGGCAATTGCACCGCGGCGCTCATCCTCCCGACCAGCGTGAACCCGCTGTGCCGCGGTAACACGGTCGGCACGCTCGTCAGCGACAACCCGCTCGGGCGTGTTGACGCGTTCCGCAAGGGCGAGTCCCGCGTGGTGAACTGGAGCGCCCGTGGCGGCGGCCAGAACTACGGCTACAATCTGTCGTACGGCTCCGACAACACGTCGGGCACGCTGCCGAACAACCGCTACAACCGCTACAACGTTCGCACGAACGCGAACTATGTCGCCAACTCGAAGCTGAACGTCGATTTCGGTCTCGGCCTCACGCAGAGCCTCGTCGACCTGCCCGACAACGACAACAACATCTACGGCTGGCTCGGCGGCGGCCTGCTCGGCAGCCCGCTCACGCGCAGCGATGCGGCCAACGCCCCGCTCACGCAGGACGGCTGGTACAGCGGTCGCCACTACAACGCCATCAACTCGATTCAGCACCGCTTGCTTACGAAGCGCGTGACGACGTCGATCACGGCGAACTACACCCCGACGGCGTGGTTCACCAACCGCTTCACCGGCGGTATGGACTACGCGAGCGACGACCAGCGCAACTTCTTCCCGAAGAACGACAGCCTCTGGTACGGCGGCCTGACCGACGGCGGCAGCAATGCCTCCACGGCCCGCAGCGCGGAGCGCTACACGTTCGACTACCTCGGCAACATGAAGAAGGGGTGGGGCGCGAACTGGGAAAGCAACCTGTCGTTCGGCTTGCAGGTGATCTCGTCGCGCAACACGGTGCTTGGCGCCACGGGTATCGGCTTCGTGACCAACACGAACAACTCGGTGGGCTCGGCCGCCACCACGACGGGCAGCGGTGGATTCACTGAGCAGCGTCAGTTCGGCTACCTCAGCCAGCTGCAGATCGGCAATCAGAACAAGCGCTTCCTTCAGGTTGGCGTCCGTATCGACAAGAACTCGTCGTTCGGTGCAGCCGCCCCGGCGTTCGTGCTGCCCAAGATCGGCGGCAGCTGGGCGATCTCGGAAGAAGACTTCTTCAGCCCGCTCTCCGGCATCATCAACACGCTGCGTTTGCGCGCCGCGTATGGCACCACGGGTCGCTCGCCGAACCCGGGCGACGCCCTCAACACGCTGGTGGCTTCGCCGTTCAACATCGCCGGTAGCACGACCGCTGGCGCCATCCCGGGCAACCCGGGTAACGGCGATCTGAAGCCGGAACGCGGCACGGAGTTCGAAACGGGCCTCGACGCCGGCTTCTTCAACAACCGCCTGTCGGCTGAGCTCACGTACTTCAAGAAGACCACGAAGGACCTGATCATCGCCCGCCCGGTTCCGCCGTCCCTCGGCTACTCGTCGAACCCGCTGGCGAACATCGGCTCCGTGTTGAACAGCGGCCTTGAGCTCGCACTCAACTACAGCGCGATCAACATGCAGAACGTGCGCTGGGATATCCGCGCCGGTGCCAACACGCTGCACAACGAACTCACGAGCCTCGGCTCGGTCCTGCCGTTCGCGCTTGGTGGCGTTGGCCGTACCATCGTAGGTCAGCAGCTCGGCGTGCCGGTCTCCAAGCGCATCGAGAACATCAACACCACCACGAACGTGGTCACGGTGAGCGATACGCTGGCGCCGATGGGCAACCTGTTCCCGACGCTCGAGTGGAACCTCAGCAACACGGTCACGCTGTTCAAGAATCTCCGCGTGAGTGCGTTGCTCGATGCGAAGCGCGACTTCGTGATCATGAACAACACCGCGTTCTTCCGTGAAACGCAGCTGGTGCGCTCGAACCTGCGTCTCGACCCGACGGCACTGTCGGCCACCGAGCGTCTTCGTCGCTACGGCAACCCGACCTCGGGTCAGCCGGCGTTCGTCACGAACAAGGGCAATGCCGCGACCGTCAACGACGTGCGCGATGCGTACCTGGAGCGTGGCGACTTCGTGAAGCTCCGCGAAGTGTCGGCCACCTACACGGTGCCGAGCACCCTGGCCAAGCGCATGGGCGGCATCATCGACGGCGCGTCGATCACCTTCGCGATGCAGAACGTCAAGGTTTGGTCGGACTACTCGGGACCGGATCCCGAAGTAAACGCCCAGACCGGCTCGTTCTCGCGCGAAGACTTCCTGACGCTGCCGAACCCGCGGAAGTCCGTGCTTCGTTTCAACTTCACCTTCTAACCGCGATATGATCATGAAGAAGATCCAACGCGCGGTTACGCGCACCCTGGCCGGCACCACGCTCGTCCTAGGCGCTGCCGCCTGTTCCGACCAGTTCCTGCAGGTCACCAACCCGAACGTCATCGACGCCGCCACGGTCGACCCGACGTCGGCAGGTGCCACGCTCGCCGCGTCCGCTCAGCAGAACTTTGCCACGGCGCTCGGCTGGCTCGCGATGTACAGCGGATATTTCACGAACGAAGTCAACGTGTCGGACACCTTCCCGACGCGTAACGAGTTCGGCTTCCGCACCGTCTCCGATCTCAACAGCTCGCTGAACTCGGATGTCTGGGCCCCGATCTCCCTGGCCACGGCCTCGGCGAAGACGGTCCTCGACCTCACGCTGCCGACGCCGACCACCAACATCAACCTCGCGCGCGCCGCTACGTTCCGCGGCTTCTCGATCCTGATGATGGCCACGGACTTCTGCACGGGTTCGCTGTCGTCGGGTCCGGAACTGACCACCGCGCAGCTGCTCGACTCGGCCGCGTTCTGGTTCACGCGTGGCAGCGATGTCGGCAAGGCCAACGGTTCGGCCGACGGCATTGCACTCGCCAACGCGGCGCTGGTCGGCCGCGCGCGTGCCAAGCTCCAGAAGGGTGACAACGCGGGCGCGGCGGCCGATGCCGCGCTCGTGCCGGCTGGCTTCGAGTACAACATGCGCTACACGGACGATGCGAACAGCCGCACGCGTCTGTCGAACCGCCTGTACCAGTTCAGCTTCGACCGCGGCGCCATCAGCGTGGCACCGTGGTATCGCCAGAACGATCCTCGCGTGCCGTTCCGCGCGCCGGGATCGGGCACCGCGGTCGGTCAGGACGCCGTCCCGGGCGGCTTCTACCAGCAGGCGAAGTTCACGGGCTATGCCTCGAACATCCGCCTCGCCTCGAAGCTCGAAGCGGACTACATCGTCGCGGAGGCTTCGGCCAGCACGGCCGCCCAGCTTACGCTGATCAACACGCGTCGTTCGGCCAACAACCAGGCGGCCTACGCGGGCGCCACGGATGCGGCCAGCGTGAAGACCGAGCTGTTCAACCAGCGCGCCCTCGATTTCTATCTCGAAGGCAAGCGACTCGGAGACTTCCGCCGCTCGCCGGCGTCGACCGCGACGACGGTGACGGCCACGGGCCAGCCGTACTTCAAGCCCGGCTACGCCAACACGGGCTCGCAGACGTGCTACCCGCTGCCGCGCACCGAGCGTGACAACAACCCGAACATGGCCGGCAAGTAAGCCGTCCCATCGGGGGGTGTAGGCAGAAGCGGGCGCCGGGGAGATCCCCGGCGCCCGTTTTTTTGTTCATCGTCTCAGCGTCAAGCTTTCTTGACACCTATGATGTAAAGAATAGTTGACAGTCCCGCAGATCGACGGCACCTTATCTTACGTCCACCTGTCCGTGAAACACCCTGCGCCATGTGGCCGCACAGCAGGAACCTGTCATCGTTTTCCGCGTTCAGCAGGCGAGGGCGTTGTGCTCCCGATGTGCCAATCGCGGTTGCAGTCATCCCGCCTGACCACCGTTTTGATGAGTTTCCGTGCCGGCATGAGTCCTTCATTGCAGCCGATGCTGCCCAGGGTAGCATGATCGTAAACGCGTCGCTCACCGACGCGTCAGAATGCGCCCGGATCACGATGGTCCACGCGCGTACCTTCTCGCTGGCGAGCAAACTGCTTCCGGCCGAGAAGCGGCGTGCCGCCTACGCGCTGTACGCGTTTTGCCGGATCGCGGACGACCTGGTTGATCAGGCGGCCCACGACAATGTGACCGAACTGGCGCTGCAACTCGACGCGTACCGGAATCAGCTGCAGGCCGCGCTCGACGGGCGCCCCAGCGGTCCGATCTTCCGCGAAGTGGCGTGGGTGGCGCGTGCGTACGAGGTGTCGCCTGCGCCACTGTTCGAGCTGCTCGACGGGGTCCGGCGAGATCTCGAGGCGCACACGTACGCCACGTGGCTCGAGCTCGAGCAGTATTGCGAAGGTGTGGCCAGCTCGGTGGGCGAAATGTGCACCTACGTGTTCGGTGTTCCCGCCGGACCGACCATGCGCCCGCATGCCATCCAGTACGCCCGGACCCTTGGCACCGCGATGCAGCTCACCAACATTCTGCGGGATGTGGGTGAAGACGCGCAGCGCGGCCGGTGCTACCTCCCGGCCGAAGACATGGCCCGGTTCGGTCTGACACCACAGGACGTGCTCACCCGTGGCCCGGAGTTGGCGCGCGACGCCGGCTGGGCGCCGCTGATGGCGTACGAAGTGAGCCGGGCGCGGGCGCTGTACGCGGCCGCCATGCCGGGTATCGCGCTGCTCGACGGCGATGCGCAGCGCTGCGCCGCCGCCTGTGCCACGGGCTACGCCGGGATCCTCACGGCGATCGAGGCGCAGCAGTACGACACCATTTCGACCCGTGCGCGTATTGGTCGTCTGGCGCGCGTCGGCATTCTCTGGAATGCCTGGCGCTATCGTGCACCGGCGCCTGATCTCTCCGCCTTGGGACACGGTCCGCGGATCGTGTGGGAACCCAATGCGGCGGCTTCTACCACCGATTCCCTGATTCGACTGGCCTGAGAGGCTCTTGTATGACCGATTCCACCGACCTTCGGGATGCGCTGCGCGACGCGTCGCCGTCCACGCTGTTCAAGATCGCCGGCCTGACGCTGCTGGGCCATGCGTTTTTCAGCGCCTTCTCCGCCTTCGCCTTCGCGACGTTTCTCGTGCCGCCGTATCCCGAGTGGCTGCAGACGGCGCAGAACCAGAAGGTGATGGCCGTGGGCTTCGCCTACGGTGGGGCAACCACGGTCACCCTCGGCGCCATCGCCGGGCTGTCGTTTCTGGCGCATTGCATCGGCGCCCGTCGGGCGATGATGGTGTTTCTCGTGTCGTTCTGTCTCGCCTTCATTTCTGAATACGCCGGCACGGTGACCGACTATCCGTTCGGCGCCTACGAGTACACGAGCCAGCTGGGCTACAAGATGTTCGGACGGGTCCCGTTCAACATCCCGACGTCGTGGTTCTACATGCTGGTCGCGTCGTTGGCGATCTGCGGGCGTCTCCTGCCCGCGAAGGATGACAGCACCTCCAAGTGGTATTGGGCCCTCATGGGTGGACTGGTGCTGACGGCGTGGGACGTCTCCATGGATCCCGCCATGGTGAAAACGAACCACTGGTTCTGGCAGATCGGCACGCTGGCCGACCGCTCCGCCTTCGAGCAGCTCATCGGCAAGCCGATCTTCTTCGGGATGCCCATCACGAACTGGCTCGGCTGGCTGTTCACCGGTATCATCGTGGCGCGTGTGATGCTCGCCATCGTGCCCCCCACCTCCTGGGCCAGCAAGGTGTCGCCGCATCGCCTGCCGATCACGCTCTATGCCGTGAACGGTCTGCTGCCGCTGGCAATCTGCTTCCGCCAGGACATGGTGCTGGCAGGCGTCCTGGGGACGATCGCCATGGCGATTCCGCTGTGGGCCGCGCTCCGGAACGAGCCGCAGCCGCTCACCACCCCCGGCGCGGCGCAGATGGCTCGCGTGGCCGTCTCCGGCCGGTGAGGGCGCCCTCGGCGCGGGAACTCATGGGCACTGTCCGCGCCGCCTCGGCGTTCAGCTCGTGAGCGGCATGATGGATCGACTGGTGCCGATTTTCGATTCCGATGCGCTGCCAATCGGCATTCTGGTGCTCATCGTGCTCGAGGCCACCGTGCTGTTCCTCTGGCAGCGGCGGAATCCCTCGTCGGCGCTTGGCTCTCCGAACACGGCGCGCATCGTGTCGTTTCTCGGGGCCGGTGGGTCGCTGGTCGCGGCGATGATCTTCCATCGCCGTCCGGATCCGTCGCCTGAGGCGTTTGCTCTGGCCATGCTGGCCGCGCTCGTGATTCATCTGTGGCACATTACTGTGCTGCTTCGCCGCTGATCCGCGCGGCGGAGCGGCGCTCCCCGCTTTCTTCAGCACCTCGGTTCATGCGCATTGTTGTCATCGGCAGCGGCTTCGGCGGACTCGCTGCCGCCATTCGCCTGCAGGCACAGGGCCACGATGTCACGATTGTCGAGAAGCTCGACAAGGCGGGCGGCCGCGGGTACGTGTTCGAACAGGATGGATTCACGTTCGATGCCGGCCCGACGATCATCACCGCCCCGTGGCTCATCGACGAGTTGTTCGCGCTGACCGGCAAGAAAACCGAAGATTACATCAAGCTCGTTCTCCTCGATCCGTTCTACAACATCCGGTTCGAAGACGGGTCGGTTTTCCATTACAACGGTGATCGCGACGCGATCGTGCGTCAGGTGGGTGAGTTCAATCCCGACGACGTCGCCGGCTACTTGAAGTTTCGCGACAAGGCGTGGGAGATCTTCAACGTGGGCATGCCGCTCATCGACAAGCCGTTCCTCACGGCCGGCTCGATGATCAAGATGCTTCCGGACCTGATCCGCACCCGGTCCGACATCTCGGTGGCAGCACTCGCCGACAAGTATCTCAAGGACGAGCGCCTGCGACAGGTGTTCTCGTTCCATCCGCTCCTGGTGGGTGGCAATCCGTACAAGACGTCCTCGATGTACGCGCTGATTCACAAGCTGGAGCAGCAGTGGGGCGTCCTGTTCGCGATGGGCGGTACGGGCGCGTTGGTTCGGGCGCTCGTGCAGGCGTTCGAGGATCTTGGCGGTACGATCCGCTTCGACAGCGAAGTGCAGGAGATCACCGTCGACAGCGCGCGGCGCCGGACCACCGGGGTCAAGCTGGTGGACGGCGAGGTGCTCACGTCCGACGCGGTGGTGTGCAATGGCGACGTGGCGCAGGCATACCGCGCCCTCCTGCCGCCTGAGGCGCGCCCGTCGATGAGCAACGCCAAGGTCGAGCGCATGCGTTTCTCGATGTCGCTGTTCGTGATCTACTTCGGCACCGACCGGCAGTACGAGAACATCGCGCACCATGAGATCATCATGGGACCGCGCTACAAAGCGCTGCTCGAGGACATCTTCGAGAAGAAGATTCTGGCCGACGATTTCTCGCTGTACCTGCATCGCCCCACGGCCACCGATCCGTCACTGGCGCCGCCGGGACACGACTGTTGGTATGTGCTCTCGCCGGTGCCGCATCTGGGCGGCGACGTGGACTGGGCAGCCGTTGGTGACCGGTATCGTGATCGCATCATGGGCTATCTGGAAGAGCGGTACATGCCGGAGCTCAGTCAGCACATTGTCACGGAGCGCCGGATCGACCCGCGGTACTTCGAGACGAATCTCAACAGCTACCTGGGAAGCGCCTTCGGCCCCGAGCCGGTGCTCACGCAGTCGGCCTACATGCGCCCGCACAACGTGAGCAAGGACCTCCCGAACCTGTACTTCTGCGGCGCCGGCACCCATCCCGGTGCGGGCATTCCCGGCGTGATCTCCAGCGGCAAGATCGTCGCGGAGCTCATCGGCGGCGCCCCGGCCCGGGCCGCGGCACCAGCGCCCGAGCTCTCGCTGCGCTAAGGACTCTCGGCCGGTCGGCGGTCTCACCGCCGACCGGCTCCCCCGACGACAGGGCGGCCGTTCGGAGAATTTCCGACGGCGGCCCTGTTTTCGCAGTTCACCCCGACTCCCTGCCTCACTTAGATTCCGCCGCATGACCATCACTATTACCCCGACCGAGAGCGCGGGCGTCTCGCGCCGGATGCAGATCTCGGTGCCGGCCGACACCGTCGCGTCCTTCGAAGATCAGGCGGCGCGCAAGTACGCGACGCAAGCCCGTATCCCCGGCTTCCGTCCCGGCAAGGCGCCGGCCGCCATGGTGCGCAAGCGCTACGCCGCCGAAGTCCGTCAGGAAGCGATTGAACTCGCGATGAACGAGGCGTTCCGCGAGGCCGTCGATCGTGAAGGATTGAAGCTCGCCGCGCAGCCGCATGTGCATGGCCTCAAGGCCGAACCCGGCCAGCCGCTCGAGTTCGAGCTGCACTGTGAAGTGCGCCCCGAACTCACGCTCGACACACTCGACGGCTTCACGATCACGCGTCGCGACTCGGTCGTCACCGATGAGCTCATCGACGAGCAGATCGAGAAGATCCGCGAGCAGAAGGCGGATTGGGCGCCGGTCGAGGAGAAGCCGGCTCCCGGTGACATGGTCACCGTGAT
The DNA here is from genome assembly GCA_947462095.1 of Gemmatimonadota bacterium. Classification (GTDB taxonomy): domain Bacteria; phylum Gemmatimonadota; class Gemmatimonadetes; order Gemmatimonadales; family Gemmatimonadaceae; genus Gemmatimonas. The sequence continues at coordinate 11,008 of CANHNQ010000087.1, forward strand.
GCTGTCGACCGCCGATGCCGATGGCTCCCTCCCCGAGGGCAAGGAGTACCGTCTCGTGCTGGGCGGCGGCCAGGCCATCGCCGGCATCGAAGAGCTCATCATGGAGACCGCCCCCAACGGCACCACCGAACGTCAGGTGCGTTGGCCCGAGGACTTCCCCGACGAATCGCAGCGCGGCGCCACGAAGCTCGTGCGCGTGGTGCTCACCGATGTGAAGCGCAAGTCGCTGCCGGCGCTCGACGACGCGTTCGCGCGCGAGATCGGCGACTTCGATACCGTGCAGATTCTGCGCGATGCCGTACGCGCCGACATGGGCGAGCACTCGAAGCGTGAAGCCGACGCGGAAGTGCGCGGACAGATCATCGACCAGATCGTCGAAGCCAATCCGTTCGACGTGCCGAAGGCGTGGGTCATGCAGCTGGTGGATGGCTACATGCAGATGTACGGCGTGCCCGACGCCGAGAAGCAGCGCTTCTCGCAGGAATTCATCCCGATGGCCGAGCGGCAGGTGCGCCGCGATCTGATCATCGATACGATCGCCGAGCGCGAGTCGCTCACCGCGAGCGCGTCGGCCGTGGATGCCCGCATCGAGGAGCTCGCCAAGGCCCGGAACGTGGATCCCGGCCAGGTGTACGCGCAGCTGCAGAAGTCGGGTCGTTTGCAGGAGATCGAGCGGGAACTCACCGAGGACCGCGTCTTCGGCTGGCTGCTCGAGAAGAATCCGGTCACGACGGCGTAATCGCACGACCCCCGTTCGAGACACCGCCCGACCACCCGTTTCAGGAGAGTCGTAGCATGGCATCCATTTACATGCCGTACATCATCGAGCGCTCAAGCCGTGGCGAGCGCACGTATGACATCTTCTCGCGCCTGCTGATGGACCGCATCGTGTTCCTGGGGTCGCCGATCAACGACGACGTCGCGAACATCATCATCGCGCAGATGCTGTTCCTCGAGGCCGACAACCCCGAGAAGCCGATCCACCTGTACATCAACTCGCCGGGCGGCAGCGTGTCGGCCGGTCTGGCGATGTATGACACCATGCAGTTCATCAAGGCGCCCGTGCACACCACGTGCATGGGCATGGCCGCCAGCATGGGCGCGTTCCTGCTCTGCGCCGGCGCCGCCGGCCATCGCAGCGCGCTGCCGCACTCGCGCATCATGATCCACCAGCCGTCGCAAAACGGCGGCGGTGGTTCAGCGTCGGATATCGAAATTCAGGCGCGCGAAATTCTGTATCTCCGCTCGAAGATGAACGAGCTGATGGCCAAGCACTCCGGCCGTCCGGTCGAGCAGGTCGAGCGTGACACGGACCGCGACCGTTTCATGAGCGCCGAAGATGCCAAGGTGTACGGCCTCGTGGACAACGTGATTCAGCATCAGGCGGAACTGGTTGCGGTAGCGAAGTAGGTCTGAAACTGCCAACCGCTTAGGGGGCAGGAAGGAGACGGAAAGGGAGGAGGAAGCAGCAACCGCTCGCGCGGTACACCTGCCTCCTCCTCCCTTTTTTCTCCTTCCTGCTTCCTAGGCAGTTGGCAGTTTCGAGGCCGCCTTGACTCGCATCACGATCTCCACCGCCGGCCGCGTCGTGAGCCGAGCAAATGGCCGCACGCTGTCCGCATCGAGCGTGGTGAAATCGAAGCGGCGCACCAGACTGGCCAGAATCAGCGCCGTCTCGATCGTGGCGAACGCCGCCCCCACACAAATGCGCGGCCCCGCACCGAACGGGATGTAGGCACCCGGCGTCATTTCGTGTTCGCGCTCGGGGAGGAAGCGGTCGGGATCGAAGCGGTCGGGGTTCACCCACATCTTCTGATGCCGGTGCATGCTCCATGGCGCGATCATGAGCATCGTGCCGCGCTTGACCCGACGACCGGCGATCTCGGTGTCCTGCGCCGCCACCCGCGGCAGGAAGGTGATCGGCGGATACAACCGCAGTACTTCGCGGAAGAAGTTGCGGACGTACGGCAGCCGCTTGGTATGCTCGAGGAGCACCGGCCCGTCACCAACCACGCGCTCGACCTCTTCGCGCATCCGGGCGACGACATCCGGGCGCATGGAGAGAATGTAGAACGCCCAGGTGAGTGAACTGGCCGTGGTTTCGTGGCCGGCCAGAAAGAATACGCCCAGCTGGTCGATGAGCTCTTCGCGCGTGAACGGCTGCCCGGTATCGGTGTCGTGCGCGTCGAGCACGGCGCCAGCGATGTCATCGAGTCCGGCCGTCGCGATCCGCGTATCGAGCATCGTCCCCAGATGGCGGCGGATGCGCGCACAGGCATCGCGCACCGGCTGCGGCTGCGTGGTCGGCGACCACGGCTTGTCCAGCAGCAGCCGCTTGATGTCGATGCTGCCGACCTGCCGTTCGAAGCGCATGAAGTCTTCGAACACCTGTTGCGACGTCTCCCCCTCCAGCGGCACCGAGAAGATCGTGCGGGTGATCACGTCGGCCGTGAGATGACTCATCGCGGCGTCGAGCGAGAACCTGTCTCCCGATGCCGAGAGCGCCTGCAGCCGCCCTTCGAAGTCGCGCACCGCCGCCGCCATGAAATCAAACGCGCGGTTGATGCGCATGTGCGAGAAGGCGGGGTCGACCATCTTGCGCTGTCGTCGCCAGGTGTCGCCGCTGGTGACGAACATCGAATTGCCCACGAGATCCTCGAGCGCTTCCACGAACAGATCGTTCTTCGGGAAGAGATCATGGTCGGTGAGAATTCTGTTCACCCACGCCGGATCATTGACCAGCAGAATCCCGCGGCGCGACGACCCCAGTGGGGTCACCATCTCGCGGTAGGCGAGATCGGGGAGCAGGCTCAGCAGATCTTTCTGGCGGCGCCAGAGCAGCCGCAGCAGCGATGTGACGGGTGCGCGTGGCACCGGCGCCGGGGGACGGTACAACGGGGAGAACGTCGCGTCAGGCACCCTGTGTGGTCATCCGCGCCGGTCGGCGCTGCGTAAGGCGAATGCGCATCTGGTGGTAGATGATGATGGCCAGACCGACCACCAGCGGAATCGACCACATCTTGGGATTGAGCGCGTTGTGGGGCATCAGGCGCACGAATCCGAACGCCATGAAGGCGGTGTACACGGAGATGCCGGAACCGACGATCGCCTTGACGTGCTCCAGTTGGTAGGCAATGCGCGATGGGGTCGGCGTGTAGATGAACCAGAGGTTGGTGAGCCCTGACGCCACGCCGACCACGGCGATCCCCATCATGAGGACTTCATCGATCAGCCAGCCCCGATAAGCGCAGAGCAGCGCCGCGGCAATCACGAGCAGGTTGAGCCCCACGTTGGGCCAGCGGCGGTTCTCGAGGTGCTGCTTCTTGTTGCGCACGGTCACCACGCCATGCCACACGAGACTCACGGTCAGGATCGCCAGATACAGCATCATCCAGCCGAAAATGCCCTGCACCCTGGCAGGGGGCCAGTCGGTGAGATGGCTGTGGGTGGCGACCGGAGCCAGGATGGTGTTCGTCCCCATACCGAGCGCCATCGTGGCCGTCACCAACATCAGCCGGGCGTACAGCGTGCCGAACCGCTGGTGATTCTGCCCCCCCTTCTTGCCGAACACGGGGATCCAGAACAGCACCAAGCCGATGGCACCGGTGGTAACGTGCACGAACAGGAACCATTTGAACGGCCACATGCGCTACGGCTTCTCCCTCGGGACGACATCCCGGGTTCGCGGGATCAGGTTTCTTTCCGGCCTCTGCCGGGTATGCGATACGCTACGACACGGGTGTCGGGGACGCCAGCGTGAAATCGGCGAGCCACGACGCCGGGCACAGATTTGTGTGATGGCTGCCGACACTCGTCACCAAGCGTTTTTCGGGCTTCCGCAGGGAAGACGGTCCGCGTCGCTTGACCCTGCGCGCCCGAGCGAGTTAACTGTATACGGGTAGGTGGCTTGTCTCGCCACGTACCCTCAACGATTGCCCACCGTTCCGGACCGACATGTCCCACGACAAGCATCTCCGCTGCTCCTTCTGCGGCAAGTCCAAGGACGCCGTCCGAAAGTTCATTTCGGGCCCGTCGGTCTACATCTGCAACGAGTGCATCGCGCTCTGCAATGAGATCC
>CANHNQ010000088.1 GCA_947462095.1 Gemmatimonadota bacterium
CAGCACGGCGTAGTACGCGCCGTCGCTGTGCGTGATGCCAAGTTGGTCGTCCTTGTTGGCGATCGCGATATACGACACGTGTGCCGTCCTGTTGTCGCACGGCACGAACTCCAGCGGGTTATTGGCGCAGTTGCAGCGTTTGTCACCGCCGTTCTCGTCGGCTGCTTCCATGGCCGCCATCACGTGATCGGCCAGCGTGCCCGACGCGCGGCTGAAGGCCAGCGCCGCCTTGTGCACCACGTCGTAGCCCAGCAGCGTGTTCCCCTGCACCTGATAGAAAAAGTCCCCGACCTGCCCGCCGAAAAACAGCGACGACGGCGAATTTCCGGTGCCGTTGAAGCCGGCCATGTTGTTGGCCGCGGTGATCGTGCCGCCGTTGGGGAACGCCAGAATGCCGAACTGCCGGCGCTCGATGTTGGGGTCCTGCTTGAGCATCTCGAGAATCTGCTGCGGCGGTGTGCCCTTCTTGAGCTCGCGGTACACCAGCATCTGGTTTTCGCGCGTGTTGTCAGCGCCCGCCTGGCAGGCGGCCACGCCCACGCCGGGCACGATCACCGCCTGCAAATCCATGAGGTCGCGCGCCGGCACCGGCGTGCGCAGTGGAAACGCCGATTGCCGCACGCAGGTGGCCGACGCGATGATCACCTGTCCGGTTTTCGTGTCGATCGCAATCACCGACCAGGTGGCGAAGGCCGAGCGCGGTGCGAGGACCAGCAGGCAGAGGGCAAGCAGCAGGCGTTGCATAGGCGGGGCGGTGTGAGGGATCACGAGTGGGCCCGCACAATCTGCAGTCGCGGAACGCGCCGTAGCAATCGGCGGGCGGCGTTCTACGCCCCCGGCAGCACGAACTCGCGCGGGTCGATGATGCGCAACACCTGACTGATACCGGGTTGATCGAAGCGCTTGTATCCGAAGTTGCGCTCGAGATGCTCCAGGTGCGAACCAATGGCGCCACGCTCGCGAAAGTCGCGTGCAGCGTCTTCGGTGATGATGCCGGCCGCCAGCAAGGCGTCGATGCGTGCCGGGCGCACCGGCCACCACTCCCCCCTCCGACAGCTCCTGGTACACGTGCGGAAAGTTGGAGAACGGCGCCATCATGGTGATGCCGATGTCGTGCAGCTGCGCGCGCAGGGCCTGCTCATCGTACGTGCACGCCAGGTGGTTGATGCCCGCCTCGAGCATCGATTCGCCGTGCAACGCACACCACAACCCGGCGCGCCGTGTGGTTGCGACGCTCCCTTTATTCACGCTCCGCACGAAGGAACAGCGCACAACTCCAGTGCGGGCCCAACGCATCAACCGCACGGCGCACCAAGGCCTCGGTGGCATCAAACCCCGCGCCGGGATCATCGAACAGACGGCGACGTGTCCGGAAGGCTTCCCAGTACATCTGCGCGGCGACCAACTGCGCGGCATCGTGCGTCGGCAGCGCAAAGCCCACATGCCCATGGCGCCACAGGATCAACGGCATCCCGCACGATGTCGGTGGCCACACTCATGTGGAATCTCCCGGCCGCGGCAGCAGGTCGTCGTCCGGCAGAATCTTGCCGGGGTTCAGCAAACCCAGTGGGTCCAACGCCTGCTTGATCGCCCGCATCACGGGCAGCGCGTCCCCATGTTCTTTGCGCAACGACTCCCGTTTGCCGTAGCCAACGCCATGTTCGCCCGTGCACGTGCCGCCGTAGCGAAGGGCGCGCGCCGTCAGGCGGGTCACGACGCCGTCGATCATCGCCACGTCGGCGGGATCGTCGCGATCGACGTGCAGCAGCAGATGGAAATTGCCATCGCCCACGTGCCCGACGAGCGGCGGCGTGAGACCAAGCGCCTCGAGATCGTCACGGGTGTCGGCGATGCAGGCCGGCAACGACGAGATCGGGACACACACATCGGTGGTGACCACTTCCAGGCCGGGACGCGCGGCCGCGCCGGCGTAGAAGGCCTTGTGCCGCGCATCCCACAGTCGCTGACGGTCGCTCTCCGCCGTGGCCGTGTCATGCACCACGCCGCCGTAGCCCTCGAGGAGCTCGTATACGGCCTGCCGCTGCTCATCGCACGCGGCTGCACTGAACGCGTGGATCTCGAGGAAGAGCAGCGGCGCCACGGGGAGGTCGGCCCCCACGTATGCATTCAGCGTTTGCGCGGTGATGGCGTCGAGCAGCTCCATCCGTGCCAGCGGCAGCGCACACTGCTGGATCGCCACCACGGTCTCAACGGCCGCCCCAACTGTGGGGAAACGGACGACAAGCGCCGCGATGGCATCGGGCACCGGGTGCAGGCGCAGGGTGGCCTCCGTGATGATGCCCAGGGTGCCTTCGGAGCCCACGAAGAGTCGCGTGAGATCGTAGCCGGCCGATGATTTCCGGGCGCGTCCCCCCGTGCGGATAATCCGTCCGTCCGCCAGCACCACCGTGAGCCCAAGCACGTTCTCGCGCATGGTGCCGTAGCGCACCGTGGTCGTGCCGGAAGCGCCGGTGGCGAGCATGCCCCCAATGGTGGCGTCGGCGCCCGGGTCGATAAAGAACGTGGTGCCGGTATCCTTGAGCGCGCGCACCAACTGCCGGCGCGTGACCCCCGCTTGCACGGTCACATCCAGGTCGGCCACGCTGGTGCGCACCACGCGATCCATGCCGGAAAGGTCGATGCTGACGCCTCCGAAGACGGCGGCGACCTGCCCTTCCAGCGAGCTGCCGGCACCGAAGGGGACGACCGGCACCCGAAGCTCGGCGCAGATGCGCATGACCTCGGCGACCTCGTCGGTGGAACGCGGGAACACGACGAGGTCCGGGCGATGCACCTCCCGTTGTCCCTCGCCGCGGCCATGTCGTTCCCGCTCGCTGTCGGAGCGGGTGCAGCGATCGCCCAGCAGGGCCGTGAGCCGCGTCCACAGGGCCTCACGCGCCGCGGCCGGCAGGGGGAAAGGAGCCATGTGTATAGTATACCGCAAGCCGGCTGGTGGAGGTGGCCCTCGCCGTCGCGCTCGGCATCAGCCGGACGCCCGTGCGCAGCGCCATTCAGCGGCTGCGGCAGGAGGGGTATATGGTGAGTGACGACGCCGAGCGAGAGGCCATCGCCGATCGCTTAGCCGTCATCAACGAGCAGCTCCGGCAGTGCGGAGCAGACGACCCCGACGTCACCGGTTCACGCCTCCACTTTTTGCACGGCGAGTTCCATCGTGAGCTCGTGCGGAGTGCGGCTGGCCCGCGTCTGCGGGCGTCGCACGAGGCGATGAACGCGCAGGCCGAGCGCTATGAGCGCGTGTACTCGAGCTTCGTGGCCGAAACGCCTGAATCGGCGCGCGAGCACGATGCGATCATCGCGGCCATCCGGCGTGGTGACGCCGCCGCCGCCGAGCTGGCGACGGAACAGAACTGGCGGAATTCGGCGGAGCGACTGATGCGGGTGATTGCGCGCGCGATGGAGTTCGGCGGGGCGTGGCCGGAGTGACGGACCACAGGCCAGCGGCACCTTAGCGGGGCATCGTGCGCGGACGGACCACGTCCAGCACCCGCGGCATCCACCGCACCTTGTACACCTTCTCACCCGGCAGGGTGATGGTGGTGTCCGGGTCGTGGAAGCGCAGCACATCGCTCCACCACACCGTGCCCTCCCCCTGAACCCAGAGCAGCCGCTTGCTGGCGGGGTCAACATGCACGGACTTCACCTTGGCGGCATCGCCGAGCCGCGGATGCTTGGCGAACTGGTGGGTGTCCCGATCGAACAGCCACGTGTGCGCGGCCGTGGCCAGGATCAGGTGCGGCGAATCGGGGACCGGCATCATGTCGTGCCCGTTGATGTCCGGCAGCGGGGCCACGATCGCCGGCGTGAGCCGCGGCGCGGCGGTGCCCCACTCGGTGAGCCGATAGCCCACGACGTCGCGTTGAGAGTCGGCCCACAGCATTTGTCGCGCCGCGTCCCAGATCACGGCGTGCGGCCACGGCGTGTCCACGTGAAAGAGCTCCACGCCCGATCGATCCAGGTCGTACACACTGAGCCGGTCGCCGGTGCCGTTGGCGACGTGGGACGCCGCGATCACCACACGGTTCCCCGGCAGCAGCTCGATCGAATGCCCGTTCATGGCGGTGGCATGCAACTCCACGCGCCCCGTGGCCCGATCGATGACGGCCGCGCCATGCGATGACGACGCGATCAGGAGGCGGCGACCATCTTCGCTCGGCTTGCATTCGGCAATCGTCTGGAACGTGCCGCGCATGGCCTCGGGGAGCTCCGGCCGCTCGCGGGCTCGCCAGCTCCATACCTTGCGCGGCGTTGGCGTAGTCAGGTCGAGGATGAAGAGCTCATCGGCGCCGCACACCACGACCTGCTGGGCGGGGAGTGGCGCGGTCAGCAGCGGGGATGCTGCGAGGGCGAGGAGGAACAGGACTCGGCGGAACATCATGCGGCAAAAGTAGCCAGTGGTACCGCGGTTGGTGGATGGACCTTCTCGCCCGGCACATCGACTCGCGCCGTACCGCGCGGATGACACCGAACGCCGTGAGCTGCGCCGAGACGCTTTGGAGAATCCGAGGCACGAGCTGGTTGACGTGCATGACTCCACCGTCACATTACGCGAGAGCAACCACCGCCCGGCAACCATGGCTGGCATGTCGGACGGATTCACTCGTGGCGCGATCGACGAGCGGGCACGTCGCCTGAATCGGTTTTTGTCACTCCTGCGGAGATACCCGATGTTTCAGAAAGAATGGGAAGTGCTCATCGTCGACGACGATCCTGATGTCCTCGCCGTCTCGAGGCTGGCCCTGCGCGGCGTCAAGGTGTGGGGCGTGCCACTCAAGCTCCACACGTGTGCGAGCATGGCCGAGGCGATTGCGCTGTGCAACACCAAGGCCGACTTCCTGCCCTCGCTGGCGGTCGCCCTGGTGGATGTGGTGATGGAAACGGATAGCGCGGGGCTGGACTTCTGTCGCTACGTGCGTGAGGAGAGAAAGAACGCCTTGACCCAGCTGTTCATCCGCACCGGGCAGCCGGGCATTGCCCCGGAGCGCACCGTGATCGACCGGTACGACATCAACGGGTACTTCACCAAGGCCGAAGCCACCGAGGACAAGCTCTATTCGATGATCAAGAGCGGCGTGCGTCAGTACTACTGGTCGGCGTTCGTGCTTGGCATGATCCCGATGGTGCGCCACGTGGCGGCCCAAATCGGCTCCCGCCCGGCGATCGCGAACGCCATCCAGCAGCACTACGACGCCGCCTTTCAGGATCGATCGGGTGCCCAAGTGGAGTCGTACGACAACATCCGAATCGCCAGCATCTTCGACGGCGAGGTGGCGGCCCTCGTGGGCTGGGACAAAGCGTCCGCCCTGGCCATGCGCGACCGCCTGAAAGAATTGCCAGCGGTGCCGTTCGGGGTGGACGGTGACGAGTACGTTCTCGACGACGAGCACCGGTTGCTGATCAAGGTGGCCGCGCGCCCGAATGTCGCCGAGGCCTACCTCGTGGCCACGCAGACGTTTCGCGTGCCGGAATTCGTGCCCGAAGTCACGTACAACGGGCTTGCCGCGCTCGCATCCATCTGGCGTTTTTCCAAGTAGTCCTGCGGGCCACTCGCCGTCCCCTCGGCGAGTGGCCCGTACGACGCCCGCACTGTTCGCCCACCTCAGGAAGCAGCCGTGTAACGGCGGAGTGTCTCGTGAACGAAGTACCCATGGTGGATGGCGTCGTGCTGGTGCACGGCGGCACCTGCGCCGCCGACATTTGGGACGAAGTGCTGCCGCTGCTCTCCTTCCCCGCCGTGGCCGTGGACCTGCCAGGGCGCGGCAGCAACCCGGCCGACCTGGCCACCGTCACGCTCGATGACTGCGTCGCCGCCGTGCTCAACGCCGCCGATGCCGCGGGCTTTCGGCAGTTCGCGTTGGTGGGCCATTCGCTGGGCGGGGTGACGATCACCGAGACCGGCTACCGCCATCCCGAGCGCGTACAGAGCGTGATCTACCTCGGCGCGTTGGTGCCCACGACCGAAGTCTCGGCGGCGCGCCTCGTCACGGGCGGCGACATGCCCTCGGGCATCATGCCGCGCATGCCCGAAGAGATGGCCAAAGCGCTGTTTGCCACGGACCTGACGGACGCCCAGTGGGCATCGGTCGCGGCGCGCCTCGTCGACGACAGCTACGCGATCCTCAACGCGACCGTGAGCGGCCACCCGCTCGACTGCCACCGCGCGTACATCGGACTGGCCCGCGACATTCCCGTGCCGCCCGCGCTGGTCGAAGTGATGGTCGGTGTGCTTGGCCCCGACCTCGACCGGCGCACGCTGGACACGGGGCACATGATCATGAATTCGCACCCCGCGATGCTGGCGGCAGCGTTGGCCGAGGTGGTGAAGACGAGGGCCTAAGCGACGCGGAAGGCCCGACGGCGCGCACCCACACGGTGCTCGCGTGGCATGCGGTCATGCCGTATACTCCGCCGTTCCGAATCGAATTCCCCGTCGCTCTGACATCCCATGGCGGCCAGTCCCGATCACCGACCGCGGGTTGCGGCCCAGCGCCGCGATTTAATGCGTGCGCGTCTGCTGGATGCCGGGCTGGCCACCATCGTGGCGCGCGGCGTGGCCGGCACCTCGATCGACGAGATCATCTCGACCGCGCAGGTATCCCGAGGCACGTTCTACAAGTACTTCGATTCGGTGACTGGTCTCGCCGCCCGTCTGGCGCACGACCTCGCCCAAGAAATCGGCCTCGTGTTGGACCCGCTGGTCAGCGAACAGCCCGACCCGGCACTGCGCGTGGCCGTCGGTTCCCGGATGATGCTGCACTTTGTCCGGCAGCATCCGGTGATCGGCCGCTTGATCGTCAAGAGCGGGTGGCCCGATGTCGACGATTCGCATCTGTTCTTCGAGGTTGTCCGGCGTGACATCGCGTTGGGGATCCAGCTCAAGCGGTTCGAGCCGATGCCGCTCGATGTGGCCGTCAGCATGGTGGCCGGGGTGTTGTTGGGCGGCATGCATTCGATCGTGGGCGGCGCTGCCGAGAACTACCCGGAGCAGGCGACGGTGCGGCTCCTTCGGGGGCTCGGGGTGAGCGCGGCCGAGGCCGCCCGCCTGGCCGCGGCCCGACTCCCCCACCCCGTGCTTCCCCACGAGGGGATTGTCGCCCGGGCGATCGCGCGGGGGGGCGCACCGCCCGAGCCCTGAGACCGCGCGCCGAGTGCGATCAGAATATACATATTGTCATCATGACATTATGTTTGCTATGATGTGAACGGTCAGGTATTCAGCCCAGTTCACACGTGGAGCGCACGCATGTCCCTTTCGTTCAATCGCAGGCCCGACTCACGCATGACGCGGCGTGTTCGGATGCAGACGTTGACGGTTGCCGGTGGCCTGGCGGCGGCACTGTGCCTCGCCGCCTGCGGCGACGACTCACCGACCACGACCGATGCGCTCGCGAACGCCGGCTGGGACACCAACGGCGCGCCGACCTTCCTGAAAACGGCGCCGGCCGGCACCCTCCTCGGCGCGGCCGCCAAAAACACCGTCTTCGCCTGCATCAGGGTGCAAATTCCCGGTACCGGCAACTCGATCGTGCTTGGTCAGACGGCCGGGAGACAACTCACCCAGGCGAGCACACCGTGGGTGCAGGACGGCAAAGTGGTCATCTCGAAGATTGACGTCGTGCCCGGCAGCGTGACCATGCCGAGTGTCTTCAACGTCAGCGAGACGGCCACCACGCGTCGCTTGAAGGGGAACGGCATTCCGAATCATCCGATCGGCGTGTTCCCGATCCCCCGGTCATCGTCGTCATACCCGTACTACGCGGCGCTCCCGGCCGAGGGCTACGCGAATGCGGCGGACATTCCCGTGAAGCCGTACGACCTCGATGTCACGTTGCCGCGCGAGCCCACGCTGTCCGCGACGCCGACCTGCATTTCCGGCCTCATGACGGGTGTGGCCCTCACCGGCGCGGCGTGGCACGTCGAGATGGCGCCGGATGCGCAGCTGAACGTGTACGATCCCAATGCCGCGTTGCCCACCGACCGCTGCTTCGGCCACCCGTACGCGGAGCAGTACCACTACCACGGGTTTTCATGGAAGTGCATGGACCAGGGCACCGCGGGTAAGCAGTCGCCGCTTGTCGGCTATGCGCTGGACGGTTTCGGCATCTATGGTCCTCGCGGTGCGGACGGCAAGCCGATCACGAATGCACAGCTCGATGAGTGCCACGGCATGGTGAGCGAGGTCCTGTTCAACGGCAAGTTGCAGAGCATCTACCACTACGTGCTCAACAACGAGTACCCGTACTCGATCGGCTGCTTCCGGGGCACGATCCAGGCGTCGATGGCCGGCATGTAGCACGGATGCGTTGCTGGCGCGACCGACACACGCTGGACACGGGGCACAGGATCGTGCATTCACCCCCCGCGATGTCGGTCTAGCGCCCGCCTTCACCGTGCCCGAGGCCAATCGTGCCAAGACCGAGCTCACGATCAAACGCCTCGTTGACATCACAGTAGGGTCTCTTGCCCCGCACCGTCCGGACATGCTCGAAGTAGTACGGCGGCCATCCGGGCACGCCATCTGCGTTTCGGGCAACCTGGTAGTAATCGAATCGAACGGCGGCCGAATCGGCAAACGACTCACCGAGTCGCCGAGTCGCGATGATGATTTCAATCGGGGCGTGCTTACGCCGCAGTACGCGCAGGTCGCTCAGGGTGCAATCGGCGCCTTCCGAGGTCCTATACACGTCGCCGCCACGGGCTCCCCCGTAGAACGGCACCACCTGCCATACGCCGGCTGTATCGCCGATACCACTCGTAGCAAAGACGTAGAAGGCGACGGTGCTGAAGCCATGCGCGTTGTAGTTTTCTCGCCATCCGACGAAGACCTGCGCCTTCGTGCCATCGCCGAGCAGGTCAACGACATTGGCCCCGTTCTTCAAGCTGACGACACGACGCGCAGCGCTGCCGGCGGCCCCCTTCGTCACCGCGATGGCAGGCGGCGACGCCGTGGCCTGCGCCCCGCTCGTCACCGCGATGGCGGGCGGCGACGCCTGCGTTGTGGCCGTTGTGTCGCGACTCGGCGCCGGTTGACTGCATGCGGTCAGCGTCGCAAGGGACACTGAGAGGAGTAGGCGCGGCATCATCGTTGTTCGTGGTCAAATGTTTGAGCTACACTGGAAGCCAATGCAATACCGTCGGGAGCGCAGCGAGCTTCCCGGTGGCCCGACCGAGCGCGTCCATTCCTGCTTCGATGGGCACGACGTCTGACGTTAGACCTCAGCGCCGCGACTGCCAACAGCGAGGATGACGTCGGCTGTGAATGGCCGCAATCCCGGCACAACGCAGCACTACGGCTGGTATGCCAACTGCCCCCGCGACCTCGCGGGGATCTGTGCCGTGGGCGATAATCGCGCGGTTTCCTCGACCGACCCCGATTGGAATTCGTAGTACCGCGCTCCACGCCGTGCCATTCTCGCGTGAGCCGCGCGGACATTCCCTACAGACCAGTTCGCGGTGGGTGACTCGGACGCGATTGCGTCGTCCGCAAGAGCATGCCCGGTCATCACCCAGCGACTGTCGTCCCCCGCAACGTCTATCGTACGTGCAACCGCTTTTGTAAACAGCGACAGTCTTCCTCTTTTAGGTTTTGCGATGTCGATTCGACGGTTATTCGTACGGGCTGGGAAAATCCCTCGCGCCGCCGCGCGACGGATCAGGAGCATGCTGCGGCGTTGGTTTCGCGGGGGTATGACCCGTGCCGCCGCGGTGGCGGCCGAAGACCGTCGAGCCGCGGCCGCCAGTTCGGCGCGGCGGTTCTGCGCTGGCTCGCGGCCCGTGATCCGCTGGATCAAAGGCGACGGACTCGACGATAACGTCACCCGTGCGGCCATCGGTCAGGCGACACGCCTGTTCGGCACCACCGTCGACTATTGCCTGTGCACCCGCGGGATCGACGCGCCACGGGCCCGCGACATCCTGTCCTGGGCTGCCGCCCCCGTTGAATGGTGGCCTGTCTCCGAGCACGACAACCCAGTCCTCGCGGAGCGACTCACGGACGCCGACTGCCCGCCCGCGCGGTTCGGGTATTGGTGGAAATGGTTCCCCGAACGCGTGCGGCCGGAGGGCCCGGAGTGGATCCTGGACGGCGACATGGTGATCACGGGCAAGCCCGCGTGGTTCGACCGCTGGGTAAGCGGACAGGACCCGGTGCGGGTCGCGCAGGATGATCGCTCGGCCGTTGACAGCATCCACGGCCGCTACGCCAGACATGTCGATCCGGTGAAGAAGTTGTACTCCGGCCTCGTATCGCTCCCGCCACGTCTGCGGTACATGCCGGCGCTCACCGCGGTGCTGGCGAAGCAGCCCCTCCGTGTCGGGCACGACGGCTGCAAGGACATGGACGAGCAGGGCGTCGTGGCCGCCACCTTCCAGCAGTTCGATGCCATCCCGATCCCGCTCTCCGAGTTTCCGTTTGCCAGGGCATTCGAGGACTTCCTGGATTACGGACTGCAGGGCGACCAGGGCCGCGGCTGGGGCTTTCATTTCGGCAATGCCTTTGTCCGGGAAAACCCGCATTTCGAACGGCTGACCGCCGCGGGGGTGATCTTCTCTCAGCCAGAGCCAAGCGTCCATGAGCGATTCGACTGGCTCGGTGGCTACGGCCAGTGGGGCATTCCCGGCTGGTCGATGCCGTCCGACAACGCCCGCAATGTCGTTACCCGCGCACAGGCATTCGCCGGGAAAAGCGTACTGGAGCTCGGCACGTCACGGGGCCGCGTGACCGCGATGCTCGCCGCGGTCGGCTGCAAGGTGACCACGGTTGATCACCAAGACCGGGGCGCGGCAGTGAATCTGGCCGGGCTTGATGTCGAAGTGGTCGTCGACGACGCCGTCCATTTTTTGAACACCACGACGCGGACCTTCGATCTCGTGATCTGCGACCTGCACGGCAACTCGCCCGCGGATTGGCAGCAATATGCCGCGCCGCTGCTGAGCCGGCTGGCGGTAGGTGGCACCATGATCATCAGCAACGCCGCCCTCGCACAGATTCCCGAGTGGGAGGAAGAGACCGGAGTACCGTGGTTCCTCGACAAACTCCCGGCCGGATGGTCGCACGAACTCGACACGAGCACCGTGCCGGGGATCGCCATCGTCAGGCGGCCATGATCCACCGCCAGCAATAGCCACAACCGCGCGGTGCCCTCCCCCACGTTCCCAACGTGGGCCCTGAACGCACTTCTCGTCGGACTGCGGGACGGTACCTGTTCGTTTCCAAAACGAGCCGGCGCGGCTTCTCTGCGTAGCCTATCCGGAATGTCCGCCGGTCACTCTTTCCGAGTCTTTACTGATGCTAGGTGTCACACTGTACAGCCTGCCACCGCGCACTGATACGCGCGGCACGCTGTACGCGCTCGAGGGTGGCGATCCGTTGCCGTTTCCGCTGGCCCGCCTGTTCCTGATCAAGGACTGTCCGACCGACGCGGTGCGGGCCAACCATGCCGTGACGGCCCATCAGGCGCTCGTTGCCGTGACCGGTGGAGTGACGGCGGACTTAGACAACGGCGTGGAGCGCCAGACGCTACGGTTGGACGACGCCAGCCGTGTACTGCACCTGTCGCCAGGCGTCTGGCTGCGGCTCCGCGAGTTTTCGGACGACACCACCGTGCTGGTGACGTCTTCACAACGGTTCGCTGACGTCGTGTATTTTGATGCCCCGCAGCCGCACCTGCTCGAGGAGTTGCTTCCGAAGGCTGGTCAATGATCCCGCAGGCCGATCCCAGCCTCCGTATGGCCCGCCATCGCGAGGCGATCATGCTGGCCATCGCGCAGGTCGTCGACGGAAAGAGCTACATACTTGGCAGACAGGTCGAGCGGTTTGAACACGCCTTCGCCGATTCCCTCGGTGTGCAGCACTGTGTGGGCGTGAACTCGGGAACCGACGCGATCGCACTGGCGCTGCGCAGTGCCGGAATCGGTCACGGCGACGAGGTGGTTGTGCCGGCGCTCACCGCCGCCGCGACAGCCGCTGCGGTGCTCCAGATCGGTGCCACACTACGATTCGCCGACGTGGACCCTGTCACGCGGTGTCTCGACCTCGACCAGCTGCACACCGTCATCGGAAACCGCACCGCGGCGATCGTGGCCGTGCATCTGCACGGGCACCCCATCGACATGCCACGGATCATGCAGCTCGCCGCTGCACGCGGTCTCATTGTCATCGAAGACTGCGCGCAGGCCCACGGAGCGCTGATCGACGGCCGCGCAGCCGGAAGTTTTGGGCATGCTGCGGCGTTTTCCTTCTATCCCACGAAGAACCTCGGCGGCATCGGAGACGGGGGCGCCGTGGCAACGTCCGATTCCGCGCTCGCGGCACAGGCGAGGAGCCTGCGAAACTACGGATGGCAAGGACGTGATCGCATCAGCATGACAGCCGGCGTTAACTCGCGGCTCGACGAGTTACAGGCCGCGATCCTGACCGTGTTGCTGCCGCACCTCGGCACTCATAATGCGGAGCGTCGGGACGTGGCGGGGCGTTATCGACAACACCTTGCGGGAGCCGACGTTGGTCTTCCGGCAGAGCACGAGGGGGCGGTGGTCCACCAGTTCGTCATCACGGTTGAACACCGCGACGCGGTCCGCCGGATCCTGCGCGAGACGCACGGCATCAGTACCGATGTGCACTACGACAGTCCACTGCACACGCAGCCGGCCTTCAGCGCCTTCCAGTCCGGGCCGTTGCCCGTCAGTGAGCGCCTCGCGCGAGACATGCTCAGTCTGCCCATCCAACCGGAAGTGGCATCCGGGGCCGTCGACCAGATCGCAGCCGCCGTCGTGGCCGCAGTGGCCGATGCGGCCTCCACCGACTCACCGCGGCAGTTGGGTTCTCGGTAATCGCCTCGCGGTGGGGGGCCGCCAATGTACTGGCCACGAACCCATTCGTGCTTCTCGGCCTACCGTCCCCTTCGAGCGATTGCTTACCGCACCACGTGGCACACCCGTGCGGGACATCCGCCACGACGGGCCCGTTCCCGCTCGCGAGAGAGCCGACCGAGCGGCCACTCCACGGCTGTCACCCGCACGAGCTGCGGGCTTGCTTGAACCTGACACACCCGTGTGGGCTACATCCGACTCGACGGGGCGGAGGGACGGCCGATCTTGGTGATGCGCGGTGGCTCCCGCTCGATGGTGGGATGGTCCCGGAGTGCTCAATTGAACAGTGGACTGGCGGATTTCTCGTGGGTAGACGCGCGCGTTCTGCCCCTGAACTCAACGGACCGGCAGCGTGCGCCAACACGGCGATCGCCTGCTGCACACCGCGTGGCGCTGCCATTCGCATGGTTCCGTGATGGCCCCCACGCGAGAGCCAGATCTCCGGAAGACGATGCCCGTGCATGACGCCTCCGATGCTGATCATGCGCGGAGAGCGCGTCTGCTAGTCGGCGTACGGAAATCGCGGGCGCGTGATTCGGCGTAATCGGCCATGCACCACCCGACAGCGATCGCCCGCCATGCAGCCAGCACGCCACACCGCACTGTGGCGATCGCGCCATGAATTCCCACCAACGCCAACGGCCAACCCGCTCACCCGCCGCTCGCTCTGGGCTTGGCGCGTAGCGAACTCGGCGTCGAGCATCGCACCACGCATAACGAATGCGTGCCCCCGTCGTGCTGGCACCCATTGTGCAACCAAACCCAGCAACTACGCGGAGTTGATCGAGGCGCGGGCATGTGGTCTTGCCACACACCGGCCTCACAATCGATACTCCAGCGACATGCCGTTGCGGTCCAACACTGGGCCGCGCCCGCAGCTGTTCCTTTTTTGAGGAGTGTACATGCGTCGTCGTCGTTCCCTCCCCGCCGTCGCCCTGGCGCTCACCGCCCTGGCGCTGGCCGCCTGCGCCGACACGCGCACGGCGGTCACGCCGACGGCGCCCGACCTGTCGACGTCGGCACGTCAGTCCGCGGCACCGGCCGCACAGGCCAGCATCCCTGACCGCTACATCATCACCTTCCGCGCGAACGTCGCCGATGCTCTGGCCACGGCGGCCTCGATGGTGCGTGCCAACGGTGGACAGCTGCACTACACCTACACCACCGCGCTGCGCGGGTTTGCCGCGACCTTGCCGCCGCAAGCCGTGGCGGCACTGGCCAGAAATCCGCTGATCGCGTCCATCGAGCCCGACGCCATCGTGACGGCGTCGGCCACGCAGGCCAGCGCCACGTGGGGGCTCAATCGCGTAGACCAGCGCGACCTCCCGCTGGCTGGCGGCTACACCTACAACGCCACCGGTGCCGGGGTGTACGCGTACATCATCGACACCGGCATCCTGGCGGGACACACGGAGTTTACCGGACGCATGGCCCCCGGTTACACCGCCATCAACGATGGACGCGGCACCAGTGACTGCAACGGCCACGGTACGCATGTCGCCGGCACGGTGGGAGGCACGATTTATGGCGTAGCCAAGGGCACCACCTTGGTGCCGGTGCGCGTGCTCGGTTGCAATGGGTCGGGCAGCAACAGCGGCGTGATCGCCGGGTTGGATTGGGTGGCCGCCCAGACGAAAAGGCCCGCGGTCGCCAACATGTCGCTGGGCGGCGGGGCCAGCACGGCGATTGATGACGCTGTAGCCAACGCGGTGAGCAAAGGTGTCACCGTGGTGGTGGCGGCCGGCAACGACAACCTGAATGCGTGTAACTACTCGCCCGCCCGTGCGACGTCTGCTATTACGGTAGGGTCCACCACCAACGCCGACGCGCGCTCCAGCTTCTCCAACGTCGGCACCTGCGTCGACGTGTTCGCACCGGGCAGCAGCATCACGTCGGCGTGGTACACCAGCAGCACGGCGACGGTCACCATTAGCGGCACCTCCATGGCCAGCCCTCATGTGGCTGGCGCCGCTGCGCTCTATTTGCAAGGCGCGCCCACTGCAAGTCCCTCCACGGTCACCAGTGCCATTCTCACCAGCGCGACCACCGGCAAGGTGACGGACGCCGGCACCGGCTCACCCAACCTGCTGTTGTACACGTTGGACTTCGTCGCTACCGGTGGCCCCCCCCCGAACCTGCTCCCCACG
>CANHNQ010000089.1 GCA_947462095.1 Gemmatimonadota bacterium
GGCGATCCGGCTCCGCGAATGCGTGCCGGATCTCGTGGGCGACACTTAGCATCCGCCGAGGGGCGCGCACGGCATGCATTTGCTCTTCGTCTGCACCGGCAACACCTGCCGCAGCCCGCTCGCTGCGGCGATCGCGCGGCACATGATTGCCGAACGAGCGATTCCCGACCTCACCGTCGGCAGCGCCGGTACCAGTGCGTGGGCCGATGCACCTGCCTCGGACGGCGCGCTCCTGGTCGCCCTCGAGCATGGTCTCGAACTCGGCAACCACCTCTCGCGGCCTCTGGCGCGGGATCTCGTCCACAGCGCGCAGGTCATTCTCACGATGGGCCCCCACCATCTCGAGCGTGCCGATGCGCTGGGGGGGACGGGGCGCTCGTGGTTGCTCACCGACTATGCCTACGGCACGCCCCGCCCGGTCAGTGATCCGTTCGGTGGGGATCTCGATGTCTATCGCGCCACCTACGTGGAACTCGAGGACGCGATCGGCGCGGTGCTCGACCGGATTGTTGGCGAGCGTTCGCGCAGCGCACGCTAGGCGTCCGGCGACGTGCAGCAACTCCCCCGTGCGTCGCAACGCCCTTCGCGCCTCGTGATCCTCGGGCACCCCGTGGCCCACTCGTTGTCGCCGGTGTTTCAGGGCGCCGCCCTGCAGCGGGCCGGGATGTCGACGTCGTATGTCCGTGAGGACGTCGCGCCCGAGCGGTTGGTCGAGACGTTGGCGAGACTCGCGAGCGAGGGCGCCGGTGGGAACATCACGCTTCCGCACAAGGAAGCCGCCGCGGCATTGATCACCCGGTGTACCCCCGTGGCACGCGACGTCGGCGCCGTGAACACGTTCTGGGCCGAGGACGGCGCCCTCGTGGGGCACAACACCGACGTCGACGGCGCGACCGCTACCATTCGCGCCTTGCTCCCCGGCGGCCCAGACGACGCGCAACAGCAACCGGTCGTGCTGTTCGGCGCCGGGGGATCGGCCGCCGCAGTGATGGTCGCGCTACGCGACCTTGGCTATCGGAAGATCACGCTGGTCACGAGGACCATGGCCCGCGCACAGGCACTGTCGGTTCGGCTGGCCATTCCAGCGACCGTAATGGCCAGCGAATCGCGGGATGAAGCGGTCGCGGATGCGGCCCTCGTGGTCAATGCCACGCCGCTCGGCTTGCACGACAACGCCTTCCCGGTGGCGGTGGCGTCGCTCCCCGCGCGGTGCGCGGTCTTCGACCTCGTGTATCGCCCTGGGCTCACGCCGTGGATCGCCGCCTGCCGCCTCGCCGGGATGCGGGCGGAGGACGGTCTCCGCATGCTGATTGAGCAGGGGGCGGCGGCGTTTGAAGCGTGGTTCGATGTGCCAGCCCCTCGCGAGGCTATGTGGCAGTCTCTCGACGCTGCGCCGCCGGCGTACGACCAGCGATGAGTCTGCGCGCTCATCCGTTCTCCTCGGCGAAACATCCGTTCGCCGCATTCACCCGGTATGCTCGGATGGCGGCGAGTGGCGCGGTCGACCTACTGCTCCCGTCAGCCTGCGCGATCTGCCGTGCGGTGCACCGAGCGGACGCCGATGGCATCGTCTGTCAGCCGTGTCTGGGTCGCCTCGTGCCACTGGGCTGGCCGCAGTGCACACGCTGTGGGCAGCCCCGACTCTCGGCGTCGATGCCACTGCCGATCGAAGCCGTACCGTCCGGCGTGATTCCGCCGTGCCGTTGGTGTCGCCGGCTTACGCCGACCATCCGCGCGGTACGCTCGGTGTGTCGCATGGATGAGGGGACGGGGGCCGCGCTGGTGCATGCCCTCAAGTACGACGGCTGGCACGCCGTTGCCAGACCAATGGCCCGGCGCATGGCGCGGCTCGATTGGCCGCGTGACGTCGTCCGCGAGCGGAGCGCTCTGGTGCCGGTGCCACTCTCGGTGACCCGACATCGTGAGCGTGGCTATAATCAGGCGGAGCGGCTTGCGAGCGCCCTCGCCGCGGAATGGCGCATTCCGCTCTGGACCGACGTACTCGAGCGCAATCGCGACACGAGATCGCAGGTGCGGTTGACACCGTCGGAGAGGGCGAGCAACGTTTCCGGTGCGTTTCGGGTGACGCGTGGCGCTCACGCGCGTCTCCGGGGGGCACACATCATGCTGGTCGACGATGTGATCACCACCGCGGCGACGATCAACGCCGCCGCTCAGGCTCTGTCCGACGGCGGTGCGCGCATCATCTCTTGTGCAACCTTCGGTCGGGCGCCTGAACCGGGCGACCGCGCCGTTTCCGACTACGACTTCATCCGGAACTGACACGAATGGCCATTCGCGTAGGCATCAACGGCTTCGGCCGCATCGGCCGGCAGGTGCTTCGGGCCGCCAAGCAGCAGGGCGTCGCGGACCTCGACTTCGTTGCCATCAACGACCTCACGGATACCGCCACGCTGGCGCACTTGTTCAAGTACGACTCGGTGCACGGGCAGTACGACGGCGAGGTGAGTCATGATGCGGACAGCATCACGATCGACGGCGATCGTATCCGCATTCTCGCCGAACGCGATCCGGCCAAGCTCGGCTGGGGAGACATGGGTGTCGATATCGTGCTCGAGTCGACCGGCCGCTTCACCGTCGCCGCCGATGCCAAGAAGCACATGGACGCCGGCGCGAAGAAGGTCATCATCTCGGCTCCGGCCACGAACGAAGACATCACGATCGTGATGGGTGTGAACAGCGATAAGTACGATCCGGCATCGCACCACATCATCTCGAACGCGTCGTGCACGACCAACTGCCTCGTGCCGATGGTCAAGATCATCCGTGACAACTTCGGTTTCGTCCACGGCTCGATGGTCACGATCCACAGCTACACGAACGATCAGTCGATCCTCGATCTGCCGCACAAGGACCTGCGTCGCGCGCGCGCGGCGGCCGTGTCGATGATCCCGACCACGACCGGCGCCGCCAAGGCCACGTCGCTCGTGATTCCGGAAGTCAAGGGCAAGATCGATGGCATCGCGGTGCGCGTGCCGACGCCCGATGTGTCGCTGACCGACCTCACGTGCGTGGTCGAGCGCAAGGTCACGAAGGAAGAAGTCAACGCCGCGTTCAAGGCCGCGTCCGAGACGTCGCTCCTCGGCGTGCTCGGCTACAGCGAAGTGCCGCTCGTGTCGATCGACTACGTGGGCGATCCGCATTCGTGCACCCTTGATGCGCTCAGCACCATCGTCATCGACGGCACGCTCGTGAAAATCTCCGGCTGGTACGACAACGAGTGGGGCTACTCGTCGCGCTGCGTCGATCTGCTGCGCTTCGTCGGCGCACGGCTCTAAGCGTTCCGGCGTTCGTTCATCCACGTCGCGTGTTCGTTCACGAGCCCCGGTACCTGCGTGCCGGGGCTCGTGCGTCGCAGAGCCCGCCTCTTGCGACATCACTCCCGTCGTACTTTCCGCCATGACGACTCGCACCATCCGCGATCTTTCCGCCGCCGAGCTTGCCGGCAAGCGCGCCCTCGTTCGCGTTGACTTTAACGTGCCGCTCGATGCCCACGGCGCCGTCAGCGACGACACACGCATCACGGCGGCGCTGCCGACCATCACCACGTTGCTCGATCAGGGCGCGAAGGTCGTGCTGCTCGCGCACTTCGGACGCCCGAAGGGCGCGCCCGACGCTCGGTACTCGTTGGCGCCCGTCGCCGAGCGACTGAAACAGCTGCTCCCGCGCCCGGTGCGCTTCCTGGGCGAGACGATCGGCGCCGGCGCCGTGGCGGCCACGCATGCGCTGGCCGACGGAGACGTGCTGCTGCTCGAGAATACGCGTTTCCTCGCCGGGGAGGAGCAGAACGACGACGATCTGTCACGGCAGCTCGCGGAGCTGGGTGATGTGTACGTCAACGACGCGTTCGGCGCGGCGCATCGCGCGCACGCCAGCACGGCCGGCGTGGCGAAGTACTGCCGACCGGCAGTCGCCGGATTGCTGATGGAGAAGGAGCTGGCGTACCTGGGCGGCGCACTCGCGGCCCCGGAGCGTCCGTTCGTGGCCATCCTCGGTGGGTCAAAGATTTCGGGCAAGATCGACGTGGTCGAAGCCCTCCTGCCCAAGGTCGATCACCTGCTGATCGGTGGGGCGATGGCGTGCACCTTTTTCCGCGCGATGGGCTTTGAGACCGGGGGCTCGCTGGTCGAGCCTGATCGGCTCGACATGGCGAAGGACCTGCTGGCGAGAGCAGGGGGCAAGCTTGTGCTCCCGGTCGACGCCGTGATTGCGCCGTCGATGGACGCCGGGAGCGCGGCGCACGTGGTCGGTCGGGAATCGATTCCTGCCGGCGAGGCGATGTTCGATATCGGTCCCGCCAGTGTGGAGCAATACCGTGCCCTGATCGAGTCGGCGCGCACGGTGCTGTGGAACGGACCGATGGGCGTGTTCGAAAAGCCGCCCTTCGACGTGGGCACGTTTGCAGTGGCGCGGGCGATGGCGGTCGCGACCGATCGCGGGGCCACCACGATTATCGGTGGTGGGGATTCGGCGGCCGCGGTCGCGGAAGCCGGTCTCGAGTCCGAGATGTCGCACGTCTCCACCGGTGGCGGGGCCTCCCTCGAGTTCCTCGAGGGGAAGGTCCTCCCCGGCGTCGCGGCGCTCGACCGTCGCTGATTCGCATCCGTCGCCCATTCTCTCTCGTCACCGGTCAACTGCCGCCTATGCATCACAAGCCCGTCATCGCCGCGAACTGGAAGCTCAATCACGGCCCAACCGACGCGAAGGCCTTCCTGCAGCGCTTTCTCGCCCAGGCGTCGAAGATGAACGATCGTACGCTGGTCTTCTTCCCGTCCGCGATCACCGTCACGACGGTCGTGGAGGGATTACGCGAGCGCCCGGATATCTGGGTCGGCGTGCAGAACGTTCACTCGGAAGCCCAGGGGGCGTTCACGGGTGAGAATTCCGTGCTCATGGCACGGGACGTCGGGGCACGCGTGGTGCTCGTCGGTCACTCCGAGCGCCGCCATGTCTTCGGCGAAACGGACGCGATGACCACGAAGAAGATGGCGCTCATCTGCCAGGCGCGGCTCGTCCCCATGCTGTGCGTCGGTGAGACGCTCGACGAGCGGGAGGCCGGTGCCACGGCATCGGTGGTGGAGCGGCAATTGGCCGCCGCGCTGGCCGAGCTCGACGATAGCCAGGCGGCGGGCATCATGCTCGCCTACGAGCCGGTCTGGGCGATCGGTACCGGGCGCACGGCTACCCCTGAGGACGCCAGCGCCATTCACAGTGTGCTCCGCGCCGCACTCGCGAGCCGCCTCGGCGAGAAGGCGGCGGCCGGCATTCCCATCCTCTACGGCGGCTCGGTAAACCGTGGGAATGCGGCCACGCTGCTCGCCGCCCCCGACGTCGATGGACTGCTAGTCGGTGGCGCGTCACTCGATGCCGACAGCTGGGCCAGCATCGTTCGCAGCTGACGCCTACCCGCTACCTGCCCAATCTGTCGCAACTGTTGGGCGGGGAAGGACTTGCCTCGGCAGATTCCCTCAGCCATGTTTGAAGGCTGGCGCGACTTTCGCGCACTCTGAACGCACTCGATTCCGGCTTCGTGACATGTACACGTTCCTGCTGACTCTGCTCATTCTCGACGCGGTCATTCTGGCGGTCGCCGTGCTCCTCCAGTCCGGTAAGGGCGGTGGGCTCGCGGCCAGTTTCGGAGGCGCCAGCTCTTCGTCTGATTCCGTGATGGGTACGCGGCAGGCGGGCAACCTGCTCACGAAGGCGAGCTGGTGGTGCGGCGGCGTGTTCCTCGGACTCGCGTTCATCCTTCAGATGATGTCGTCGCGTGGATCGGCGCCGAAGTCCGTGCTCGACAAACTGGCAACGCCCACCACGCCGTCGTCAGCGCCCGCTGGTGGAGCGGCCCCCGCCGCCCCGCTCACGCAGCAGCCGGCCGCGCCGGCGGCACCCGCCAAAAATCCGTAATCGACGCGTGAGTACGCTGCCTCCCAAGGGGTTCCTCCTCCTCGAGGACGGAACCCTTTTTCTCGGCCGACTTGTCGGTCCGACGACGCCCACCGTGGCGGAAGTGGTGTTCACGACGAACATGACCGGGTATCAGGAAGTCTTCACCGACCCCTCGTACCGCGGACAGACCGTCGTGCTCACCGCGCCGCAAATCGGCAATTACGGCGTGAACACCGAAGATCCCGAATCGTCGAAGCCGCAGGTGGCCGGTGTCGTGGTACGTGAGCTTTCTCCCACGTACTCGAACTGGCGCGCCACCGGCGGACTGCGCGAGTGGCTTGAGGAGTATCAGGTCCCGGTCCTCACGGAAGTCGACACGCGTCGCCTTACCAAGCATCTCCGCTCGGCCGGGGTCATGCGTGGTGTGATCGGGGTGGGCGACACGCCGTCCCGCGAGGCATTGGCGGTTCTCGAGGGCTGCCCGAGCATGGAAGGCCTCGATCTGGCGACGGTGGTATCCACCCGTGAGGCGTACTCCTGGGGCAAGCCCGACGCCACCTACCACGTCGTCGCGTACGACTACGGGATCAAGCGAAACATTCTGCGCCTGTTCGAGGCCCACGATTGTCGGGTCACCGTGGTGCCGTCTGACACGCCGGCGGACCGCGTGCTCGCGATGAACCCGGACGGGGTGTTTCTGTCGAACGGCCCGGGCGATCCCGACGCCGTGACCTATGCGCCGGCCGCCATCCGTGAGATCGCGGCCACCCGAACGCCGATGTTTGGTATTTGTCTCGGACACCAACTGATCGGTCTGTCCTTCGGGGCGCGCACGCAAAAGATGCCCTTTGGACACCGGGGGGGAAACCAGCCGGTCAAGGATCTGGCGACGGGCAAGGTGCTGATCACCTCCCAGAACCACGGGTTCGCCGTGGTGGGTTCAGTCGAGGGCGTCGAGGGGGCGCCGGATCTCGCGATCACCCATGTCAACCTCAACGATGGCACGGTCGAAGGGCTGCGTCATCGTACCCTGCCGATCTTTGCCGTGCAGTACCATCCTGAGGCGGCACCGGGACCCCACGATGCCGTTCCGCTGTTCGATCAGTTTCTTGATGCCCTTAGAACGCGTCGTCAGTGAAGTGACCCAAGCGCTTGACTGATAAGCACTAAGGTCATACGTTCGCTTCCTTCGCTTGATCTTCGATGCGTGCCGGACGCTCCAGCAACTGGGACGGCACGTCGACCCCTTGGTAGAGTCCATGACGAAAGCCGATCTGGTTGAGAACGTCACGGCGCGTATCGCGCGGACGGCCGGACCGACCATCTCTAAGAAGGATTGTGCGCGGGTGGTCGACGCGTTTCTTGACGCGATCAAGGAAGCCCTTCAGGAACAGAAGAACATTGAGGTCCGTGGTTTCGGCACCTTCAAGATCCGGCAGCGCAAGACGCGTATGGCGCGCAATCCGCGCACCGGCTCGCCTGTCGAGGTGTCGGCGCGTCCCGTACCGGTTTTCAAGCCGAGCAAGGAGTTGCGCGCCATGGTTGCCGGGGTGGACGAGAGCATGCTCGAGGACGAAGAGGGCGATGAGATGAGCGAGGCGTAGGTCGCCCTCGTTGCCCGATCCCACCGTCATGCCACGCCCCGTCGCACCGTACGCGAACGGGGCGTTGGTCTTTCTGGGCGTGAGGGAACCGAACATTGCGCCTTGGGCTATGTTGTAGATGTTATGAGTATTCCCGTCCTTCTCTTCGCGTCCTACGCCGACGCCTTCGGTGCCCGCCGAGTCGAGGTGCCGCTTGAGACGCCGTGTCAGGTGGCCGACCTTGTGCGCGTCATCCGGACAATGCCCGGCGGTGACCGCCTGCCGGCCGCACCGCTCGTGGCCGTCAACCGCACCTGGGTCCGCGAGGACGCGGCAGTCAACCTCGGCGACGAGATCGCGCTGATCCCTCCCGTGGCGGGCGGATGACCATGCGCGAGAGTGGCGTGCTGCATGTGGCGATCGTGACGGCGCCGATCGACGTGGGCGTGCTGTTGTCCCGTGCGCAGGCGCCGGGCGTTGGCGCCGTCTCACTGTTTCTGGGTACCGTACGCGACCTGAACGACGGGCGGCCTGTGAGCGGCATGGAGTACGAAGCCTACGCGCCGATGGCCGAGTCGGAGCTGCGCGCGATCGCGGAAGAGACCTGCGGGCGCATCGCCGGCCTTCGGCTTGTGGTGGAACATCGGGTCGGTACCCTCGAGATCGGTGAGGCCAGTGTCGCCATCGTCGCCGCGCACGCGCACCGTGCACAGGCGATGGACGGGGCCCGCGAGGTCATCGAGTCGCTGAAGCAGCGCGTGCCGATCTGGAAGCGCGAGCATTATCTCAGCGGTGAGCGCGAGTGGATTGATCCAACCAAGGTGAGAGCGTGAGCGAGCCTATCCTCGGCGAGTCGCACGATCAGTTCGGGCGGAAGATCGAATATCTCCGCATCTCGGTCACCGATCGGTGCAACTTCCGATGCCAGTATTGCATGCCGCTGGAAGGGCTCCCGTGGCTGCCGAAAGCGGAGATTCTGCGCTACGAGGAGATCGCCGACGTCGTGCGGCAGCTTGCCCCGATGGGGCTGAGGCGACTTCGTATTACCGGCGGCGAACCCACGATCCGACCGCAACTTGCGACGCTGGTGCGGATGCTGCGCGACATCCCCGGCATTGAAGACATCGCCCTGTCCACCAACGGGGTAAAGCTGCCCGGCATGGCCGCTGCGCTCGCGGACGCCGGACTCGACCGGGTCAACATCAGCGCCGATTCGCTGCGTCCCGATCGCGTCGTCAAAATCGCCCGCCGTGATCTGCACTTCGATCTGGTCGCGTCCGCCCGGGCCGCGCAGGCCGCCGGTCTCGGCCCGATCAAGATCAATGTGGTCGTGATGCGGGGGATCAACGATGACGAAATCGCCGACTTTGCCGCGCTCACCCGGGACAATCCGTGGCATGTGCGGTTCATCGAACTCATGCCCGTCGGTGAGCTGCGAGAGCTGACCTTCGATCACGTCGTCCCGACAGACGAGGTTCTCGCGCGGGTGCGGGCGGTGGAGGCGCTGCAGCCGGATACCGGCCCGGTCCGCGGGAACGGCCCGGCAGTCTACTACCGCTTTCCGAATGCCGCCGGAACGGTCGGCGTGATCACGCCCATGACGCATACGTACTGTGAGCGGTGCAACCGGGTGCGCCTCACGGCGGACGGGCGATTGCGCACGTGTCTGTTCGGTGATCACGAGGTATTGCTACGCGACGCCATCCGGAACGGCTCCCCGCTGGCGCCGTTGTTCCTTCAGGCGTTGGCCGAAAAGCCGAAGGCACACGAGCTGTTACAGATGCGCGTCGGCGGTCTTCGGGCACTCAGCCAGGTCGGCGGCTGACCGGTCGGCGGGTGTTCGCCAACTGCACGGGACCGCTCGTGTTGCTCGTCTGGATGCACTCCTCTATGTTGCCACCGTGTACTCTTCGCAGCGGCAATGGCTGGCTAACCGTCTAGTGGCGCTTTAGCTGGTACGTCGTCGCTCCGCATTCTTCTAACTTCGCTCGGACACCCGTTCGGAGAACCGGCACAACATGGTCAACAAGATCACGGTCGTTGGCGCGGGCAATGTCGGCGCCACGACGGCGCAGCGCATCGCCGAGAAGTCGCTGGGACGCACGGTGGTGATGGTCGACGTCGTCGACGGCATCCCGCAGGGCAAGGGGCTCGACCAGTGGGAGTCGGCACCCGTGGAAGGGTTCGACACCCGCGTCATCGGTACGAACGGCTATGAGGAAACGGCCGGCTCGGACATTGTCGTCATCACCGCCGGGATCGCCCGCAAGCCTGGCATGTCGCGCGACGATCTGCTCAACACGAACGCCGGCATCGTGAAGTCGGTCTCAGAGCAGATCAAGGCGACGTCGCCGAACGCGATCGTGATCGTGGTCTCCAACCCGCTCGACGTCATGTGCTACGTGGCGAAGCAGGTGACCGGCTTCCCTCGCGAGCGCGTGATCGGCATGGCTGGCGTGCTCGACACGGCGCGCTACCGTTCGTTCCTCGCCGAAGCACTGGACGTCTCGGTGCGCGACATCCAGGCGATGGTGCTCGGTGGACATGGCGACACGATGGTGCCGCTCATCTCGTACACCACGGTCAGTGGCATTCCGGTTACGCAGCTGATGCCGCGTGAGCAGCTCGACGCCATCGTGCAGCGTGCGCGAGACGGCGGCGCGGAAATCGTGAAGTACCTCAAGACGGGCTCGGCGTACTACGCGCCGTCTGCGGGCGCGGTCGAGATGGTCGAAGCGATCGTGCACGATCGCAAGCGCATCCTGCCGTGCGCCGCGTGGCTCGAGGGTGAGTACGGCCTCTCCGGTCTGTTCCTCGGCGTGCCGTGCAAGCTCGGTCGCAACGGCCTCGAGAAGATCCTCGAGATCGATCTCACCGCCGATGAGCGCGCCGCGCTCGAGCGCTCCGCACAGGCTGTGCGCGAGCCGATGTCCGTGATCTCCCTCTGATTCTGACGGGACCGGCGCGTTCACCACGGTGAGCGCGCCGGTTTCTTCTTCTTCCCCCGCCTATGTACGTTCTCTCGCGTTTCTGGCAAAGCACGATCGGCAAGAAGATCGTGATGGCGGTGACCGGGATCATCGGGATCCTGTTCGTCATCGGCCACATGTCCGGCAATCTGCTCATGTTCAAGGGGCAGGATGCCATGGCGCATTATGCGCTCCTGTTGCGCACGAGCATGCCGCTGCTCTGGGCGGTTCGCGTCGGTCTGATCGCCGCCGTCGTCCTCCACGCGGTTGCCGCGTATCAGCTCACGATGCTCTCACGCGCGGCGCGCCCGGAGGGGTATGCCGATCGTCGTCCGCAGGTCACCACGTTCGCCGCGCGTACGATCCGCTGGGGCGGCGTGCTGATCCTGGTGTTTATCGTGGCGCACCTGCTGCAGCTCACCCTCGGCGCGGTACATCCGGATTTCACGCACCTTGATCCGTACAACAATGTGCGGATCCTGCTGTCGAATCCGCTCATGGCGGCGTTCTATGTGCTGGCGATGGCCGCGCTGGGCTTGCACTTGTATCACGGCAGCTGGGCCGTCGTGCGCACGCTCGGTGTGGCCCGCCCGTCGGCGCAGCCGCTCAAGCGGCGCATTGCGCTGGCCATTGCGCTCATCGTCGCTGCCGGTTTCATGATCATTCCGATTGCCGCCGTGCTCGGCAAGTTTGCGCCGGCACCACCGCTTGCCGAATCGTCGGCGGCCACTGCGCTGGCGACGCCCGTTGCGGAGACCCACTGATATGCTCGACCTGAACGCAAAGATTCCGAGCGGTCCCCTTGAGGCGAAGTGGGATCAGCATCGCTTCTCGATGAAGCTGGTGAATCCGGCCAACAAGCGCCGGCACAACGTGATCGTGGTTGGCGCGGGTCTGGCTGGCGCGTCGGCCGCGGCCACGATGTCGGAGCTCGGGTACAACGTGTCGTGCTTCGTGTACCACGATACGCCGCGCCGGGCGCACTCGATCGCCGCGCAGGGTGGCATCAACGCCGCCAAGAACTATCAGAACGATGGCGATTCCATCCGCCGTCTGTTCTACGACACCATCAAGGGCGGCGACTTCCGCGCCCGCGAGGCCAATGTGTATCGCCTGGCGCAGCTATCGGTGAACATCATCGATCAGTGCGTGGCGCAGGGCGTGCCGTTCGCCCGCGAGTACGGCGGCCTGCTGGCCAACCGGTCGTTCGGCGGCGCGCAGGTCTCGCGCACGTTCTACGCGCGCGGACAAACCGGGCAGCAGCTGCTCCTGGGCGCGTATTCGGCGCTCGAGCGCCAGATCGCCCTCAAGGGCGTGCAGATGCACACGTTCGAAGAGATGCTCGACGTGGTCGTCATCGACGGGCATGCGCGCGGTATCGTGACGCGCAATCTGCTCACCGGCAAGATCACGTCGCACGCGGCTGATGCGGTCGTGCTCGCGACGGGCGGATATGGCAACGTGTTCTACCTCAGCACGAACGCGATGCTGTCGAACACCACGGCCACGTGGCGCGCCTACAAGAAGGGCGCGGCGTTCGCCAACCCGTGCTATACGCAGATCCACCCCACCTGCATTCCTGTCAGCGGCGACCACCAGTCGAAGCTCACGCTGATGTCGGAATCGCTCCGCAACGACGGACGCGTATGGGTGCCAATCAAGCGCGGGGACAATCGCGCACCGGCCGCCATCCCGGAAGCGGAGCGCGATTACTTCCTCGAGCGGAAGTATCCGAGCTTCGGCAACCTGGCGCCGCGAGATATTTCGTCGCGTGCCGCCAAGGAAGCCTGTGACGACGGTCGCGGTGTCGGCCCGGGCGGGCTCGGCGTGTATCTGGATTTCGCCGATGCCATCAAGCGCCTCGGCAAGGACACGATCGCCGAACGCTACGGTAATCTGTTCGACATGTACCAGCGTATCACGGATGAGAATCCGTATGAGCGGCCGATGCGTATCTACCCGGCCGTGCACTACACGATGGGCGGCTTGTGGGTGGACTACAACCTCATGAGCACCATCCCCGGCCTGCATGTGGCTGGCGAGGCGAACTTCTCCGATCACGGGGCGAACCGGCTCGGGGCATCGGCGCTTATGCAGGGCTTGGCTGATGGGTATTTCGTGTTGCCGTACACGATCGGTGACTACATCGCCAGCACGAAGCTCGCGAAGGTCGACAACACGCATGCCGAGTTCAAGGCCGCGGAAGAGTCGGTGCGCGCGCAGACGAAGCGCTTCCTGGATATCAAGGGCAAGCGTTCGGTCGACTCCTTCCACAAGGAGCTCGGCAAGATCATGTGGGAGTACTGCGGTATGGCGCGTACGAAGGAAGGACTCACCAAGGCGCTGGAGCTGATTGCCGCGGTCAAGGCCGAGTTCTGGAGCAACGTGAACGTGCCGGGCAGCGGTGACAATCTGAATCAGGCGCTCGAGAACGCGGGACGCGTGGCGGACTTCATCGAACTCGGTGAGCTGATGTGCCGCGACGCGCTGGCGCGCGAAGAGTCGTGCGGCGGTCACTTCCGTGTGGAATACCAGGACGCCGGCGAAGCGCAGCGTAACGACGAGAACTTTGCCTACGTCGCGGCGTGGGAGTTCGCGGGCGAAGGCAAGGCGCCGATTCTCAACAAGGAACCGTTGGTGTACGAGAACGTGCACCTCTCCACCCGGAGCTACAAGTAATGAAGCTCACTCTGAACGTCTGGCGTCAGCCGGCCTCGCAGTCTCCGGGCAAGCTCGAGACGTACACGCTCGACGGTGTCAGCGCGGACATGTCGTTCCTCGAGATGTTCGACCTGCTCAACGAGCAGCTGACGATGGAAGGGAAGGTGCCGGTCGCCTTCGCCCACGATTGCCGCGAAGGCATTTGCGGTTCCTGCTCGATGATGATCAACGGGCAGGCGCACGGGCCATGGGCCGGGGCGGCAACCTGCCAGCTGCACATGCGTGCGTTCAAGGACGGCGACATTATCACCGTCGAGCCGTGGCGTGCGGCGGGTTTCCCGATCGTGAAGGATCTGGTGGTGAATCGCGGGTCCCTCGACCGCATCATCCAGGCGGGCGGGTACGTGTCGGTGAACACCGGTGGTGCGCGCGACGCCAACTCGATCCTGATCGGCAAGGACACCGTCGAAGAGGCGATGGACGCGGCGGCGTGCATCGGCTGCGGCGCCTGCGTGGCGGCGTGCCCGAATGCCTCCGCGTCGCTCTTCACCGGTGCCAAGATCACGCACCTCGGCATGTTGCCGCAGGGGCAGCCGGAGCGCGACACGCGTGCGTTGGCGATGGTCGAGCAGATGGATATCGAGGGCTTCGGGCACTGCACGCTTGTGGGGGAGTGCCAGGAAGCGTGCCCGAAGGAAATCAGCATCGATGTCATCAAGAAGATGAACCGCGACTATCTCGTGGCGAGCGCCAAGCGGCAGGAGCCCAAGGCGGCTACAGCCGGCTGATCGGTCTGACGTTGTGCCCAGAACGGGGGCGTGTTGCTTCGGCAACGCGCCCCCGTTTTTTGTCGTATGTTGGGGTATGCGTGCATTCCGACTCTCCCGTTTCGTCCGCCTGCTCGTGGGCGTCCCAGTCATCGTAGGCTGCACCGAGCGCGCGCCGACGCCCACCGTGGCGAACGCTGAACGTGGCCTGGCGTTGATGACGGCATTCCGTGACTCCCTCCCTGAGCACAGCGGCAACGCGCTGCGCTGCGTCAGTTGTCACCTCGACAACGGTACCCGGCCGACGGCTATGTCATGGCTGGGCACTGCGGCGCGGTATCCGCGGTATCGGGCACGTCCCGGCTACGAAGAGACGCTGGCCCGTCGGATCAACGAGTGCATCGCACGAAGCCTGGCCGGGAAGATGCTACCGGAGGACGGTCAGGAGATGCGCGACATGCTGGCCTACATGGAAACGATGCGGGCGTCGGCGCGTCCCGCGCCGGTGGATTCCGTCAAACTGCTGGGCGACGTCGCGCACGGTGAAGCGGGCTATGCGGGGCAGTGTGCCCGCTGCCACGGCGCGAACGGGGCCGGGCTCCCGGCCTTGGCGGCGCCGGCGGTGTGGGGGAGCGAGAGCTACGCCATCGGGGCTGGCATGGCGCGGCAGTACACCTTGGCCACGTTCGTCCGCCATAACATGCCGTTCGACCACGCCGATACCCTGACGGCGCAGGAGGCGGCGGACATCGCCGCCTACGTGCTCACACAGCCGCGCCAGGACCATCCCGGCAAGGAGCGCGACTGGCCGAAGGGCGATCCGCCGAGCGATGTGGCCTATGCCACCACGGCCGCTGTTGCTGCGGGGAAGCCCGTTCCGCCGGATCGCCCGCTGTTGCCACGTCGCGTTTTGCCCGATTCACTCATCTCACGCCACTGAGCATCGCCATGCACTACGACCATGACCGTTCACCGACCTCGGGTCGCCGCACGTTTCTGTCGCGTTTGGTAACGGTAGGGGCGGCCTTGGGATTGGCCGCTCCGCGTTCGGCCGACGCGATAGAGCGTCCCATGTCGTCCGCCGCGTCATCGTCATCGGGTGCCGGCGACGATCCA
>CANHNQ010000090.1 GCA_947462095.1 Gemmatimonadota bacterium
CCGCGCTCGGTGGTTTCGACGAGCAGGTTCGACAGGACCGGCAAGGTGGTCTTGGCCGGTACGGCGGCGGTTACCGCCGCGAGTCCTTCTTGGAGTTTCTCGCGCGAGATCGTGAAGCGCATGCCCGTTGTGTGGAAGGACTGCTGTTAGAAAGAGTCTTAGAGATAAAACTGGTAGTAGCAGCAGGGCGTGTGGGCTTGTCTACAAACGCCGCAAGCTACATGGGTGAAAGCACTTCCGCCATGCCGTGTGATGTGCATTCCATGTCGAGTGGTGCTTTTTCTCCGCATTGCTGCACATCGGGGCCCGTGCATGGGGGGAAAACTGTGCGGCGATGTGGACGACTGGGGACTCAGGTGCCGAGTTGTCCAGTGGATCGGAGCGTTTCCAACATGCCCCGGACCTTGAGCACCCGGTCGGCAAAACCGGGCTCTCCGCCCATGTCTTCGGCCACCCGATCGAGGGAATGGATCACCGTGGAGTGATCCCGCCCCCCGAACGCATTCCCGATTTCCACCAGCTGGAGGGCCAGCAGTTCTCGGCAGAGATACATGGCGACCTGCCGGGGGGTGGTGAGCTGCTTGGTGCGGGTTTTGGAGCGGAGCCCGTCGGGGGTGACCCCCCATTCCCGGGACACCACCTGCTGAATGGTGGCCACGGTGATGGTGGTGGGGGGAATCTCGGGGAAATCTGAAACCGTGGCGTTCTTGAGCTTGTCGCGCAGCGCTTCGCGGGCGAGCTCGATCGAGATCTCGCGGTGCTTGAGGGACGCGTAGGCGAGGAGCTTGATGATGGAGCCTTCGAGTTCCCGGACCGACGACTTCACGTGCTGGGCGATGAATTCGATGACCTCGTCGGGGATGGTGAGCTCGAGGTGGTCGAGGCTCGCCTTCTTTCGGAGGATCGCGATCCGGTGCTCGAGATCCGGGGAATCGACGTTGGCGACCATCCCCCACTCGAAGCGGGAGACGAGGCGGGATTCGAGTCCCGGGATCTCCTTGGGGGGTCGATCGGAGGTGAGGACGATCTGTCGTCCGGCCTCATAGATGGCATTGAAGGTGTGGAAGAATTCTTCCTGCGTGGATTCCTTCCCCTTCAGGAACTGGACGTCGTCAACGAGCAGCAGATCGATTTCGCGGAAGCGGCGGCGGAAATCGCCCATCTGTCCGGTTTGGATCGCGTTGACGAACTCGTTGGTGAACTGCTCGGTGCCGACGAACGCGAGGCGCAGCGTGGGGGTGCGCTTGAGCAGTTCGTGGGCGATGCCCTGCATGAGGTGGGTTTTGCCGAGCCCGGTCTCTCCATAGATGAAGAGCGGGTTGTAGACTTTGCCCGGCGCTTGGGCGGCGGCCTGAGCGGCGGCGGCGGCGACATCGTTGGATTTCCCGATGACGAACTGGTCGAACGTATATCTCGGGTTTAGTGGCGCAGATAAGCGCTGTTGATGCGCGGTTAGTGGCGCGACAACAGGGGCAGGCGGCGGCTGGACGAACATGTCCATCTGCACGCGACCCAGCCGTTCTTCGGCCACTTTGAAGCGAACTTTCAGCGGGTGTCCGAGGGCGACGGCGGCGAAGCTGGTGAGCAGGTCGGCGTGCTTGGACTCGTTCCAGTCGGCCGAGAACTGATCGGGGGCACCGACGAGCAGGGTGTCCCCTTCGACGCCGAGGGCGTCGGTGGGCTCCAGCCACGTGCGGTACGTCTGCTCCGGGAGGACCTGCCGTGCGCGTTGGCGCAGGCGATCCCAGGTTTCGGCAGGCGTAAGGGACATGACGGGAGGTCGGGGTTCGGGCGGCCCCAACTGCGGGCGAGAATCGAACGACAATCGGACGGGGCGGCGAAGGTTATGCGCGCGTGTGGATAAGTCAATCGCGTCAGTGATGTGACACCAGCTTCGCATTCGTGAGCGCAAGCAAGTCTTCACCGGGATTGGGCGGGTGGAGGCAAATCGTTGTCGCGGGTATACTTGGCGGCCTTGACCTCACGCTGGTCCCGCGAGTATTTTCTGATGCTAGGTCAGGATTCTGCCACACCGCCGCTGCCGTGCAGCATGCGGGGGGCCGGGTGCTGAGAACATCAAGTCGAACCGCCGCGATTCATCCCGCGTTACCTCGAGCATTCATATGGGCAAGCCCACATATCGTCCGCGCAACACCAAGCGAGTCCGCAAGCACGGTTTCCGTGCGCGTATGGAGACGAAGTGGGGCCGTGAGGTTCTCGCCCGTCGTCGCCGGAAGGGGCGCAAGGTGTTGACCGTGCAGATCCCGTCGAAGTACGCAGGCGCCTGATTCCCGATCGTTCCCGCGCGCGCAGCGACTGACGCGCGGGTCCGATCTCGAGCGGGTCCGACACGAAGGGAAGCGAGTACGCACCGCCTCATTGGATGTGCGCGCCTTGGCTTCCCTTCACGCGTTTCCCCGCGTTGGATTCGTGGTGCCCAAGTACAAGCACTCGGGTGTCGACCGGAACCGGCTCAAACGCCGGCTCCGCGAGCTCATCCGTCTCGAAGTGCTCCCCGAGCTCGCGCCCATGGACCTCGTGTTCAAGGTGCTGCCCGTCGCCTACGCCAGAAACTTCGATACGCTCCGTACCGAAGTGTTGCAGGCCGTGCGGAAGATCGCACGGTGACGCCCACGGGCCGGCCGTGATCGCGAGGCTCTGCATTCTGGTGGTGCGTGGGTACCAGCTCACGCTGTCGCCCATCTTCGGGGGCGCCTGCCGCTATTATCCTTCGTGTTCTGCGTATGCGATCGAGGCGCTGGAGCGTCACGGCGCATTACGTGGAGGATGGATGGCTGTGCGCCGTATCGGGCGCTGTCATCCGTTCCGGCCCGGCGGATTCGATCCGGTGCCCTGAGCGCTCCCTTATACAGACCATGGAACCACGCCGCATCGTCCTCGCCGTCGTCCTGATGGCGGCGGTCCTGATTCTGACGCCGATCCTGTTCCCGACGCCGGTTCCGGCGCCAGGAAGCAAGACGGCTGTAACAGACTCCCTGCGCCGCGCCGATTCGGCGACGGTTGCCAGCACCATGCCGGTCACCGCTGATACCGCCGGTGCCGCTGCGCCGGGTATGCGCGCGCTGCCCGACTCGCTCAACCCGGTTCCGCAGCCGGTGGCCCTGCGGGTCGACACCGCGGTCGTGACCACCACGCCCGCCGTCTTCCGCACCACGAACCGCGGCGCGGCGCTGATCGGCGCGGAAATGCAGCAGTACGTCGCGCTCTCCAACAAGGGGCGCACCAAGGGCGGCCCGGTCGAACTCGCGAAGGCGGGCGACCGGTTGCTCAGCTTCCGGTTGGTGACCCCCGGTGACACCGTCGCACTGAACGCGCAGACGTTCACCACCACGCGCACCGAAGAGAACGGACGCGCGGTGGTCCGCTACGACGCCACGGTCGGCGCCCGCGCGATCACGATCGCCTACTCGTTCCTCCCCGACAGCTATCGCGTGAATGTGTCGGCCGTGGTGCAGGGCGCGCCGGAGAACAGCTTTCTGCTGATCGACATGCCCCCCGGCTTCCGCTCGTCGGAATCGGATACCACCGAAGATCAGTCGCATCTCGCCTACGCCTACAAGCCGGACCAGCAGAACGCGAAGGGTGTCTCCTTCAGTTCGCTCGATCCGGGTGAACGCCGCATCGAAGCGGGTCCGATCAATTGGACCGTGGCCAAGAACAAGTACTTCCTGATGGGCGTACTGGCACCGCAGGGTGCCCCCGGCTTCGCCGAGGTGAACTTTACGGGCGGTGCACGGGTGGCGAAGGCCGCCACGCGCAGTGAGGCCACCATCGTCGCGTCGCTCAAGAGCGGCGCCGTGGCGTTCGACGTGTACGCCGGTCCGCAGGAGTTCAAGCGTCTCGTGGCCATCGGCCGCTCCTTCGAAACGTCGAACCCGTACGGCGGCTGGTTGCAGGGCGTGGTGCAGCCGTTCGCCACGATGGTCATCCGTCTGCTGCTGTGGATGAAGTCCACGCTTGGTCTGTCGTACGGCTGGATCCTGGTGCTGTTCGGTGTCGCCGTGCGCATCATCTTGTGGCCGCTGAATCAGAAGGCGATGCGCAGCTCCATGCAGATGCAGCGTATTCAGCCGCACCTGCAGGAGATCCAGACCAAGTACAAGGGCGATCCGACCAAGCTGCAGGCGGAAATGATGCGCGTGTACAAGGAGCACGGCATGTCGCCCTTCAGCTCGTTGTCGGGGTGTCTGCCGATGCTGATCCCGTTGCCCGTGTTCTTCGCCCTCTTCTTCGTGTTCCAGAACACGATCGAGTTCCGCGGCGTGTCGTTCCTGTGGTTCCCCGACATCTCGCTCAAGGATCCGTTCTACGTGATCCCGATTCTCGTGGCGATCACCGCCATGGGCCTGTCGTACATCGGCATGCGCGGCATGAAGGCGAACGAGCAGCAGAAGATGATGATGTACCTGATGCCGGCGATGATGATGGTGATCTTCTTCAACATGGCCTCGGGACTCAACCTCTATTACTTCGTGCAGAACCTTGCGTCGTTGCCGCAGCAGTGGCTGATCTCGCAGGAGCGCACCAAGGCCCAGCCGGTGGTGCGGGGATAACGCCGTGGTGACGGCCCACCAGCTGCCTGGCGGCGACGACACGATTGTCGCCCGTGCCACGGCCGCTGGACGCGGGGCGATTGCCGTGATTCGGCTGTCAGGGGCGCGAGCGACCTCCATCGCTCGCGCCCTTGGCGCATCCGAGCTGCACCCGCGTCGCGCCACGCGGGTGGCGTTGCGACATCCCAACGGTGAGCCGCTCGACGATGTGCTGCTCACCTGGTTTGCGGCGCCGCGCTCGTACACGGGCGATGACGTCGTGGAAATCGCGACCCATGGCGGCCAGGTGGTACCCGCGCTCGTCCTGGCGGCGTGCGTAGCCGCCGGCGCCCGACAGGCTACGCCCGGCGAGTTCACGCGCCGTGCGGTGCTGAACGGCCGCATGGATCTGGTGCAGGCGGAAGCGGTGGCGGATCTCATCGACGCCCGGACCACCGCCATGCACCGGCAGGCGCTGTCGCAACTCGACGGCGGGCTCTCCCGGCGGTTGCTCGCCTTGCGCGACGAGGTCATTCATCTCGAAGCCCTGATCGCTTACGACATCGACTTCCCAGAAGAAGACGATGGCCCGATCGCTCCCGCCCGCATAAAAAATGCGGCCGAGTCGCTGCGCGACGCGCTGCGCGCGCTGATGAACACCGCTCCGCAGGCGGCCGTGCTCCGTGATGGCGTGTTGGTTGTGATTGCCGGCCCTCCCAACGCCGGAAAGTCGTCGCTGTTCAACGCGTTGCTGGGTGAGTCCCGCGCCCTTGTCACACCGATCGCCGGTACCACGCGTGATGCGATCGAAGCCGTGCTCGACCGCGCGCCATTACCGCTGCGCTTCGTGGATACCGCCGGCCTCCGCGACACTGATGACGCCATCGAGCGACTCGGCATCGAAGTCAGCACGCGCTATCTGGGCCAGGCGCAGGTGGTGCTGGCGTGCGGCAGCAGCGAGGACGATATCGCGGCGACGTGCGAGGCGATCGCGAACCGAACAGCGGGTATGGTCATTCGGGTGCACACGAAGGCGGACCTCGATGCGTCGGCATCCGACGCGCAGGTGCAGCGTGTGAGCGCCGAGACGGGGCAGGGACTCGGCGATCTGCTGGAGGCGATCGATCGCGCGGCGGCGGCTGGTGCGGTGGCGCTGCCACCGGGTGACGATGTGCTGGTGACGCGCGAACGCCATCGGGCCGGCCTGGCGGCGGCGCACGACGAACTGTGTGCGTTTCTGCGCGCGTGGGAGAGCGGTGCACTGCCGGCGCCGGTCGCTGCGGTGCACCTCTACGCGGCGCGCGAATCGTTGTCCGATCTCATCGGCATCGTGGATACCGAGGACGTGCTCGACCGCGTGTTCCGGGAGTTCTGCATCGGGAAGTAGGATCCGAAACAGCAACGGCCAGTGCCACTGCCACTGCAACAGCCAGAACACGGATTTTACCGATAGACGGAAACAACACAGATAAGCGAAAAGCGCTGTTTGCTTATCTGTGTTGTTTCCGTGAAAATCCGTGGTCTCCGTGTTCCGGCGGTTGCTGTTGCCGTTGCCGTTAACGAACGGTCCGATCCAGCATCAGCCGACGATCGTGAGCCTCGGCCGCTCCAGCACCGGTTCGTTCACCGTCGCGAGCTCGAGCACGCTGGCGCGGGTTGCCCAGGCGTATCCGCGGGCCGCGATGGCGGCTTCGACCATCCGCGCGCCCAGAAAGTAACCCGAGCGTTCGGGAAGCACCGTGCGTTCGACCGTGCGGGCCTCATCGCTCATGCCACCCGAGAGATAGCGCAGGCGAAGGCCGAGGGCGGCGCGGTCGCCGTCGGTGTCGAGGGCACGATGCAGCACCGGTTCGACCTCGCGGATGCGCGCGTACTGCTTGCGGGCGAAGCCGAAATACTCCCACGCGGCGTGTCCCGGGCTCACGGCGCGGGACACGTGCACGGCCAGCCCTTCGTTCACGAGCAGCTCGCGCAGTGACGCCTGACGCCCGGTTTCCCAGTACGAGTAGTAGCCGCCGGCGTCTTCTACGAAGCCGCGCATGTCGCTGCGGCTGGAGGGCGACGTATACCGGACGACGTGCGTGAGTTCGTGGGCGAGCCAGAGGGGAATCAGCTCGGGATCGAGTCCGAGCCCCTGGG
This sequence comes from Gemmatimonadota bacterium, assembly GCA_947462095.1. GTDB lineage: Bacteria > Gemmatimonadota > Gemmatimonadetes > Gemmatimonadales > Gemmatimonadaceae > Gemmatimonas. The sequence continues at coordinate 6,693 of CANHNQ010000090.1, forward strand.
TGTCCGGGTTGGTGACGCCCGTGAAGTGCTCGAGGCACACGAACGCCACGCCGCGGCCATTGACGACCAGTTCACCGGCATTCGCGGCGCCGACACCCACCATCAGGACGACATCGTAGGTGACATCGATGTCGAGCAGGGTCCGGACCTTTTCCTCCGCCTGACGCGCCAGCGCGACCACGTCGGTGCGCGAGAGGAGCGTGAGCAGGTCATCGCGGTTGGCGTTGACCGTGGAGTGGACGACGTCCTCGAAATGCGGCCCTGACGGCTCGAGGACATAGTTGTCCCAGTAGGCCGTCAGCAGCGCCTTGTGGCGCTCGAAATAGGCGAGATACGCCGACACGCGATCGTCGGCTTCGAGTACGGCGAGAAAATCCGGTACCAGATTGATCAACATCAACGACCCGGGAACGGGAGACCGACGCGATCGAGAGCTGCGCGCACTAATCGCCAAACAAGTCGCGAGAAGATAGCCGCGATTTCTGGGCGGTACAAGCTCGCCCGGGTGAATCCGGGGGCTGGTGTTCAACTCTCAGGCAGATCATGCCGAGACTGATCAACGTCCCCTGACGCCGTGCCATGACCACACTGCATCTGATCGAACTGACCTGCCCCGTCTGCGAGACGCTGTTTCGCTCGCAGACCGTCGTGGCCACCAACGCCTTTGGTGGCAAGCGGACGGATTTCCACGAGCGCGCGGCCGGTATGCAGCCGTTGCCCTATTTCGTCCATTTGTGCACGCACTGCGGCTACGCCGGGGTGCAGCGGGACTTCGGGGACGAGGCGCGTCCGGACGGCCTGCTGTGCGCGCGGGTGTGGAGCGAGCTGGCCCCGTCGCTGACCGGGCAGCCGCTGTCGGGCTCCCTCAAGTACGAGCATGCCGCGAAAGTGGCAGAGTGGCAGGAGGGCGATCCGCGCTATCTGGCCGATCTGTATCTGCGGGCGGCGTGGTGTTGTGTGGACGAACACGACACGGAGGCTGAGCGCTATTTCCGGCGGAACGCCGCGTGGCGTTTCTCGGATGCCCTGGAGGCGTTTGACGGCGTGTCACCGGAAGAACGGGCCGTGATCACCTATCTCGTGGGCGAACTGTGGCGGCGCATCGGCGACGATGCGCAGGCGCAGCAGTGGTTCGAACGGGTGGCGGGGGAAGTCACCGAGCCGATGGCGCAGTCCTGGGTGCTCGAGGCCGCGGACCAGCAGCGCACGGCGCCGCGGGAGTGGTTTGGGTGATAACGGCGGAGTAAGGGGTACGCAGTACGGGGTAGGGGGTATGGGCTATCCCGTACCCCTTACTCCTTACCCCTTACTCCTTACCCCTTACTCCTTACCCCTTACTCAGCGCGTCCCGAACAGCCGGTCGCCGGCATCGCCGAGTCCGGGAAGGATGTAGCCGTGCTCATTGAGTTCGCGATCCAGGGCGGCGGTGAGGACCGGCACATCGGGGTGTTCGCGGGCGAGTCGCTCTACGCCGGCCGGCGCCGCCACGAGACAGAGAAAGCGAATGCGTGTCGCTCCTGCCCGCTTGAGTGACGTGACCGCCGCGGCGGCACTGCCGCCGGTGGCGAGCATCGGGTCGAGCAGCAGAAAATCCCGCTCACTGACATCGCCCGGGACCTTGAAGTAATAGTCCACCGGCTCGAGCGTATCGTGATCGCGATAGAGTCCGATGTGTCCCACGCGTGCGGACGGTATGAGGCGCAGAATGCCTTCGACCATTCCCAGTCCGGCGCGCAGAATCGGGACCAGCGTGAGCTTCTTGCCGCGCACCGACCACCCGGACGTGGTCTCGAGTGGTGTGTCGACCGACACCGGCTCCAATGCCAGATCGCGCGTGGCCTCGTATGCCATCAGCATGGCGATCTCGTCGACCAACTCCTTGAACTGCTTCGTGGGCGTCGCGCGGTCGCGGAGCAGCGTGATTTTGTGACGGACCAACGGGTGGTCCACGATGCTGAGCGTGGGGAGCGAGCGCGGCGAGGAGGGCATGACGTCGAAGGTAGCCATTCCCCGCGCCCTCCCGGTAGTATCCGAGTCTCTCCGTGCACGCTTCCTCCGCTTCCGCCCTCGCGCTTGCGCGCGATGATGCGCGCGCGCTCGCGCTGATCGAGCGCCATGGGCGCACCGCAACGGCGTTTCGGGCGCTCGGTGCGGGGCTGGAGCACTGGTTTCTGTGCGACGACCGGGGTGATCGAGGGCTCGTGGCCTACTATCGGACGCCGGGCGCCCTGATATCGGCCGGTGAGCCGGTGTCGGCGCCGCACGATGCCATCGCGGTGGCCGACGCCTTCGTGGCCTTTGCGGCATCGCAGCGCTGCCGCGCGAGCTTTTTTGCGACCGAGGGGAGTCTGGCGCCCTCGCCGCGGTTTCGGCGCGTGATGTTGGGCGAGCAACCCGTGTGGAATCCGCGCTCGTGGGGCGACCATGTGGCGCAGCACCGATCGTTGCGGGAGCAACTGCGTCGTGCCCGCGCGAAGGGCGTTACGGTGCAGATCGTCGATGCCGACGCGCTGCGCGCGCCGGTGCGTCACACCGCGCTGCAGCAGCTGATCGCCCGATGGTTTGCCTCGCGGCCGATGGCCCGCCTGGGATTTCTGGTGGAGGTCGATCCGTTTGAACGGCTATCCCACCGCCGATCGTTCGTGGCCACGCGCGCCGGCGCGCCCGTGGCGCTGCTGTCGATCGTTCCGGTGCCCACGCACGAGGGGTGGCTGTTCGAGCATCTGCTGCGCGATCCGGACGCGCCCAACGGAACGGCCGAGCTGCTGGTGCATCACGCCATGCTCGCCTTGGCGGCTGATGGCGTGTCGTGGGTGACCCTCGGACTCGCGCCGCTCGCCGGACCGGTGAGCGGTTGGCTGCGTCTCGTGCGCACGTGGTCGCGCCCGCTGTTCAACTTCGATGGACTCGCGTCGTTCAAGCGCAAGCTGCGCCCGCACGGATGGGAGCCGATCTATCTCGAATATCCCCGCGACCACTCGAGCGGGCGCGCGATGCTGGACGGGTTGCGGGCGTTCGCCGGCGGGTCGTTCTGGCGCTTCGGGGCGCGCACCGCGCTTCGGGGACCGGCGGTGCTGTTGCAGGCGCTGGAGTGGCTGCTGGTTCCGTGGACGCTGCTGTTAGCGCTCGCACCAACGTTCCCGTGGTTTCCGTCGGCCGCGGTGCAAGCGGCGTGGGTGTGTTTCGATGTGCTGCTGCTGTCCGGACTTCGCGCGCTGCGCGCGCGAGGACGAACCGTCGGCGCAACCGCCCGTGCCACAGCGTGGCATCTGAGCCGTGGGCTGGCCATCGCGGTGTCGGCCGATGCGGTGCTCACGATCGCGCAGGCAGTGTGGTGGAATCGTACGTCGACGACCAGCCTGATGGCGTGGAGCATTGTGCTGCTCGCCTGCGCCGGGCCCCTGCTGGCATCGATGGTGCTTTGGGGCGCCACGCGCCGGATACGCACCATGCAGCCATCGCGTCTCTCCCATCGGCGTTAGCTTTCCCGCATGAGCATTCCATCGAGGGGATCCGGTTCCGCGTTCGCGCCCGTTCCCGATGCGTCGCCAATCCGACGCATCGCGGTGTATTGCGCCTCGAACGATGGCGTGCGTCCCGAATATCTCGCCTGCGCGACGGCGCTGGGCACCGCGCTGGCTGAGCGCGGGATCACGGTGGTCTATGGCGGGGGGCGGGTCGGCCTGATGGGGGCGCTCGCCGACGCAGCGCTCGCCGCCGGCGGCGAAGTGATCGGCGTGATGCCGCACGGGCTCGTGCAGCGTGAAGTCGCGCACCACGGCCTGACCGCGCTGCGCGTGGTGGACTCGATGCATGAGCGGAAGGAGATGATCGCGCAGCTCGCCGATGCGTTCATTACGCTGCCGGGTGGCCTGGGCACACTCGAGGAGTTCTTCGAGATGTGGACCTGGGCGCAGCTTGGCGTCCATCAGAAGCCGATCGGGCTCATGGATGTTGCCGGATACTGGGCGCCGCTGATGGCCTTGCTCGACCATGTCGATGCCGAGGGATTCCTGCGTGGCAATCCACGTGAGTGGCTGGTGGTCGCCGAGGATGCGTCGTCGATGCTGAGCCGGCTGCACGCATTTCATGCCCCGACCGTCCGTCGCTGGATCCGCCTCGGCGAAACCTGACTCGGCCTCGACAGCCGGCGACCATTGCCGTGCCTGTTCGATGGGTGGGCATGTGTGTGTTCTGCACAATGGAGGGTGATCCCCGACACACGTGTAAGCGGTTTTCCCTTGTGTACACAACCTGTGTGACCGATTATCGACCTGCGGGACATGACGCAGTCGCGGGTCTTCCGCCGCGCCGATTTTCCGGGCAACCGCATGGCAGAATGACAACTGGATCGCTCGCTCGATCCGACCTTGGCGACCGGAGACCGATCCCAGAGTCGACAGCGCGACGTCTCGCTCGACGCAGAGCCGAGGTCGCGCCTTTTTGTTCTTCCGAGATGTGATGTGCGGCACGAGAGCGCGGCGCTTCACCGCCGTGCTCGGTACGCTCACCGAGGATGCGCTAATGAGCAATGTGGCTCTGTACGACGTTGATCCCTCCACGCAGGTACGCAGCGCGCTTGCCTCCCCGCGCTCGCCAGCCACGCGCCCCCGTCATCTTGGCATTGCAGCCCAGGAACGTCCGAGTCCGTGGGCCGCCAAGATGCGTATTCTTGTGGTGAGCGAACGTTCGTCGTTCGTGGATGCCCTGCGCGTGATCGTGGAAGCCGATGGTCGCGAACTGTTGCACGCCGTCCAGTCCGCTGGCGTGTGCGAGATCATCACGCGCGCTGAGATCGACGTGGTCATCGCCGACCAGCAGCTGCCCGGCGACGATGGTTTCCGTTTGCTCGATGAATTGCGCGAGGTGCACCCGACGCTGCTGACGGCGATGGCGACGGCACCAGGTGCCACCCACGCCGCGATCCGGGCGTTCGAGCGGGGCGCGGCCGACTACCTCAATACGCCGGTGCAGCGCACGGAAGTCGTCGCATTCCTGCGTCGCGCCGATGCGATGACGATCCTGCGCGAGGAGACGACGCCTGCGGCCGACGATGAGGTGAACGCATTCCGCGGCATGTACGGCACGACGCCGGTCATGCGCGACGTGTTCAAGATGATTTCGCGCGTGGGTCGCACCGACGTGACCGTGCTGGTGGGTGGCGAAAGCGGGACCGGCAAGGAGCTGGTGGCGCGTGCGCTGCATGACGAAAGCGCCCGGCGTCACAAGCCGTTCATTGCGCTCAACTGCTCGGCGCTCCCCTCGGAGCTGGTGGAAAGCGAGCTGTTCGGGCACATGCGCGGCGCCTTCACGGGCGCGGTCAAGGATCGAGGCGGCTTGTTCGAAGCGGCGCATGGTGGCACGCTCTTTCTGGACGAGATCGGTGACCTCGGGCCCTTGGCGCAGGCGAAGGTGCTGCGTGCGCTCGAGAGCGGCGAAGTGATGCGGGTGGGTGGCACCAAGACGACGCGGGTGGATGTCCGCGTGATCGCGGCGACGAATCGGCCGCTTGACGAGATGGTCGCCGATGGCCGCTTCCGTGAGGATCTGCTGTATCGCCTCAAGGTGATCTCACTCGCGTTGCCGCCGTTGCGCGACCGCCGGTTCGATGTGCCGTTGCTCGCCAATCACTTTCTGCACCTGTTCGCCGAGCGTCATCGTCTGCCCGCGCGGCGGATCAGCGACGAAGCAAGCGAGATTCTGCTGCACCACGATTGGCCCGGGAATGTGCGCGAGCTGCGCAATGTGATCGAGGGTGCCTTGGTCATGGCGGACGGGGTGGAGATCTGTCCGTGCGATCTGCCGGCGAGCCTGATAAACCGGCGTCCCCTGCACGCGGTGTCGATCATGGAGCAGTCGGCGGATCTGCCCTTTGTGGAAGCGCGTGAACGTGCGCTACGGGAGTTCGACCGCGCGTTTCTGGGCGCCGCCCTGGCGCGCAACGGCGGCAATATCGCGCGGACGGCACGTGCCTTGGGGCTGCATCGCCAGTCGCTGCAGAAGTTGCTGGCGCGGCGCGATCTGCGGCAGCCCACGGAGCTGCCGCGTGACCTGCATGGGGAGTTGTAGACCGGGCCCTGCACCTCCCATGCCATCATGATCTTTTTTCAATGATGAAATGATTGAATGGCTGTACTTGCTTCCATGGGGTGGAATCCCTGTCCAACCAGGAGGGACGAGCGTAACATTGGGTATCGCGCCTGTCGCGCGAACCGCGTCGTTGAATCGATGGGGAAATGATAGGACTATGAGAGGTCTCGATGGGTCGATTCGTATTGCCGGACAGTGCACTGCCGCTGGTGGCGGCGCGCTTCAAGGCGTTGTCGGAGCCAGCTCGCCTCGCACTCCTGAGTACGCTGCAGCATGGTGAGCAGACGGTGAACGAGCTGGTCGTGGGAACCGGGCTTGGTCAGGCAAACGTGTCCAAGCATCTTCAGGTGCTGCATGCGCAGGGGTTTGTGAAGCGCCGCAAGAACGGGCTCTTCGTGCACTACATGCTGTCCGACCGGCATCTCATGAAGTTGTGCGAGGCGATGTTACTTCGCGTCAATGAGAATGTGTCGAGTCATGGCGTAGGCCGCGGTCAGACGCCGACTGGCCGTCGCGATGATTCCGACGAAGTCGGGTGAGATCGCTCCTGTCCGCCTCGTGATGGATATTCCCGCCTCAGGATCAGGTGTGTATGCAGATCGAATTCTCCGGTGCGGCCCAGGAAGTCACGGGTTCCTGCCACATCCTGCGGGTCGGCCAGCGCACTGTCCTGCTCGATTGCGGACTCTTTCAGGGCAAGCGCAGCGAGAGTCGCGAGAAGAACACCAAGCTCCCGCTGCCGGTCGAAGCGATCGACGGCATCATCCTGAGCCACGCCCACATCGACCACGCGGGTCGGCTGCCGTTCCTGGTGGCACAGGGGTACAAAGGGAGCATCTGGGCGACGAGTGCCACGCGCGATCTGTGCGCGATCATGCTGGCCGATTCGGCGCATATTCAGGAGAAAGATGCCGACTTCCTGGAGCGCCATGGCCGCCCGCACGCCGAACCGTTGTATCGCGTGGAGGATGCCACGCGCACGCTTGAACAGATGATCGGGATGCCGTACCACAAATGGTTCGATGTCACCGATGGTGTGCGCGTCATGTACACCGAGGCCGGGCACATTCTCGGTAGCGCATCGATCGTGCTGGAGTTGCGCGAGGGCGACCTCTTCCGTCGCGTGGTCTTCTCCGGCGATGTGGGGCGTCGAGATCTGCCCATCATCCGGAATCCCGAGCCGCCCACGGGCGGTGCCCACGTGATTCTATGCGAGAGCACGTACGGCAATCGCGATCATGAATCGGTGGAGGGCGCCCGCGAGGAGTTGGGTCGGGTGGTGCGCGAAACGGCCGCCCGCGGCGGTCGTGTGCTGATTCCCGCGTTCGCGGTGGGACGGACGCAGGAGCTGGTGTACGACCTGCATCAGCTGCACCGCGCGGGGAAGATTCCCTCGATCCCGATCTTCATCGACTCGCCGCTGGCGACCGATGCCACGTCGGTGTTTGCGATGCATCCCGAGGTGTTCGATCACAGCGAAGATCTGGTGCGGCACACGAACGACCTGTTCGATTTTCCGCTGGTCACGTTCACGCGTGACGTGAACGCATCGAAGGCGCTGAACAACATGCATGGCCCGATGGTCATCATTGCGGCCTCCGGGATGGTGGAATCCGGGCGCATTCTGCATCACCTACGCAACGGTGCCAGCGACGCACGCAATACGATCCTGATCGTGGGCTTCATGGCCGAACACACGCTGGGTCGCCGTATTCTGGAGCAACGGCGGGTCATCAAGATTTTCGGTGACGAGGTCGAGCTGGCCGCTCAGGTGGACGTGCTGAACGGCTACAGTGCGCACGCGGACCGCACGGAGCTGCACGCGTGGCTGAACGCCGTGCGTGATGGTGGTGCGGCCGATGGTCGGAACCAACCGCACGTGTATCTCGTGCATGGTGAACAGGCGGCGCAGACGGCGTTCGCCGAGCAGCTGCGGGCCGATCACTTCGTCGTGGATATCCCGGCGCCGGGCACGGTCGTGCGGCTGTAGTCGTACGGCCTGCCGTTCCATGCCGTCGCGGCGGGCGCGCATGCAGTAGTTTGGCAGGATGGAACGCGCAGGCCGTGGCCGTTATCGACCTCCACCACTCTCCCGACTCATCAGCACTGCGCTGGTGGGGTGGGTGCTGTGCGTGGCCGTCATCTTCGGCTGGTCACGACGCGCGGCGGACGGGCATGCGGAGGCGATCGTGGTGCTGGGTGCCGCCCAGTACGA
>CANHNQ010000091.1 GCA_947462095.1 Gemmatimonadota bacterium
CGACATACTCGCCGCGCGATTGCAGCGCCTTCACGATGCGCAGTTTGTCTTCGGGTGCCACGCGCGCGAACACGCGCACGTCGGTCACGCGTTGCGCCAAGTCCTCGTCGGAGAGGCCGGGGATGTCGTGCCCGGTGAGCACGACGTCATCGGCACCGGCGATGCCCAATCGCGTCGCGATCGCGAGGGCGGTGGCGGGATGATCGCCGGTGATCATGACCACATGAATACCGGCGGCCTGACAGGTTTCCACGGCGGCCTTGGCCTCGGCGCGCGGTGGATCGATGAGTCCGACCAGCGCCAGCAGCGTCAGTGCCTGTTCCGCATGTTCGGCCGAGTCCGGCCGCTCGGTGAGGGTGCGCGTGGCGATCGCCAGCACGCGCATGCCGCCGGCGGCCATGGACTCGGCCTGCCGCAGCACGCGCGCCACGTCGATGGGCACGATCGCATCGGCGCTCCGCATGGTGGTGCAGCCGGCGACGACGCGCTCGGGTGCCCCCTTGGTGCACACGATGATGCGGCGGTCGTGGCGATGCACCGTGGTCATGCGCGCGCGTGCCGATGAGAACGGCACCTCGCCGACACGCGGCCAGTGTGCCTCGAGCGTGCGCTTGTTCACGCCCACGTCGGCGCCGGCGCGCACGAGGGCCGTCTCGGTGGGATCTCCCACCAGCAGGCCCTCCGCGCCCACGGTTACATCGGTGCACAGTGTCATGACTTCGGACAGCGGCGTGAGATCGTGCGCCGGCGGCTGTGACAACGTCCATGCCGTGCCGTCGCCGAGCACGACGGTATCCATGTGCATCCGGTTTTCGGTGAGCGTGCCGGTCTTGTCGGTGCAGATGTACGTCACCGAGCCGAGCGTCTCGACCGCGGGCAGTCGGCGCATGAGCGCGTGTTGCTTCACCATGCGTCGCGCGCCGAGCGCGAGCGAGATCGCCACCACGGCTGGCAGCGCTTCGGGGATCGCCGCTACCGCCAGGCTGAGCGCGGTCATGAACATCAGCAGCATGGGTTCGCCGCGTAGCAGTCCAGCCACGAGGATGATGGCGCACAGCGCCACGACGGCAATCGCCAGTTTCCGGCCGAGCACGGCGAGGCGCTGCTGCAGTGGCGACGGGGATGCGGGCTCGTTGCGCAGCATGGCGGCAATGCGGCCAAGCTCGGTACGCATGCCGGTGGCGACGACAATGCCGGTGCCTCGCCCGGTGACGACGGTCGTGCCCTTGAAGCTCATGCAGGTTTGATCGCCCACCGCGCTGGCATCGGCCGGACAGGCATCCGGATCTTTGCGGCTGGGCACCGACTCGCCGGTGAGCGCTGCTTCCTCGATGCTCAGGTGCACGGCGTCGATCAGGCGCAGGTCGGCCGGTACGACATTGCCCGCGGCGAGCAACACGATATCACCCGGCACCAGCGCCGTTGATGACACCGACTGCTCCACCCCATCGCGACGCACGCGCGAGCGTGGTTGGGCGAGCGCGCTCAACGCGGCCATGGCGCGGTCGGCGCGAGACTCCTGGGCGAATCCCAACACCGCATTGAGCACCACGATCGCGATGATGGCGATCATGTCCTCGGGCTCGCCCACGAGGCCGGCGATGAGCGCGGCCACCATGAGCACGACGACCATGGTGTCGGCGAACTGCGCGAGCAGCATGCGGAGCACGCCACGTCGCCGTGCGTGCTGCAGCACGTTCTCCCCGTACTCGATCGTGCGTGCCTGCACGACGTCGGCGGTCAGCCCTCGCTCAGTCGAACTCTCCAGAATGGCCAGCGTCCGCTCGGCCGACGTGGCAGGCCACGCCGTGGTCGCCGCAGGCGAATCGGTTGTTGAGGAATCGGTGGAGCGGAGCAATGCAAAGGGGGCACGGGACATCGGAGACTTCCGGTGGAGTGCAGTGCGTGTTCCGTGCCATGTGGAGTTGCTAAACACCCTAGGAAGCAGGGGGGGAGGGTTTCAGGAAGCAGGATGCAGGAACCGCGCGGTTCACCTGCTTCCTCCCCCCTGATACCCTCCCCCCTGCTTCCTAGGGTGTTGAAAGGATCAGCTCGCGCCGATGCCTATCCCCCTAAGACGTTCACGCACCCCTTGGGCGGAGCGGCCAAGCGCTGGTTGCATTCGTCCACCGGGATCGGCACCAGCGGGAAGACGCGATGCGTGGACAGCTGCTTCTTGAGCTCGCCGAGGCGGCCATAGCGGCGCGCGTCGACCCAGCGATGGCCGTACTCGAAGAACAGCGAGTAGCGGCGATCGTACAGCAGTTCGGTGACGAGATCACCCGAGAAGTCGGCCGCCAGTGCCGGCAGACCACCGGCATTGGTGCGCACGAAGTTCAGGTCGGCGATCGCGGCGGCGCGGTTGCCGAGTCCGATGTTGGCTTCGGCGCGAAGGAGGATGAGCTCTTCGTTCCGGATGATCGGGATCGAGGTGACGTTGGTGGGATACACGATCGGCCGCACGTTCGAGCTGATCCCCTGTGTGGCCAGATTGACCGTGCCGACCACGGCCTTGGACGTCGCCCGCAGATCACGCGACCCATCCGCGCGCAGGCGCGCCTCGGTGAGGAACTCCGGTACGGCTACGATGGCCCGCGGCGCCGGATCGAACAGCGGGTTGGTCGCGTCGCCCGAGGCGGTGCTGTACACATGGTACACGCCGGTGGCGAAGCCAGCGCTCGTGCCGGCCGCCGTGCTGATGAACGATTCGTTCAGCGCGGTGATGGCGTCGGCCCAACGACCACGGTACACCTCGAGGCGTGCCTTGAGGCCACGGTTGACGCGCAGGAAGTTCGCCGGCGTGTTGAAGCCGGTGAAGCCCGTGGTCAGCGTGAACGGGAACGCCGTGCCGGCCGCCGCGAGATCGGTCTTCGCTTCGTCGAACAGGGCGGCGGTTTTCGTGTACGCTTCCTCGCGCGTGATGAACGCCCCCTGCACGGAGGGATCCTTCGACACGTCGAATACGAGGCCGAAGGTGTCACGCACGCGCAGCTGATTCATGTACTCGAGCGCCATGAACGTTTTCACGAACCCCTTGACCCCGCTCTTCTGGGCGGCGGTGTAGTCGGGCACCACGTCGACGACGCTGAGAATCGTGTAGGCGGTGCGCAGATTGCGGTACGAGTTCGACCAGCCGGCGTCGGTACCGAAGCCACCCGGCTCCAGCGGTCCGATGAGCAGGGCGAGCACGTTACGCGGCTCGGCGCCGTCGAGATTCATGATCTCGCGGCCGAAGATGCCGAGCGTGCTGGCCCAGGTGCCGGCGCCGGCACGCGAGCCGGACAGCACTCCGGCCACGGTGGTGTTCACCGTCGCGGCGTTCGGCGAGCCTTCCAGCTGCGACGTATTGGGGCTGTTGTAATTCGCGATGTCGGCGGCACTGCAGGCAACCGCGCTGGCACAGGCGGCCACGAACAACAAGGTGCGCGCCTGGCGATGACGGAATGTGGTCATGGTCAGAAGTCCAGGCTGAAGTTGAGCCAGTAGCTGCGGCTGGCGGGATAGGCCGCGAGTTCGCGGTTACGCTGAATGGCATCCGGGACGCCACCCGCGCCGAAGTTCTGTGCTTCCGGGTCGCCGCCGCGGAACTTGGTCCACCAGTACAGGTTGCGTCCGCTCAACGAGAGCTTGGCCCCGCTGGCGCCGGCCCACGTCTTGGCGACCCACTTCTGCGGGATGTCCCACGTGAGCGTGACCTCGCGCAGCTTCACGTACGACGCATCCTGATAGAAAATGCGCGTCACCTGCAGGTAGTTAGTGCGGCGCACTTCGCCGAGTTTGCGGCCAGCGGCGTCGAGTTCGTCGTAGTCACGCGAGTTCTGCCCGAGATCATAGTGACGCCACGTGCCGTTCGCGAGCATGCCGCCCTTCTGCTGGTCGAGCAGGGCGTACAGCGAGAGACTCTTGAAACGCACTTCGTTGCTGAGGCCCGCGCTCCACAGCGGATTGCCGTCGCCCATGAGCACCGGCACGACGACCCGCCCGCCCGCCTGCGGCAGCGTGTCGTTGCCGAACAGCTGCGTGGCCGACTTGCCCTGCTCGATGCGTACGGCGCCGGTCTGCAGGGTGCCGAGGAGGAACGCTGGCACCGGGAGACTCGTGACCTTGGAGCGGCTCGTGCCCCAGTTCAGGCGCGCATTCCAGCCCCAGGTGGGCGTCTGCACCGGGAACGCGTTGATGGAGACTTCGGCACCCGTGACCTGCATTTCGGCGCCGTTCGACGTTTCGCTGCTGAAGCCCGTGGTGGGCGCGAGCGTGCGCGTGATGAGCAGGTCGGAGATGTTGCGACGGAAGCCCGTGACCGCGAAGGTGCCGCGGTTGCGGAAGACGTTCAGGTCGAGACCGGCTTCGAGCTCACGCTGACGCTCGGGGCGCAGATCCGACGACGCGCGCACGCTACCGACGCGGAAGGCACCAAGTCCGCCGACGCTCGAGAGATCGAGGTTCGTGAACTTCTGGCCGTACAGCGGCTGGTTACCCGTTTCGCCGTACGCCAGGCGGATCTTGGCTTCATCCACGAGGCCGGGGGCCAGATCGGTGAAGCGGTACGACGTCGCGGCCTTCGGGAAGAGGAAGAACTTCTTCACGTCGCCGTTGTTGCTGCTGCGGTCGGCGCGGGCACCGGCGGTGAAGAGCAGCTTGTCGCGCCACAACATTTCCGTCTGCGCGAAGACACCGAAGTCTTCCACGCGCAGGCGCGACTCGTCGACGTCGCGCACCGTTCCCGACGTCACGACTTCGAGACCGCCCAGCAGATTCTGCGCCGAGGCGCGCGTCTGATTCAGGTCGCGCTCTTCGAACTGCGTGCCGAGCTGCGAGGTGATCTTGAGCGACGACTGCGGCGTCCAGCCGTGCACGAGATTCAGGTTCAGGTTGCGCTGAATGTTCGTGGTCTTGGAGTTGGCCGATGTGCCGGGGAGTCCGTCCACGGGCTCGAACTGCAGCGTGGGCGGCGAGTAGATCAGGTTCGACTGGTTGAGCAGGTCGACGCCGCCGTAGGCGATGAACTGCAGCGTGTTCTTGTCGCTGGCGAGCAGGTCGGCCGTGAGACGCGACGTGGTGATGTTACGCCACACGTTCTCGCCATTCTTGAACTGGTCGATCGTCTGCAGCGGGTTGGACGGGTAGAACTGATTCACCGGCCAGGTGCCGTCGGCGTTGCGCCGCAGGTCGAGGAAGCTCGGGATCTTGGTGAGCGAGTAGGCGATCGAGTTGCCGGCGTTGTCGTTGCCGAACAGGCCGCGATCATTCGCGTTGTTCAGGATCTCGTTGCCGACCTGCAGGTTGAGCCGCTTGGAGATACGCTGGTCGAGATTGATGCGCGCGCTCGTCTTGCGGGCGAAGGTGTTCGCCACGATGCCGTCTTCGTTGCGACGGCTGATCGACATGAAGTACTTGGTGTCTTCGCTGCCGCCGCTCACGTTGAGCGAGACGTCGGAGTTCATCGGACGGTTGCCGTACGCGAGCGACTCGTAGTCGAGCACGCGGTTGGCATCGTAGAACGGCGTGATGCCGGCGCCGAACACGGTCACGGCATCGGCCAGCGTGTTGAACTTGCGCGAACCGTTGCGGTACGCGAGCTCCGACGTGCCGCCGCCCAGGCGCAGCGAGAACTTCGGCTTGCCGGCGCGGCCACGCTTGGTGGTGATGATGATGACACCGCCCGACGCCTTCGATCCGTAGATGGCGGCGGCCGCCGATCCCTTCAGGATGTCAACGTTCTCGATGTCATTCGGATTGAGGTCGGCGATGCGGTTGACCGGATTCTCCTGGTTGCCCACGGAGATGCCGGTGCCTGCGGCGCGCGTGACCTTATTCGTGCCGGAACCGATGGACACGTCGGAGACGATGACGCCGTCGATGACGTACAGCGGCTGCGCGGATCCGAGAATCGAGGAGATGCCGCGGATGCGGATGCGGTTGCCGCCGCCGGGGGCGCCGGTGGACTGCGAGATCTGCGCACCGGCAATCTTGCCCTGGAACGCGTTCTCGATGGACTGCGACGACACCTTGTTCACGTCGGCACCGCTCACGGTGGCGACGTCATTGGCGAGGTTGCGGCGCGAGATACCGGAGGCCTGACCGGTGACCACGACCTGGTCGAGATTGAGCACGTCTTTCTTGAGCACGATCTCGAGGCTGCTCTGCGATGCGCCGACGGTGATGCGGGTCATGGGATAGCCGAGGCGACGCACCATGAGGACCACCTCGCGGGCGGGGACGTTCACGAGGGTGAACGATCCGTCGTCACGCGAGAGCGCACCGAGCGCGGTGCCGGTGACCTGTAACTGCGCCGCGGCGATGGGTGCTCGCGATCCTTCTTCGAGCACTTTGCCGCTGATCGTGCGCGTTTGCGCGGCGAGCGGGGCGGCCAAGAGCGCGAGGGCTGCGGCGAGCAGGCCTCCGCGCGCGAATACTCCGGTCATCAGGACGTTCTCCAGTGTGAGGGGCGATGAGCGAAGCTACGGCGGTCGAGAGGGCGTCGCCAGCGCTCAACGGCCAACGGCGTAGGAGGCAGGACGGAGGGTGTGTGTGTGCGCCGTTGGTCGTCAGTCGTACCACCCCTGCAGGTACCACTGCGCACCGGCCTCGTGATACAGCAGGACCTCGCCTTCACCCTCAGCCACGCACCGCCAGTAATCACGGGCGTACGGATCGGCACGCCACCAGTCGCCGCTTAAACGTTCGGGGCCATCGGCGCTGGCGAGCGACAGGCGTCGGCCGCGCCACCATACGGCGTCTGGAATGCCGTGCGGGGCTTCCACGTCCACCGGTTCCGGTGCGTCGAGCAATCGGAGCACGGCGGCGGTGTTCGGTGTTGGCGAGGTGGGCGTTGACGGCGCGGGTATCGGTGCCGCGCCGAGGGCCATGGCATCGGCGCTGATCCAGCGGCCGGTGTCTTCGGGGCGATGACTGTCGCCGGCTTCGGGGTGCACGACCACGGTGCCGGTGTTGTCGGGATCGAGCACGGCGCGCAGGCGGGCGAATACGGCTTCGGCATTCATCGCGGCGTCGCGCCACGACGGGATCAGCAGGTCGCCTTGATCGGCGGCGAGGGGTGCGGTGGCGGGAATGCTGACGGTGACGCCGATGATCGGCGCGGGGATGTTCCACCGTTCCAGCAGACTGCGGCATTGATCGAATAACGGCTCGAGGCGTGCGAGCGGACGCGCGGGACGGACTTCGCGCGTGATGGACCTCTGCGGGATGCTGAGCAGGTTTGAAACGGCCGACAGCTCCGTAACGGCCAACGGCTGAGGAGGCAGGGAGGAGGATGTCAGGGAGGAGGGGGCAGGGGGGGGCTCCTTCTTCCGTCCTGATTGCCTCCGTCCTGCTTCTTGCGTTGTCGTGTCGTCGGACGTCTCCGGTACGTGGACATGCCCGCGCATCTCGCTGCCGATGTCGTCGATGGGATACTGACGGCCGGCGTCGAGCACGAGGGTGATCGCGACCGCCGCGGCCGCGCGCCCGTCTTCCACGCATTCGCGCAGCAGACGTTGCAACTGCGCGCGTACCACGAACAGCACGGGCTCGGTGCTTTCCACCGCCGCGGGCAACTCCACACTCGCACTGCGCGCGGCGTCCACGCGCACGAGTCCCGGCCGGCGGGGATCGTGGCCGTGGGCGAGTCGCCACGCGCCGAGGCCGCCGGGGCCCCAGCGCTTTTCGATGTCGCCGGCGTTGAGGGATGCCAACGCGCCCACGGTACGCAGCCCCAGCGCCTGCAGCGCGTCGCGCAGATCGTCATCCATGGGGACCAGCCCCAATGGCGCCGGCGCGAGATACTGGGCGCACTGCCCGGCGGGAATGATCGTGATGCCGTCGGGAAGGGTGAGGGGATCGCGTTCCCGCACCCCTTGAGGATCACGTTCACGCACGGCGCGACGGCGCGCGCGTGGGGCCCAGGTGGCGGCGCGCGCGGCCACGCAGGAATCGGCGATGGCGACGCGGGCATCGGGGTGCCACTGCTGGGCGATGGTGAGCAGGGTGCGCGCGAGGTGGGTTTCGCCACCGACGGCATCGAAGCCGTTGGCGCCGACCCACCACATACCGGGGGCACCGGCCACCGGCGTGACCTGCGGACTGGCGGCTAACAGCGCGGTGCTCGCGGCCAGCACGGCGTCGCGGATGGCATGCTCATCCCATGGGCGGACGTCGAGATCGGCGCAGCAGGCGCGGGCTTCCGGGAGGCGCATACCGGCACGAACCCCGGCGCGGCCGGCGGCGAGGGAGACGGCCCGGAGTTTGGTGTCGATGAGGAGGGCGCGGGGGGCGTTGTCCCAGTGGGGGCTTGGGGCTGGGGGCTGGGGGTGGGTGGAGGGTGGTGGGTTAAACGGGCGCGCGGGAGAGGTCGCGCCGGGGGCGGCGGGCGTAGCTGGGGTCGGCGGCCCGGCGGCGGCCGCGGTAGCGGGTCCCGTCGCGGGTCCCGTCGCGGGAACGCTGGTCGGTTTCGCGGTCGCTTTCGCGGCGCTCCCGCGGCGGGAACGGGCGGTCGCTGTGGATACCGCTGTCGGTAAACCCAGCGGCAAGGCGAGCTGGGTGTCCGGGAAGGTCAACTCCATACAGGTCGCTGGCGGACACGCCGAGCCCACCCCAGGTGACGGGGTGTTCGGTGTGCTGGCCGGGCTGCTCGGCGTCGCTGCTGTTGCCGCGGGCGGTCCAGGGACGACGCGCGCTTCGCGCCACCCCGCGCCGATCGGGAATCTCGGAATTCGGACACACGCGACGCGCCACGACGACTGCACTGTTCACCTCGATGGACGGACTGCGACCCTGACTGTTTCCCCCTTTCTCCACCGTCACCACAAACCGTCGCGATGTGTCGGCGACGGTGGGCGACGGTCCGGCGATCGCCCGTTCGGCGATCGGTTCTCCGGCCAGCGGTTCTCGTGATCGGGTGGGTCGTCGTCGGCTCGACAGCAGACGCATGGAGGGCGGCAGACTCGGCGCGCACGGCGGCATCGCGGCGATGCGCAGGCGCACCGTGCCGGCCAGTCGACTGGGGCGCACCTCACGCCCGCCGTCGTGATGTTCGAGCACCACGCACGCCGCATCGCGTTCGCGCGCCAGCTGCGCGAGGCGCACGCCATGCACGCGCGACAGCGGTGGGGCCCCATCGATGACCACCAGCGCGAACACGCCACTGCGCAGCAGCAGATCGGCAGTCCACGCACTGCGCTTGGCATCGGGCGGACGGATCACCACGAAGCGCGCACCGAGCGCGGTCCACGGCGCCGGGGCGAGCGTGCGTGTGGCGTCGATCCACGCCACCCACGCGCCGGTGTGCAGGACTTGGGTGACGAGACGCCGCAGCAGCGCCGTTTTTCCCACGGCCAACGGGCCGCTGATTTCCGTGACGCGCCCCCGCGGGATGCCGCCTCCCAGCGCCCGGTCCAGCTGGGCCAGCCCCGTGCTCCACGGGCCACTGGCCTGCCGCCCACTGGCGACCACCGCCTGCAGCTGGTCGCGCAGGAGGGTGAGATCCGGCAGAGCGGACGTGATCTCAGGTTCGGCAATGGCGGGAGCAGGCAAGGTGGTTGTACCGAATAAATACCGAAATAAAAGGCGACGGGAAGAGCGAATTCCCCGGCGCTTGGCACCCGCACCAAGCCACCCGTCGCTCGAAGGCTAGCCTCGGCAGCATGGGGCACGCTGAATAATACCGAATAAACACCGAAATTACAAGGCGGCACCGCCTGCCTGATCCGTGACCGCCGGATTCCATGTGCAGCCATTGTCCGCCGCGGCGGCGCACCCTACTCTAGAGCATCATGCCTGCGCTTTCCGATATCGAGATTCAGCGTGGCCTCGGCGCGCTGCCCGGCTGGTCGCGTAAGGGCGACACGCTCGTGAAGAGCTATCACTTCGCGACCTTTCCCGCGGGCGTGGCCTTCATCGCGCAGGTGGCCGACATCGCCGAAGCGATGCAGCATCACCCCGACATCGACATCCGCTACACCAAGGTGCACTTCTCGCTCA
Organism: Gemmatimonadota bacterium; assembly: GCA_947462095.1. Classification (GTDB taxonomy): domain Bacteria; phylum Gemmatimonadota; class Gemmatimonadetes; order Gemmatimonadales; family Gemmatimonadaceae; genus Gemmatimonas. Next base: position 9,979 of record CANHNQ010000091.1, read on the forward strand.
GCACGCACGATGCGGGCGGGATCACGCCGAAGGATTTCGAGCTCGCGCGCGCGATCGAGGAGCTGGCGGCGGCGTAGCCGCCGCCCTGCCTAATTGATTTTTCGCAGCGTCACGCTGCCGTTCACGGTGCTGGCGCGCAGACGCGTGGCGCCGTTGCCCACCGTACCACGTATGTGCCGCGGTGAGAGCGTGCCGGACATCGTGATCGGAAAATCCGTCGACACGCGACCGTTCACGGTGGAGAGTTCGAGCTGCGCACCAAAGGTGGCGGGCAGCTCGATGGTGATCGCGCCGTTCACGGTTTCGTATTCGAGATCGTCGGCGCGGCCGACGGCGCCCATCGACCCGGTGATGCTGCCGTTCACGGTGCGCGCGTCCACCTCGTTGTTCACGCCGGTGACTTCGACGCCACCGTTCACGGTGGACAGGTCCACCCGCACGCCATCGGGTACGCGCACCGTGAAACGCACCGACACATCGTTGCGGTCGTTCCACTTGGTGCGGCGATCGGTCTGGATGCCACGCTCGTCGCACCGTGAGCCTTCGCTGAACAGCGCGCAGACGAGCAGGTCGTCGCCGATCTTCTGCTGCTCGATGCGCACGTCTTCCGGATTGCCGCGGCGCCAGCGCTTTTCGGCGCGTACTTCCACGCGGCCGTTGGTGCTGCGCTCCACTTGGATCCCGCCGTTGATGTTCTTGATCATCACGCGCCGCCCCGAGGGGATGGTACCCGACCAGATGAACGCATCGTCGCGCTGGGAATCGCGGTCGCGGTCGCGATCGCGGTCCTGCGCCACAGCGGGGGCGGTGAGCGTGGCGGTGAGCGTGGCGGTGAGCAGCAGCGCAGCGGCCGTGGACCGAAGCGCGGTGCCGATACAGAAACGGCGTGAGAGCATGGTAGACTCCTAACGGGGAGGATGCCCTCACCGAACGGAATCCGGCCGCGGATGTTTCAACATGCACCGGAGTAGCCCATGGCGGCACCGCGCCGATGGTGTGATCGCTCAGTCGGTCAGCGACGCGACAACTGCCGGCAATTCCGTGATGCTGTTCATCCAGTAATCGGGTGCCGCGACGGCCAGTTCCGCCCGGCTGAACGGGCCCCACTGCGCCGCGGCGGTGCGCACCCCGGCGGCGCGGCCAGCGTGCAAATCGTGCGGCGAATCCCCCACGAACAAGGCACCAGACGCCGGCAACGCCAAGCGATCGAGGGCCAGCAACACGGGGTCGGGGAGCGGCTTGTGCCGTGCGGTCTCCTCAAAGGTCACGATGGCATCGAAGGCACCATTCAGCCCGACATGCTCGAGCGATCGCCCCGTCATGCCACGTCCCTTGCTGGTCACCAACGCGGTCGCGTGCCCCTGCGCCCGCGCCCAGGCAATGGTGTCGAGCACGCCGGGGTAGGCGGTGGTGAGCCGTGGCAGGTGAATGCCCTGATAGTCGCGATAGCGCACCACCAGCGATTCCACCTCGGCCTCGCCATCGCACCATTCGGCCAGTTGCGTTCGCAGCGGCGTGCCGATGCCGGCCACCCACTCTTCAGTGGTGGGTGTGCGCTCGCGCCCCTCACAGGCGAATCGCATGGACTCGAGGAGCAACCCGATGGAGTCGATCAGGGTGCCGTCGAGGTCGAACAGGAGCGCGTGTCGTGACATACCGAAGAGTAATCGGGACCAAGCAGCAGCAACGCACGGACACGAACCGCCGATCGCCGAGGCTCCGGGGCCGTGGACACGGGCCCCTGGTCCGCGAGACGCGCCAGCACGGGCTCCTGCTGCCAGGCGGTGATCCACGTGCGCGCGACCTGAGGCGAGGTGCCCTCGGCCTGCGCACACCACCGCGCTACGGCATCCTCGGCCCCGGTTCCGCGCGCCCGCTGCACGACCCGCTCCGCCTCGGCGATCGCCGCGCGCAGCGCGATCCGTTCGAAGGGACCGCACTGTTGGACGAACCGCGCGAGGTGATTCGCGGCGCGCTGCGCGAGCGGCGCCACGGCCTGATCGCCCGGGCCCGCGTCGTCACGAGCGACGCGGCGCGCATACCAGCGGCGGATGTCACGCAACGCCCGCTGCACCGGCTCGTTCAGGGCGGCGCGAGACACGGTGTGTCGTATGTCGGTGTTCGCGTCTGCGTCCGAGGCGACATCGGCATCGGCATCGACAACGAGCACCGTGTGCAGCAACGCCCGCAGGTGTCCGCTCACGATGCGTCGCCCGTGGTCGGCAGGATGCGCTCGCGCACAGAGCAGCTGTGGTTCTCCGTCGTGCTCGACGAGCGCGATCCAGGCCGCGTGCCGTGCCCTGGCCACGGTCGCCACCATCATCGCGCGGGGGGCTGCGTTCGCCGCCGCGCGTGACGCCCATCGGTGCAACCGCATGTGCAGGCGGCTGGCCGCCTCACCGGCGCTTTCACTCGCGCGCTGACCCGAGCGCTTCCGGCGGGACAATGCCCCCGCGGTCGCTGGCCCGCCGGCGAAACGCAAGGCGAGTGCCGCCTTGGTGGCCAACCGACGCTGCAGCCGGAGGGCGCGATCGCCGTCGGGCGGTGGCGCGAGGTGATACACGTGCACCACGGCGTGTGGAGACCCGATGCGCGCGCAGCGGCCCACCCGCTGCTGGCGCAACGCGTCGGTCCAGGGCAGGTCGAGATGCACGACCACGCCGGCGTCCTGTAGGTTGACCCCTTCGGCCAGCACATCGGTGGCGAGCAGCAGGCGGATGGCCTCGTGCGCCGGCGGTGGCGGGCGTTCCTGCGCCAGCGGGGCAAAGCGTGCCAGCGCGTCGCTGCGGCTGATCCGTCCGCTCGCAATGCGCGCGTGCTTGCTAGAGAGGAGGCCCACGCCGGCGATATCCGACAGCGCACGGTGCAGCGCGCCGATGGTGTGTGTGAACTGCGAGAAGGCAATAATCGGTGTGTTGGGGTGTGTCGTGAGCAGCGCGCGCAGCGCATCCGCACGCGCGATGTCTCCGTGTGCGGTGCGCTCGTGATGGTTGGCCAGCTGCGCGAGCGCCTCGAGATGTGCTTCCACGCGCTCGATGAGTGGGGCGCTATCGACTTCGTGCTGGGCCATGAGTTCGGGAAAGGCGAGCTGTACTTCGTGATCGCCGACCAGCCAGCTGCGGAGCTCCGCCTGCGTGGGATGACGGCCGGCGCGCAGGGCGTGCAGCAGCGCGTCGCCACGCAATCGACGCTGACGCAGGGCGTGCGTGAGGGCGGCGTCGCTGCTGCACCACGCGCGCAACAATCCCAGTCGAATCAACGCACCGGCCACGGCGCCATCGTGCGCCGGCAGTGGGGCCGGAAGCGCGAGAATGTGCGTGAGCGTGGCGCGGTCGTGCGGCATGGGCAGTGGGGCGTGCTGTCGGACCTCCGGCCTCGTGGCCCCGGATGCACCGGTCAACGTGTTCGTGCGACGGATGATGACCTGCGCGAGTATGGTGTCCGACAGCAGGTCGGCGCGGGAACCCAGGAACAGTGCGAGCAGATGCCGCAGTTCGGCCGACCGGTTGTGGAGTGGTGTGGCCGAGAGCAGCAGCGTGTCGCAGCCAGCCACGAAGCGGGCGACGGCGGTGTAGCGCGCCGTGCGTCGCGTGCGCAGATAGTGGGCTTCGTCGATGATGACGAGGGGGCGAACCGTTGCGCGCTCGCGTACGAGCGCTGGCGGTGCGTCAGCCGCCAAAGCCGACGGCGAGGTGCCGTCGGCGCGCGAGAAGCCGTGCACGGAGTGCAGTCGAACGTGGTCCAGGTGCGCGTGGGTGATCGCGGTGCGCCACATGGACTGCAGCGCGGCAGGCGCGATGACGTGCACCTGTTCGTACGAACTCGCTACCGCGAGCGCGGTGTACGTCTTCCCGAGGCCCACGTCGTCGGCCAGCAGCGCACCGTGATGCGCGCGGATGGCGGTGCGAATGCGGGCGACGGCATCGCGTTGGTGGGGGAGCAGCGTGATGTCACCGAGTTCAGCCGCCGGCAGCGGGGGGATGAACGCACTGGCGAGGCGGGCCTGCACGTGGCGCGCATCGTGAAGAGACCACGTCATGGCGTGTACCAGTCGAGCAAAGGGGTGAGGTGCCGGAGCGAAACGTCGTACGCATCGGCGACCGCCTGATCGTGCGCGTGGACGGGCACGGACTCGTGTCGGGCGAGGCATTGTCCGATCGGCGCGAGGAGGGTGCGCGCGCGGAGCCAGTCGTGCGGTACCGGCAATGCCGCGACGGTCCAACCCAGAAAACGCCGGAAGCCGCCGCGGGCCGGTTCGGCGAGGACATCGAGCCAGGCGGCGGCGATGGTGGAGCTGAGCAGCGCGTCGAGCGCGTAGGCGTCGTCGATGCTGGCCGTGCGCACCACGTAGCAGCTGTTCAGCGGTACGGTGGGGTCGCCGGCATCGAGCACGCGGGTGCGCAACCGCTTGCCGATATCGGCCCACACCACGCGCGGCGTGTCGGCGCGGGCCGCCTCGGTGCGAAAGAGCGTCCACCACGGCATGCGGGCGCGGGCATCGCGTCGGCTCTCGAGCTGGGGGCGCCAGTGGGCGAGCCAGCGGGTGGTGGCCGGCGGCAGCGAGTGCAGCGGCCGTCCATCCACACCGTGCGTCCAGAGAATGCGCAGCTCGTCGCCGCCGCCCGGTGCGCGTGCGGTCATCCCTTCGCCGCGCAGCGCGGGTCGCAGCAACCGGCGTTCGATGACGGCCGATCGCGGGGCTGAGGCCATGCCGTGTGCCGGATAGTCGGAGGCGACGACGGTGGCGGAGTCGTCGTCGTGTTCGCGGGCACGCACGAGGAACGCGGCGTTGCAGCCGCACTTCACGCCAAGCAGCGGGCGTCCGAGGCGGGA
>CANHNQ010000092.1 GCA_947462095.1 Gemmatimonadota bacterium
ACCCGACTGGCCCCACGCCGCGCGGAACTTGATCTCGTCGATCTTGTCGGTGAGCGGCTTCACGAAGCGGTACGAGCCCGAGAACTTCGGGAACGTGTAGTACTTCTCGCGATCACCGTTGGCGCTCGAGCGGTCGGCACGCAGGCCGGCGTTCAACGCCAACTTTTCGTCGAGCATGAGCAACTGCGTCTGCGCATACATCGACTGGTCGCGGAACTCCGTCCGCTGGTTCGTGATGGCGATATCCGTCGCACCCAACGCGATCTTCCGCGTCGGCAGCAGACCGCGCCCACGCACGCTGTACTGGTTGAGCGCCTGCGTTTCGTACGACCCGCCGAACGACGTGGTGGCCGAGGTCAGCCACTTGTTGTTGGGCGTATACGTCCAGACGGCATTCACGCCTTGGTTCATCTGCAGGCTCGACGCGTTCACCTGATTCGCCGTGCCCAGGAAACCGTCGGCCGGTTCGACCTGGAAGTAGTTCGGGAAGTACTGGTAGCCTTCCTGCTGGAAGCGGTCCACGCCGGTCAGGTACGAGAGCTGCACCGAGTTCTTGGTGGTGGACAACGCCGTGTAGCCAACGCGCACGTTGCCCGCCTGGCGCCACACACTTTCCGTGTTGTCGGCGAAGTTGAAGACTTCAAACGGGTTCGACGTGCCGAAGCCTGGGCGCGTGCTGCCGGTGTAGAACGGCATCTGGACGTAGCGGCCCGAGGCATCCTTCTTGGTCAGGTCGATGATCGCCGGGTTGTACGCCAGCGAGTAGATCGGGCTGACACCGGCATTGTCGTTATTGCCGAAGCCACGCTGGAAGAAGTTGCGCGTGACGTCGAGACCGGCGCTGACGGTGAGCTTCGTGCCGATCGTCTGGTCGAGATTGATACGGCCACCCGTACGACGCGCGCCCGTGTTGATCGCGATGCCCGACTCCTGCCGGTCATTCAACGATACGAAGTAGCGGGTGTTGTTCGCGCCACCCGCCGACGACAACAGCGTCTCCCAGCTGGGCGACGTCCGGCCGTACAACTCCTTCTGCCAGTCGAACGACGGGCACGCGCCGGAGCCACAGACCGCCTTCGCGATCGAGTCGCCGAGCACGCCGCCGACGTACGGCTTCACTTCCGCGTAGCTGTCAAACGAGCGATGGCCGAGCAGACGCTGGGCCTGCTGCGTCCCCATACGCTGGACCACGTTCCACGTGGCCTTGCCCTGCTTGCCGCGCTTCGTCGTGATGACCACGACACCGTTCGTCGCGCGGGAGCCGTAGATGGCCGTCGCGGCCGCCGACTTCAGCACTTCGATGTTCTCGACGTCGTTCGGATTCAAGTCCGCGAGACGGTTCACCACCTGGTCCTGGCTCGACCCGGTGCTGCCGGACGCGCGACTCACCGAGCTCGCACCCGAGGAGATGCTCGCGTTCGAGATGATGACGCCGTCGACCACGTACAGCGGGTCGCCCGAGGCGAGCACCGACGTGGCACCGCGAATCTGAATCTGCGCACCGCCGCCGGGGGCGCCGCTGTTTTCGAACATGCGCGCACCGGCCACCTTGCCGGCCAGGTTGCTCTCAATGGACCGAGCGGGCACGCGGTTCAGCTCCGGCCCACCGACCGTCGCCACGGCCGTCGCGGCCACCTTACGGTCGGTCGTCGTCGCCTGACCGGTGACCGTCACACCTTCCAGCTGCAGCACGTCCTTTTCGAGGACGAAATTGGCCGTGTTCTCGGTCGGACCGAGACGGACCGTCTGGCGCTTGAAGCCAAGCTGACGCGCCAGCAAGACCACTTCGCCCGAGGGCACGCGCATGCGGAATTCACCGCGTTCATTGGTGCGGACACCGACCTGCTGTCCGACGATGCTGACGGTCACGTCAGCGAGGGGGGTGCCGACGACAGCCTGCGTCACCTTACCCGAGATATCTCGGGTTTGCGCGTCCGCGCGAAGCGGCAGCACGGCAACCGCAAATGCGGCGACGAGTGAGAACAACCTACCCATAGAGGGTCTCCGATGGAGGGGAAGGCGGAGCGGGAGGGGAGCGCCGACCGCACGACGCAGCTTCATCGTCATGCGGTCAGGTCTTTTGATGCCAGACTGGGACAACACGGTCACTCTAGCGAGACACCGGTACTGAACGACAAAACTATTAACAACGAATACCCCCCAGCTAGGTCACAAATCGAGATCGTTCGGCCTATCTGGGCTGGAGACCGTCCGGATCCGCCCCGGTTCGCGGCGGGGAGAGGCTCGCGATCAGGGACGAACCGCACCCGCCGCGTAGGCCTGCCGGATGCGCACCGTCCGCTCGAGCTCGTCACGGCTCTGCCGGATCTTCTGCCGCAGGTCCGTCGCCAACGCCGGATGGGCCGCCAGCCAGCGGTCGACCTGCTGGAGCGCCTCGGCGTCTCCCTGACCGCCGATCGTCGCCCCCAGCCAGCTGCCCAGGAAGAAGATGCGGCGGTTCTGCTGAATCCAGGGGAGCGTGTCGAGCGCGGGCACGAGATACGGCAGGGTCAGCGCCGACTGATCGGCGTCGTGAAAGCTGCGCAGGCTCGACGTCACCCACTCTTCATTCAGCCCGGCGTCGGCGAACCACCGGGTGAACAGCGCCCGTTTGTGCGCCGAGTCCGGCCGCGCCGCGTCCGCCACGAAGGCCTGCCGCGCGCCTTCGCTGGTGGAATCGCGACGCGCTTCGGCCGCCAACCGCGACGCCGCCGTCGGGACGTCGCGTGCCACCAACCGGGTCACGATCGACCACCGCGTGGGGGGACGGAGCGCCAGTCCGGCGGCCGTGTCCCCGTCCAACCAGCGATCCAGCCGGGCCAGCGCGGCCGGCGACCGTGCCACGCCGATCGCCGCGTCGAGCTGCGTCTTGCGCTGGCCATAGCTCCGCGTGCTGTCGGCGGCACCGCGTAGCAGCAACGGTTCGGCCCGCGCCAGCAGCGCATCACGCGTGCCATGATCGCTGTAGCGCCCGATGACGGTCACCAGACGCCCCACCAGCGTGCCCGTGATCTGCTCGTCGCGTTCGGTGGGCAAGGCGCGCAGGACCATCTCCGCGTACCGCGTGGGGGACAGGCGCGCCTCGCGCACCAGATCCCAGAGCGCCCCCCACAACATCGCCCGCAGAAAATCATCGTCCACGGCGCCGATGTGCTGCTCGAGCCACCCCACGCTGGCGGAGTCGGGGAGGACGATCGCGTAGCCGTAGTCGCCGTCGTTCGCGAACACGAAGTCCGGGGCAGGGCGCCCCGCCGCGGCCGTCACGATGGTCGTGTCGCCACGCAGTTCCACGGGCAGTCGCACCGCCGGTCTGTTCGTATAGAACAGCAGCACCTGCACCTTGAGTGGCCACGCCCCGCGTCCTGAGAGCGCCGGCTGGGCAGCACGTTGTACCAGCGCCAGCTGTTGCACCGCGCCATTCCGCACGCGCAGGCGCTGCTCCACCAACGGCATACCGGGGCGCAGCATCCACGCCTGCCCCCACGCCGTGAGATCGCGCCGCGCCGCCCGCCCCACGCTCCCGAGCAACTCGCGCCACGTGCCGTTGCCATAGGCGTGCGTGCGCAGGAAGTGCTGCACGCCACGCTGAAACGCCGCCGCCCCCACGAGATACTCGAGCTGCTTGAGCACGCCGGGCGCTTTGTTGTAGACAATCGGTCCGTAGTTGCTCTTCGCCTGATCGAGGTTGTCGAGTTGCTGCCAGATCGGCGTCGTTCCCGCCGTCGCGTCGGTCGCATACGCCACCGGCTTGTTGCGCAGGTAGAACGTTTTCCACGCGTTCGAGGTGGGCTCGAGATCGGCTTGCATGCGGGCCGCCATGTAGGTGGCAAAGCCTTCCTTGAGCCACAGATCATCGAACCATCGCATCGTCAGGTAGTCACCGAACCATTGGTGCGCGACCTCGTGAAACGTCGTCGCCTGTCGGCCAAGCAACTGCGACACCGTGGCGCGTTCGCGGTAGATGAAACTCTCTTCGTTGTAGAACACGGCGCCGGGATGCTCCATGCCGCCGAACGGAAAGGCCGGGGCGAGCAACGCGTCGAACTTGTTGAAGGCGTAGGGAATGCCGAACCAGTCACCCAGCCAGCGCAACGCCCGCGCGTTCATCTCGATCAGGGTGTCGCTCTCGGCTTCGGCCCGCCGAGACTGGCGCATCCAGAGGGACACCGGCACCGGCAGCGCCGACGTGGACGTGGACACCGACCGGGTCACACTCGCCCACGGTCCCGCCGCGAATGCAATCAGATACGTGCTCAGACGCGGCGTCTCGCGGAACCGGTGCGTCACCCACGGCCCCGTGGTGTCGGCGCCGACCTCGGCGCCGTTGGCAAGCGCCCGCCACGCCACCGGCGTGGTCAGCGACAGCCGGACCTTCGCCTTGAGATCGGGCTGGTCGAAGCAGGGGAAGAGCAGGTTGGCATCCGACGGCACCAGCAGGGTGTACAGATACACGTTGCCGTCGGTCGCATCGCGGTGGCGGATGATGCTCGCGCCGGCCTGAGCGACAGGCGTCGCGAACGCGACCTCGACCGCATTGCGGCCGGCACGGACACGCGCGGCGGGAATCACCAGATGGTGCCGATTCCACGCGGAGGCCATGGCCGGCCACGCGGTGCCGTTGATCCGGCCGTCGCTCACCGAAAGGCCGCGAAAGTCGAGTACCACGTCGCCCGGCGACCGCGCCGTAAAGGACACGGACACCCGGCCCGTGGCGGTGTCGCCCGCGCTGACCGTCAGCGCGAGATCGTAGGCCACATCCGACACCTGTGCTGCGCGGCGGCGCGCCAGGTCGGCCGACACGCCGGGACCGGTGAGCGGCGGCCGCTGAGCGGCACTCTCTCTGCTGGGAACGATCACGCAGGAGACCGCGACGATCGCGCGGAACAGCGGACGGCTCAGGGAGCCTCGGAGATTCGAAGAACGCATGGGGGGAAGCTGCCGGCCTCCGCCAATGCTGTCCAGCGACCGGTTCAAGCTCGCCCTGTGACGGGTGATGCCGGCGTGATGACCTGTGAACTCGACAGCTGCTCATCCGGCGTTAAGATCAAGGTATGACACTCGATCCGTCCTCCGAGCTATCGTCCGCGACGTCGTCCTGCGGTGGGTGCCCCCGCGTCGACCGGCGTCAGTTTCTCTCCTCCGCGTCGGTCCTCTCCCTCGGCGTGCTGATGGCAGGGTGCGGCGACGGGCTGATCAGCGGTCCGGAGCTGGTCCTCGACGCGATCCCGGCGCCCTTCCGCCTCGATCCGGCCACGGTCCCCGAGTTGGCGCAGATCGGCGGGCGCACCGTCGTGGTGTCCGGCACGTCGGCGCCGGTCCTGGTTGAGCGTGTCGGCAGCGTGCAGTACCGTGCGCTCTCCCTCGTGTGTCCGCACCGCGGCACCATCGTCGACGTGGTCGCCGACGGGCTCCGCTGTCCGAACCACGAGGCTGTCTTCGCGAACGATGGGACGTGGCTGAGCGGGCAACCGACCGCCGGACTCACGGCGCTCGACGTGCGCCGGAATAGCGACGGATCCCTCATGGTTGGCGGCGCGCTCACCCCGCCGGTGCTCGGGCTGGATCGCAACGCCGTGGTGTTCGTCACCACGGTCACCGGGAGTGCCCCGGCCGCGCAAACCGTCGCGATCTCCAATGACGGCGGCGGCATCCTGAGCGGGCTATCCGTCACCCTGACGTATGGGCCGGGGCAGCGTACCGGCTGGCTGTCGCTCGCCCTCAGTCAGGGGTCGGCGCCCTCCACCCTCACACTCTCGGCGCAGCGCGGCACGCTGCCGATCGGGACCTACGCGGCCACCGTCTCCATTGCCGGCGCCGGCGTCGCCAACGGTGCACAGGTCGTGAGCGTGTCGTTGCTCGTGCAGGATCCCACCACCCCGGCGGCACTGCAGCTGTCCTCCTCGGCGGTGTCGTTCACGGCGCCTTCGGGTGGCATCCCGGTCTCACAAGTCGTGCAGTGCAACAACAGCGGCGGTGGCGCCCTCGCGGGCCTCCTCGCGACGGTGGCCTACGGTGCCGCAGGCACCGGTTGGCTCACCGCGTCGCTCAATCAGACCACGGGCCCGGCCAACCTCACGCTGCGAGCAAGTCCCGGTACGCTGGCACCCGGCAGTTACACCGCCACCGTCACGGTCAGCGCCGCCGGTGTGGCGTCGCGTTCGGTGGCCGTGACGCTCACGGTCACGGCCGCCGGGCTGCAGGTCACCCTCGCGGCGTGGCCCGCCTTGGCTAACGTCGGTGGGGTCGCGGGCAGTGTGGGCAACGTGAATGGTGGGCCGGTGGCCGTCACGCGCGTCAGCGCCACCAGCTTCGCCGCCTTCTCGATGCGCTGCCCCCACGCCGGCACCACCATCAACGTGGTGAGCGGCACCAGCTTCCGGTGCCCGAATCACGGGGCGCTCTTCAACAACACCGGCGTCTGGCAGTCATCACCGCAGCGCGCCGACAATCTGGTTCCGCTCACCGTGACCTACGCGCCCGGCGCAGCGACCCTCACGGTCACCTGAGTCGTACCCGTTGAACCCCGCGGCCGACACGGCTACGTTTCAAGGCTGTCTGACCCTAGCCAAGTAACGTAGCCATGCCGACTTACGAGTTCCGCTGCCCCGACGGGTCCATCATCGAGGCGCGGTTCAAGATCTCTGAGGTACCGGAAAGCATTCCGACGCCCGATGGCACGGGAGTGGCCACCCGCATCATCTCGGGTGGCGCCAGTCTGCTGTTCAAGGGATCCGGGTTCTATATCACCGACTACGGCAAGGACGGGAAAAAGGACCAGCGCACCAGCGGTGGCTCCTCGTCCGACGACAGCAGCCCAACGAGCGGGAGCAAGAGCGAGAGCAAGAGCGAGTCGAAACCATCGACCAGCACGCCGTCCTCGTCGTCTTCCGCCGACTGATGCGACCCGCGGTGCGCGCGTGCGTGCATCGCGGCGTTGCGATTTTCTTCTCGATATCCCGGACTCCGTGACTCACGCCGACGCCCTGCGCGCCGAGCTCGTGCGCGCAGCGCGCACCCTTGGTGCGCCTGATGACGTTTCTCCGATCCTCGAACGCCCGCGTGATCCGGCATTCGGCGACTGGGCGACCAATCTGGCGATGATGCTGGCGAAGCCGCTCGGCAAGAAGCCGCGCGACATCGCCGACGCGCTCATCGCCGCGATGGACATGGCACGCGTCGGCGTGACCGCCGCAGAAATCGCCGGCCCGGGCTTCCTGAACTTCCGGCTCGATCCCGGTTTTCAGGCCCGTGGCCTGCTCACGATTCTCGAGTCGCCCGAGACCTTCGGACGCCTCGACATCGGACATGGCGCGCGCGTGGTGGTGGAGTTCGTGTCCGCCAATCCCACCGGCCCGCTGCACGTCGGGCACGGGCGGCAGGCCGCCCTCGGCGACGCGATCAGTACGCTCCTCGAGTACACCGGCTGGAACGTCGATCGCGAGTTCTACTACAACGACGCCGGCGCACAGATCGCCAACCTCGCCAAGAGCACGCAGGCGCAGGTGCGCGCGATCGGTGGCGCGCCGCTCGAGATTCCCGACGGTGGCTATCACGGCGACTACATCCGCGAGATCGCGGAACGCTATGTGGCCGAGCATCCCGCCGACGCGGCCGGCGATGACCTCGCCGCCATGCAGGCCTTTGCCGTCGCCGCCCTGCGGCACGAGCAGGATCTCGACATGCAGGCGTTCGGCGTCAAGTTCGACACCTACTACCTCGAGAGCTCGCTCTACACCGACGGCTCGGTCAACAAGACCGTCGAGGGCTTGAAGGCGTCGGGGCACACGTACGAGGAGGAGGGCGCGCTGTTCCTCCGCACCACCGACTTCGGTGACGACAAGGACCGCGTGATGAGAAAGAGCGCGGCGAAGGGCGGGGATTACACGTACTTCGTGCCCGATGTCGCGTATCACGTCACCAAGTGGGAGCGCGGCTACTATCGCGCGATCAACGTGCAGGGCGCCGATCACCACAGCACCATCACCCGCGTGCGTGCCGGCCTGCAGGCGCTCAACATCGGGATCCCCAAGGGCTATCCCGATTACGTGCTGCACCAGATGGTGACCGTCATGAAGGGCGGCGAGGAAGTGAAGATCTCCAAGCGCGCCGGATCGTATGTCACCGTGCGTGATCTCATCGACGAAGTCGGCCGTGACGCCGTGCGCTATTTCTACCTCATGCGCAAGGGCGACTCGCAGCTCGTGTTCGATGTTGACCTCGCGCGCAGTCAGTCGGAAGAAAACCCCGTGTATTACGTGCAGATGGCGCACGCGCGCATGTGCGGCATCTTCCGCGTGGGCGAAATCGACGCGACGACGGTCACCGGCGACGGCGTCGATCTGGGCGTGCTGTCCGAGCCGGCCGAGCAGGAGCTGGTCAAGCAGCTGCTCGATTTCCCGGCCACGGTAAAGGGCGCCGCCGACAATCTCGAGCCGCATCGCGTTGCGGCCTGGTTGCTGGAGACGGCGCGGGCCGGGCACACCTGGTACCACAAGCATCACGTCCTCGGCGAACCCGAGGCCATCACGCGCGCGCGCCTCGTGCTCGCCCGTGCCACGCAGCTCGGCATCGCGGCCGGCTTGCGCATCCTCGGACTGTCCGCGCCGGAGCGTATGTGAGCAGCTTCCCCAGTACCGCCAGCCAGGTCCTCGTTGTCGGGTCCGTCGCGCTCGACTCCGTCGAGACGCCGTTCGGCAGGGCCGACGATGTACTCGGCGGATCGGGCACCTACTTCTCGTCGTCGGCGTCGCACTTCGCGCCCGTCCAGCTCGTTGGTGTGGTCGGCGACGACTATCCCGTCGAACTGCTGCAGCCGCTGGCCGATCGCGGTGTCGATCTGGCCGGCCTCGAAAAAGTGAGCGGCTCCAGCTTCCGCTGGCGTGGGCGCTATCGCCACGATCTGAATTCGGCCGAAACGCTCGAGACGCATCTCGGCGTGTTTTCGAATTTCCGCCCCAACATTCCCGAGCAGTTCCGCAAGGCGCCCTTCGTGTTCCTCGCGAACATCGACCCGCGCTTGCAGCTGCAGGTGCTCGAGCAGGTGGAGAAGCCGCGGCTCGTGGCCTGCGACACGATGAACTTCTGGATCGAATCGCGGCGCCCCGAACTCATCGAACTGCTCGGGCACGTCGATCTCATCACGCTCAACGACGGCGAAGCGCGCCAGCTCACCGAGCACACCAACCTCGTGCAGGCGGCGCGCTGGATTCTCGACAAGGGGCCGAAGCACGTGCTCATCAAGAAGGGCGAGCACGGCGCGTTCATGTTCACGCGCGACAGCGTGTTCTTCGCGCCGGCGTATCCGCTGGAGTCGGTGTTCGATCCCACGGGGGCCGGTGACTCGTTCGCCGGCGGCTTCATCGGGTCCCTCGCGGCCAGCGGTGACCTGAGTGACGCGTCCATGCGGCGTGCCGTCGTGGTCGGCTCGGCGATGGGTTCGTTCGCCGTCGAGAAGTTTTCGAACGGCCGTCTGCTCGACATCACGCGGGCCGATATCGACGCGCGCGTGCAGGAGTTCCGCCAGCTCGTGGCCTTCGATGAGGAGCTCCGCGCGTGAGTACGTCCGGCGACACCCCGCTCACGTACCGGTCGGCCGGCGTTGACATCGACGCCGCCGAAGACTCGAAGCATCGGCTCGCCAAGCTCGTGCAATCCACGATGACGGCGGGCGCGCGCGGCGCGTTCGGTGGCTTCGGTGGCATGTTCCGGGTGCCCGAGGGCTATCGCGCGCCGTTGCTCGTCTCGAGCGCCGACGGCGTGGGCACCAAGATCAAGATCGCCATCGAAGCCGATCGCCACGACACGATCGGGCATTGCCTCGTGAATCACTGCACGAACGACATCCTCGTGCAGGGCGCGGTACCGATGTTTTTTCTCGACTATGTGGCCTTCGGCAAGCTGTTGCCGCATGTCGTCGAAGGCGTGGTGGCGGGCGTGGCCGCGGGCTGTCGCGAAAATCTCTGTGCCCTCATCGGCGGTGAAACGGCCGAGATGCCGGGCGTCTATACGCCGCCCGACTACGATCTCGCCGGCTTCATCGTCGGGATCGTCGAAGAGTCGCAGGTCATCACCAGCGCGAACGTGCGCGAAGGCGATGCGCTGGTCGCGCTCGCCAGCGATGGGCTGCACACCAACGGGTATTCGCTGGCACGTCGCATCATCAGCGATCGACTCCACCTCGGTGTGCACGACGCCTTCCCCGATGCCGGCGGCGCGACGGTGGCCGACGTCATGCTGAAGGTGCACCGCTCGTATCTGCAGTGCCTCAAGCCGGTGCTCGGCCATGTGCACGCCATGGCGCACATCACCGGCGGCGGCCTGCCGGGCAACTTGAATCGTGCGCTCCCTGAAACACTTGATGCCGCCGTCGACACGAGTACGTGGACCGTCCCTTCCACCTTCCGGGTACTGGCAGAGGCCGGAGCGGTGGCTCCACTCGAGATGTTCCGGGCCTTCAACATGGGAGTGGGCATGGTCGTGATCACGGCACAGGACACGGTGCGCGACATCACGTCGCGCGCAGCGGCATGCGGCATCGACGCCTGGGAGTGCGGAACGGTCGTTGCCGGTACCGGCCGCGTGCGCCTGGACGGAGTGATCACGTGAGGAGCCGTCGGCCGCGCGTGGCGGCCATCACGGCCGTCGTGCTCACGGTCGTCGGGGCAGTGCAGGGCGCGTCGCTCGCCGCACAGACCACGTCGGGGCCGTGCACCGTCACGCCCTCGGTCGCGTCCGGGGCCGACGCCTGTCAGAAGGGGCGCGACCTCTTCGGGTTCGTCGTGCCGCAGATCGGCATCGCTGTGTCGTCGGGTAATCCCGTGCTCGGCGAGGGCGGTACGCTGGGTGGATGGCCCAAGCGCGCGTTCTCAGTGCGCGTGAGCGCGGTGGATGGCCGACTTCCCGATAACGCGGTGCCCATCCGCGTCACCGGTCAGGCGGCCGGCTCTGATTTCGGGGCCGCCCGCACGCCGATTCCGCTCCCGTCGGCCGACGCAGCGATCGGCCTCTTTCCCGGGATTCCGCTCGGTCTCACCAACACGCTCGGGGTCGACGTGCTCCTCGGCGCGTCCTATCTCCCCACGGTCAGGCAGCCCGACTTCGAGGTCGCCCCCAAAGACGGCGGCGTCGCCTTCCAGTACGGCGTACGTGTGGGGGTGCTCCAGGAGTCGTCGTTCATTCCCGGGCTCAGCGTGAGCTACATGCGGCGCAAGATGCCCACCGTCGATCTGGGCTATCGTGCGAACAACGACACGCTCACCGTCAGCGGGACCTCGGTCACGTCCAACGCCATTCGCATTGTCGCCAGCAAGCGCGTGGCGATATTCGGCATCGCCGCCGGCGTTGGTCGCGATGCGATGGAAGGGTCGGCATCCATGCGCGCCGCGGTTAACGAGACCGTACTTGGTGCCAATCAGCGGTTCAGCGTTGCGCTCCCCGATTTGCGCTACAGCACCACGCGCAACACGGCGTTCGTGAACGGCTCACTCGGGCTCGGCATCGCCCGAATCGTCGGCGAGTACGGCTGGTCCAGCCAAGGCACGATACGGGAAACCCTCAATCAATTCGGCGGTCGGAAGACCGATGAAGGGTATCGCTACGGATCGCTCGGCATCGCCTTCCGCCTCTAGCGGGCCGTGGCCCGCGTCCCCTGAAGCGCACGTCGCGGCCCCCTCGGCCGACGACGTGCGCTTCATGCGTCGCGCCCTCGAACTCGCCGAGCGCGGAGCAGGACGCGTGTCGCCCAATCCCAAGGTCGGCGCCGTCATCGTGCTGCACGGCGAGGTCGTCGGCGAAGGCTGGCACGCCGAATATGGGCAGGCCCACGCCGAGGTCGCCGCCCTTCGCGTGGCGGGGGCGCGCGCACGCGGGGCGACCGCCTATGTGTCCCTCGAGCCCTGCAACCACACGGGCAAGACGGGGCCGTGCGCTGAGGCGTTGATCGCGGCGGGGGTGTCGCGGGTGGTGTTCGCGGCCCATGATCCCAACCCCAAGGCCGCCGGCGGGGCGGCCCGCCTGGTGGCGGCCGGTATCGAGGTGGGCGATGGCGTGCTCGCGGCGGAGGCCCGCGACCAGAACGCGCCGTTCTTCTTCGCCGCTCGCGGCGCCGATCGTCCCTTCGTGACCCTGAAGCTGGCGGTCTCGATCGACGGGGCCATCGTCGACGCCTCGCGCCAGCCGGGGTGGCTCACCGGCCAGGAGGCGCGCGCCGCCGTACACCGCCTTCGGGCCGAGAGCGACGCGATCGCCGTCGGAATCGGTACCGTCCTCGCCGACGATCCCGCGCTGACGGTTCGGGATGCGCCGGCGCCGCGCCGCGCGCCGCTGCGGGTCGTGTTCGACCGTACCGCCCGTCTGCCGATCGGCAGCCGCCTGGCCCGGTCGGCCCGCGAACTTCCCGTGCTCGACGTGACCGATGGCTCGGCGCCGGGGGCGGAAGCCGTGTTACGCAGCGCTGGGGTCGACGTGCTCGCCGCCCCCACGGCGGCGGCCGCGATGCACGAGTTGGGCACCCGAGGCATCCGCCATCTGTTGGTGGAAGGGGGAGCCACGCTGGGTTCTTCGCTCCTGGCCGCCGATCTCGTCGACCGACTGGTTATCTTGCAGGCACCGGTCATTCTCGGCGCCGGCGCACTCTCGGCGTTCGCGGCGTTTCCGTCGCAGCGGGCCGAACAGGCGCCGCGGTTTCGCGTCGTGGAGCGGAAGGCACTGGGTGCCGACCTGATGACCGTCTACGCTGTTTCTGGAGACTGACGAGAGGATGTTCACGGGGCTCGTGGACGACATGGGTCTGATCACCCACGTCGCCGACACGCCGGCCGGGCGCGAACTGCGTATCCGCTGCCGCTATACCGACCTGGTCGACGGCGAGAGCATCGCCGTCAACGGCGCGTGCCTGACCGTGCGCGAGCATGGCGCGAATGACGACGGGACCGGGTGGTTCACCGTCGCCGCCGTCATCACCACGCTCGGTCGCACCACGATTCATGCGTGGCACACCGGCGCGCAGGTCAACCTCGAGCGGGCGATGCGCCTCGGGGATCGCCTTGGCGGTCATCTGGTGCTCGGACACGTAGACGACCTCGGGGTCGTCGCGCGCACCGCGCAGGAGGGCGATGCCTGGCTCGTCGATCTGGTGCTCCCGGTTGCGCTGCGTCCTCTCATGGTTGCGCATGGCTCCATCACCGTGAACGGCGTGAGCCTCACCGTGAACGCGCTGCACGACGACGGCGTCCAGCTGTCGATCATCGAATACACAAAACGGCACACCACGCTCGGCGAACTCGTCGCCGGCGACCGGGTGCATGTCGAAGCCGATGTGCTCGCAAAGCATGTCGAACGGTTGCTGACGCCATGGCGCAGCGCGGGGGTTGAAGTCGTATGACGGCAGCGGACGCGACAGCGAGCGCGGGAGCGAGCGCGACAGCGGGCGAAGCGGCGCAGGAGATGACCTTCGGCACGGTCGAGCAGGCATTGGCCGACATCGCCGCCGGCAAGTTCGTCATCGTCGCCGATGACGAAGATCGCGAGAATGAAGGCGACCTCGTGTGCGGCGCGGAAAAGGTGACGCCGGAGATGGTCAACTTCATGCTCGACGCCAAGGGCATGATCTGTCTCGCGATGGAGAATGCGCTCGCCGACCATCTCGGACTCGAGATGCAAGTCGACGAGAACACGGAAGCCATGCATACCGCCTTCACCGTGAGCATCGACGCCGCGGCGAAGTACGGCGTGAGCACGGGCATCAGCGCCAGCGATCGCGCCACGACGATCCGCGTGGCCGTCGATCCCAGCAGCACGCGCGCCGACCTGCGCGTGCCGGGACACATTCATCCGTTGCGGGCGCGCGATGGTGGTGTCCTGCAGCGCGTGGGACACACCGAGGCGGCCGTCGATCTCGCGCGGCTCGCCGGGCTGCGCTCGGCCGGCGTGATCTGCGAAATCCTGAACAGGGACGGCACCACCGCGCGTCGTCCGCAGCTCGAAGTCTTCGCGAAGGCGCACGGCCTCACGTTCATCACGATCGCGCAACTCGTGGCGTATCGCCTGAAGCACGAGCGCCTGGTGCATCGCGTGGCCGAAGCGCGGCTGCCCACCGCCTACGGCGAGTGGCGCATCGTGGGCTATACGAACGATGTCGACGCGCGTGAGCATATCGCGATTGCCTTCGGCGACGTGGCGCAGGGCGAGGGCGTGCTGGTGCGCATGCACTCCAAGTGCCTCACCGGCGACGTCTTCCATTCCCGTCGCTGCGATTGCGGCTGGCAGCTCGATACGGCCATGCAGATGATTGAGGCCGAGGGCAAAGGCGTGATTGTCTATCTCGATCAGGAAGGGCGCGGCATCGGGCTGCTCAACAAGCTCAAGGCGTACGAACTGCAGGACAAAGGCGCCGACACTGTCGAAGCCAATGAGCAGCTCGGCTTCAAGGACGACCTGCGCAACTATGGCATCGGCGCGCAGATTCTCCTCGATATGGGTGTGCAGTCCATTCGCGTGCTCACCAACAACCCCCGCAAGCTCGTGGGCCTCGATGGCTACGGCCTGATCCTCAAGGACCGTGTCCGCATCGAAGCTCCCTCAACCGACGAAAACGCCTCGTATCTTGAAACGAAGCGCACCAAGCTCGGTCACCTGTTCGCAATCTGAGACGTATTCCTGATGGCCGAGTTCAACGGTAGTCCGCGCGGTGAAGGTCGCCGCATTGTCGTCGTCGCCAGTCGCTTCAACGAGGGCATCACCATGCCC
>CANHNQ010000093.1 GCA_947462095.1 Gemmatimonadota bacterium
GGCGAAGCCCACCGGCTCGCCATCGTGCCGGGCGAGCCAACCGAACGCCCGATCCGTCATCATCGACAGCTTGAGATGCCACACCTCGCGACGGTCGGTGAGCAGATCGCCGTCGAGATAGGCATCGGAGAGAATACCACGATACGCGCTGCGCCAGCTGGCAGAGTGTAGCGCGGCCACGGCCTCCAGATCCGCCATCGAAATGGCATGCAACGTCACGGGCGTCTGGTTCATCAGTCGTTCACTCGGTCGGGAGGTCATCCTGAGCCCGCAACGGCCGCCAGCGGTGATACACTTCGCTATCCATACGCCGTCTGTGCAAGCTCGACCCCTCACACTGTGCCAGCAAGTCCTCCGTGAAGCCCTACGAACGTCTGGCTGAAGCCGCCGCCCCTGATGGCACCGTCCTCACGCTGTACCGCCACGACGGCGCGTACCTGCTGCGCATCGATGGCATCGAGCTCATGTCGACGCGCCGCTCGCAGTCGGAAGTGCAGCTGGCCGAACTCGCCTGCCGCGGTCTGGCCGAGCAGCCGGGGGTGCGCGTGCTGGTGGGTGGACTCGGCTTCGGCTTCACGATGCGCGCCGCACTCGGGCGCCTCGGCCCCGACGCGCAGGTGATGGTGGCCGAGATCGTGCCCGAGGTTATCGCCTGGAACCGGAATCCCGAGTATGCCCTGTCCGGCGCCGCGATGGACGACCCGCGGGTGGACATCCGGCAGGGCGACGTGCTGCCGTTGCTCCGCGCGCACCCCGGTGTGTTCGACGCCATCATGCTCGACGTGGACAACGGGGCCGAGTCGCTGACCACCAAAGGCAACGCCAAACTATACAACGACAGCGGAATACAAGCGGCGATCGGCGCCCTGCGCCCCGGTGGACGCGTGATCTACTGGTCGGCCGACGCCGATCCGGCGTTTGCGAAGGCGCTGCGCCGCAACGGACTCACGGTCACCACCGAGCAGAGCCGCGCCCATGGCACGAAGGGCGCGGCGCACGAACTCATTGTGGGAGAGACGCGTCGGTAGCGTCAGTCGTATCGCCGACCGGCAACTCCAGCACCATCGCCGCTTCCGCCTCGGGCAACCGTTCGGCGGAGCGCAGCTTCTTCTCCATGGCGCGGCTGCGCTGACCGGTTTCCTCGATGGTGCGACTGGCGGTGTTGAGCTGGCGTTGCACCTTGTCGAGCACATCGCCGAATTTGCCGAACTCGGTTTTCACCGCGCCGAGGACGCGCCACACTTCAGCGGCGCGCTGCTCGACCACCAGCGTCTGGAAGCCCATGCGCAGGCTGGTGAGAATCGCCGCCAGCGTGGTCGGACCCGCCACCACCACGCGATACTGCTGCTGCAGATCGCTTACCACCGACGGATGCCGTAGCACTTCGGCGAACAGTCCTTCAGTGGCGAGAAACATGATGGCAAAATCAGTACTCGACGGCGGATGCACGTACTTGTCGTGGATCTCCTTCGCCGACCCGCGCACGGTGCGGATGAGCGCGTCGCTGGCCGCGTGCACCGCCGGCACGTCTCCCTGATCTGACGCGTCCTGCAACCGCAGCCAATCTTCCTGCGGAAACTTGGAGTCGATCGGCAGCCATACGCAGGCGGCGGGATCGTCGAGCGGTCCCGGCAACCGTACGGCAAACTCGACGCGCTCGGCAGTGTCTGGCCGGATACACACGTTCTTGTCGTACTGATCGGGGGTGAGCACCTGCTCCAGAATGGCGCCGAGCTGCACTTCGGCCCACGTGCCGCGCGCCTTCACGTTGGTGAGCACGCGCTTGAGATCCCCCACACCGGTGGCGAGGTGCTGCATCTCGCCCAGTCCCTTGTGCACGGTATCGAGGCGATCGCTGACGAGCTTGAATGATTCGCCAAGTCGCTTTTCGAGGGTGTCGTGCAGCTTTTCGTCGACGGTGCGACGCATCTCGTCGAGCTTGCGTTCGTTGCCTTCCTGCAACTCGCGCACCCGCTGATCGAGCGTACCGCGCACGCGGTCGAGCGAGGTCTGCGTGGCCTCGATGGACTTGGTGACTTCTTCGCGCAGTTCGCGCGCCGATGCCCGCGATTCGTCTCGCGCGCTGCGCAGCTCTTCGCGGAGTTCACGACGCGCGAGTTCGGGATCGGCACTGGCGTTCGCGCCGGCCGCGCCCGTGCGCAGCAGCTGCACGAGCAACAGCACGACCGCCAGCGCGGCGCACACCAAGGTGAGGAGGGCGATGGGATCACCCATGCGCCGCTCCCGCGTGCAACAGCGCTTCGAGTCCACTGCCCCGACGCACCGTGCGCGAGACCGCCGATCGCATGACCGATTCGTCGCCGACGATCAGCACATGGCTGCGGGCCCGGGTGACAGCCGTGTACAGCAGTTCGCGTCCGAGCACGCGGCTGCCCTTGGGCGGCAGCATCACGATCACGCGGGTGAACTCCGAGCCCTGCGCTTTGTGCACCGTCATCGCCCATGCGGTTTGTGTGTCCGGTAATCGGGCCGGCTGGATCGCGCGCGTAGTGCCTTCCGGCGCCGGAAAGTGCACGAGCATCTCGCCGTCGGCCTCCCACGCCACCCCCACGTCGCCGTTGAACACCTGCGTGCCGTAGTCATTGGCCATCACCATGACCGGACGGCGATGATACCAGCGTTCGCGGATGGTCGTCCCCTGCGTGCGCAGCCACCGCTCCACTTCGGCGTTGATCCCGGACACCCCCCACGTCCCTTCGCGCTCGGCGCAGAGGACGCGGAATCCATCGAGCGCCTCGAGAGCCGCCCGCGGCGAGTCGGCCGCGAGACACCGCTGGAGATGCGGTACCAGTAGCGCCAGCAACTCGGCGCGATCGTGCGGCGCAGGCGCGCAGCGCACATCGGTGCGCGTGGCATCGCGCACGACCCCCAACAGGGCCGCTGCGTCGCCGGCGAGAATGGCCGCGGCCGCATCACCGATGGCCGGGTGCTGTTCGAACCGGAAGCTGCGCGTGAGCCGGAGCACGCGCTCGTGCAGCGTATGGCCGGCCCCGAGATCATGCGCCACGCGACAGATCGCCCCGAGCACGTCACCGGCATCCACGCTGGCCAGCTGATCATGATCACCCACCAGCAGCAGCGTGGCGTGCGCGGGGAGCGCGCTCATGAGCGCGTCCATGAGCAGCACGTCGACCATGCTCGCTTCGTCGAGAATGACGAGATCATACGGCAGCGGCACGCCGGCACGCGACCAGAAGCGATCGCGATCAGGCTGATAGCCCAACAAGCGGTGCACCGTCTGCGCGCTCTGCGGCACGCGCGCGCGCACCTCGGGCGAGGCCGTCATATCGTCCAAACGGCGGCGGACCGACTCCGAGAGCCGAGCCGCCGCTTTCCCCGTGGGCGCCGCGAGCGCGACGCGCAGCAGCGGCGTGCGCTCGAGCGTTTCCACGAGCAGTTCCGCGATGCGCGTGGTCTTTCCGGTACCGGGGCCGCCGGTGATCACGCGGAATGTGGAGTCGCCCTGCGCCAACGACGCGTCAATGCGCGCCGCAATCCGCCGCTCGGCCTCGAAGTACCGGCGGAACTGCAGCAACGCGCCGTGCAGCACCAGCGGGGACGCCGCGTGCCCCGCGGCCGTGGGCGCCGCTGCGCCACGCACCACCGAGGGGACGGCGTCCAACGCGGCACGCCACCATCCGGCATCACGGCCGTGCAACAGTGCACCGATGGCATCGATCCTGGTGTCACGGGCGCCATCAGCGCCGACCGCGAGGACGTCGCGCGATAGCTCGGTGGCTTCGGCGGCGAGATCGGCGAGCGACAGGGCGCTGTGCCCATCGTCGCGGGCTCGCCCGAGCAGCGCCACGGCCACGGCGACGGGCACCAACGCGTCAACCCGTGCGTCACCGGATGCGCCAGCTCGGCGGAGCGTGAGCTCGCCAAGGACGCGGTCGTGGGTGGCGAGTAGCTGCTGCTCAACCGCCGCATCGAAGAACGCCGAGAGGTCGGTGCCAGCGCTCATGGTCACGCTCATGGTGTGCCTCCGAAGGCGTGATCGAGCGCGTGCAGCAGCGCGGGTGTGGGGGTATCGGTGAACCACCCGGCAGCCCCAGAGGCGTCGATCCCGCGCAGGAACGCATAGGTCACCTGCCCCCAGTGCTGAGCCGGGTCGTAGCCGAGCTGCCGTGCGCGCAGGTGCCGGTGCAGCGCCACGAGATATACGTGATACTGCAACGTGTAGTGCGCGGCGTGCATGGCGTGCCCGAGCGCGTCCGGCGCGTAGTCGCCGTCGTTGGCCCCCAGCCAATTCGACTTCCAGTCGAGGATGTGCCAACGCCCATCGTGCTCGAAGGCGAGGTCGATGGAACCGGTGAGATAGCCGCGGAACTCGTCATCGCGCAGTCGTCGCAGCAACGGCGCGTAGCCCTTCGCATGCGCCGATCCGTGCGTGTCGAGGGCGCTCGCGACGGCGGCGATCGAGAAGTCGCGCACCGGCATCGAGAATCGCCACTCGCGCAGGGTGGCCGCGGGCGGCACCGCCGTGAGGGCGAAGCCGGCACCGGGAATCACGGCGCGGCATACCGTGCCGATCATCTCGCGGATGTGCGCCGACGTCCACCGGCCGTTGGATGGCGCCTGCACCCCATACGCCCGCAAGGCGCTCTGCACGTCGGCCTCGGTGGTGGCGGCCGGCGTGGTGAAGTCGGTGTGTTCGAAGAGTCCGTGCAACACGTTACCGATATCGGCACCGGCCGGCACGCCACGGAAGCCGGAGACATGCGCCGCGGTCCGCCGTGCCTCATCTGACTGCAGCACGTCGTCGACATCGCGACTGTCCACGTGCGACACGTTGCGGGTGAGCATCGTGAAGCTGCTGCTGCGCCAGACGGTGAGCTGTCCCGGCGCGGGGGCGAACGCGAGCGGCGCACGCTGGGCGGGCGGCGTGGACGGGAGCGGTGTCGGGGTATCGGCCGCGTGCAGCGCGATCTCGGAACTGGCCATCGTGTCGGCGTTCGCCGCGATGAGTGTATTGAGGGCCTCCCGGTCGACGGTGTCGCCGCCCCCCTGAAGCAGCCACCCCAGCGGCGACGCCGGGGCATCGAGGAAGTTGCCCCACGTCACGTAGCAGCGGGACTCGGCGCGGGTGAGCGCCACGTACGTGAGGCGCAGATCCTCGCCGAGCTGCTCGAGCGCCTTGTGTCCGATGCGTTGCGCCTGCAGCGGCGAGCCGATGTCGAGCACCATGCCGTCATCGAGCGGCGTGAGTGCATACGGCACATCGAGCGCCTTCGGCGCGAACGACTTGGTGCGCCAGAGCGTGGGGCAGAACACCACGGGCCACTGCAGCCCCTTCGCCTTGTGAATCGTGAGGATCTGCACGGCATCGACGTCGCTTTCCAGCCGGATCTCGCGTCGTTCCGGCGTGATCGCCGACGCGCGTTCGTCTGCCATCCAGCCCGGCACCGCGTCGGGGGCAAGTCGCGACACCGCGTCGGCTTCCTGCAGGAGCTCGAGCACGTGCCGCACGTTGGTGACGCGGCGCTCTCCGCCGTGCAGCGAGAGCAGCCGCGCGGTGGCGCCGCACTCATTCAGCAGCCAGGCCAGCGCCGCGGCGCCACCGTGGCGCAACCACATGGCTCGCGCCTGCACCAAGCGGTCAACGATGCCGCTCCCGGCGCCGTTGCCATCGTTGCGCAGTGTGTCGGCAACGGTGCTGGCGTCGCATCCCCATAGGCGCGTGGCCATGGCCGCCCGCACCGCTCCGCCGTCGCGCGGCGAGGCGATCGCCTCCGCCATCCGCACCAGTTCACCGGCCTCGTCGCTGGCCAACACGTCCTGATTCGCCCCCACGACGCAGGGAATGCCAGCCGCATCGAGCGACATTTTGACTTCCTGCGCTTCGGCGTTGGTCCGCACCAGCACCGCCATGGCGCCGGCGCCCAGGCCGGCGTTCCGGAGGCGTAGCATCTCCACCGTCACGGCGCGAATGGCCAAGGTGGCACCACGGTCTTTCGCAATGCCGTTCTTGGACGTGTTGTACTCGGTGCCCACCCACATCCACTGCAGTGCATGTGTCGGCGCATGCTTGGTGTCTGTGGTGAGGGCATCCGGCACGCGGACGCGATCCGCCGCGGTGACCGCAGGAATGCCGATCAACTCAGCGGCGCAGGCAAAGGGTTGCGGATGGTTCCGGAACAGCTGTGTCACGCTGCGCACCATCGCATCGGTGCTGCGGTAGTTCGTGAGCAGCGTGTAGCGTCGTTCGATGCTGGCCGCGGCCTTGAGATAGGCATGCACGTCGGCGTTCCGGAACGCGAAGATCGACTGCTTGGGATCGCCGATCAGGAACAGTGGACAGCCATGGAATGCCGTGGAGAAGATCGGGTACTGGGTGGGATCGGTGTCCTGAAACTCGTCGATCAGGGCTACCCGGAAGCGCTCACGAATACGCACCGCGAGCGGCCCCTCGGTGCCCTCGTCGCGCAGAATGTCGTGCAGACGCCGCAGGAGATCGTCGAAGCCCATCAGGTGCCGCAGCCGTTTCTCCTGCTCGAACGCCTTCGACACGGTGCGCACGAAGTCGGCCACCAGCTGCGGTGCAAACTCGTGGCCCGCTTCGATGGTGGTCCGGGGATGCCGCAGATACGGCCGGACGAGATGCTTGATCCATGTGAGCGGATCTTCGCCGGCAGCGGCCAGCAGCGTGGCGGCCGCCTCGTCCTGCAGCACGCGGCGGCGTATCCAATCCTGTGTGAGGCGCTGCAGAATCTCGGTGTCGTCTTCGAGGAAGGTCCCGCCGAAGGGCGCACGCGTTTCCAGTGCGCTTTCGGAGAGCACACGATGGCAGAACCCGTGAATCGTGGACACACCCAGCTCATCGAGCGCGGCGAGGGCGGCACGCACGATGGGCGCGCCGGCACTGCCATGCAGCTCACGCAGGACGAACAGATCGTCGTTGCCGGCGTCGCGCGGCGGCGGCGTGTCGGACCACACCCGATCGGCATCGCGCAACACGGCGCGGATGCGGCCGATCAGCTCCTGTGTGGCCTTCTCGGTGAACGTGACTACGAGAATCTGTCCGAGATGCTCGACTTTCCGCTCGAGCAGCAGCCGCAGCACGAGTCGCGTGATCGCAAAGGTCTTCCCGGTCCCGGCACTCGCTTCCACCAGCGTGATCCCCGGTTCGAGCGAGACGTCGAGGGCATGGAACGGCTTCATGCGCCGGCCCCCGCCACCATGCGTGACGACCACGACGCGCCGAACAGCATGACCGTGAGGCGCTCGAACTCTTCGACGTGCGTGTCGAACGCCAGCGCGTCGCGGAAGCAGAGCTGGAGATAGGGATCCGCCTCGTCACCGGCCGGGCCGAAGTTGGTCCCGACGAAGGCGAGCGCCGCCTTGTCGATCGCGACCTGCTCTTTCGCTCGCGACTTGGGATTCAGCGTGATTTTGGCGTTGTGCACCATCGCCGCACGATAGGCATCCGCGGCGCCGGGATAGAACGGCAATGGGGCCCGGCGGGCCGTGCGCATGAGCCCGATCCATCGGTCCAGAATCGACACCGCATCCAGCACCTCAGGCAGCGACTCGACGATCGCGGACGCTCGTGTACCGTCCGGATAGGTCAGTACGGTCGTGCACGGCAGCTCGGCCCCCTGCTGCCGTGCCGCGCACATCACGACATGCTCGACCCACGCCGCGATGCGATGCTTCGCCGCGAAACTCCCCGTGCGCACCACATAGCGGGCGTCGTCGATCACCCCCTCGACGGCACCGGTGATACGCCAGTCGGAACCGACCACCGTGAGCGCCGCACTCACACGCGCACCGACGGGGAGCGCCTCGATAACCGGTCGCGCTTCGTCTTCCAGGCGCGTAAACCATGAGACTCCAAGCTGTCCGGGCGGCAGCGTGCCGACGGCCACCATCTGACGTCGCATCCACTCGGCGTCGCGACCGCCACTCATCACGGCACGCAGCATGTCGGCGCGGACGCCGCCCTGTTGCAGCTTGCTCAGCCACTGCCGCTCGCTGTCGGTGCCTTCGGTGGCGTCGGCCGCGGGGAGACGCAGTCGCAGCACCTGCTCGCAAAACCACTGGGAGGGATTGCGCCAGAAGCCGGTAAGGTCCCGCAGGGTGATCTCAGCCAGCTGTGCATTCACCGGATCGGGTACCGGATCCACAACGAACGGCACGCCATCGACCGCCGCGGCGCCCGACGCCGTCCCGGCCAGCGGCGAGAAGGTGATGAGCGACGGCTCATCGGGACTGACATAGCGCGCGCTGAACGCCTGCAGCGGATGCCGCACGACGAGATGCGCGCGGGCGCCGCCGTCGGTGCGACGATCGAGATGATCGAGCAACTCGTCGATCACGATGGACGGGGCCCGCACGGCATTGTCGCGCGGATCGTTGCCACTGTACGTGAGCACCACGCGCGACTCGGCGGCCAGCAGCAGGTCGAGAAACAGCTGCCGGTCGTCGTCCCGCAGATTGCGGTCGCCCACGCGCGCGGTACCGGACAGGAGATCGAACGCGGGCCGACGGTCGCGCCGAGGGAACGCCGCATCGTCGAGGCCGGCCACGGCAATGACCTTGAACGGCACGCTGCGCATCGGCTTGAGCGCGGCCACCGTAAGACGGCCGCTCAGGAAGCCGGAGCCAAAGCTGTCGTCGGCGAGTTCCTGCTCGAGCCAATCGCGCACCACGCTGAAGGGCACCAGCGCGTGGTAGCCGGCCTGCTCGGCTGTCATGGACAGCGACTGCAAGACCGCACGTACCGCATTCAGCCCCGATCGTTCATCGGCGGTGGTGGGCGTCACCATCGCATCGAGGAACCGCGACAGTTCTACCGTCCATCCGGCGATGGCGCGTGGCTGCCTCCACGACCGCAGCGTGATCGCGAACGCGTCGACCCACTGCGAGAGCGACGCCAGCGCCGCCGGATCACCCAGCGTGTCGCCGGCGTGCGGGAGCGCGCCCAGCACGTGCTCGGGGACTGCACCCGCCATCTGCCCCAGCAGTAACCGATCGAGTCCGGTGCGCCATGTGGGCATGTCGGTGGTTGGCACGTCCAGGCGTTCGAGCGCCTCGTCGTCATAGCCCCAGCGCACGTTGGCGTCACGCGTGGTCCGCGCGAGATACTCCACCTGCCGATCGTCGAGGCCAGCCGCCGCGGACACGGCCGGCTGCTCGAGCACGCCGAACACCTCGGAATGCGTGAGCCGGCCGCCTTCGAGCGACAGCAGGCGCAGCACAGCGGTGGCCACTGACTCATCGCGACGCCGTCGGTCGGCCACGGTGAAGGGGATGAGGACCCCTGCATCATTCGCCCCGAACACCGTCTGCACGAGTGGTGCCCACTCGGAGATGTCCGGCACGAGTAGCAGGACCTCGTGCGGCTTGAGTGCGGGGTCGGCCATGAACGCCTGGCCGAGCTGGTCGCGGATGACCTCGAGTTCGCGCAGCTTCCCGTGCGCGGCATGAATGCGCAGCGATGCGTCGTTGGCGGCCAGCGTGAGTGTGCCCGTGCCGTTGGTGTGGCCCTGACCGGCGCCCGAGAGTTCCTGCTGCAACTGCGCGAGCAACGAGTCGGGGCGTGTGGCTGACGCCTCGGGGAGCGGTACGATCGTCGCGCCGTGCTCGGCCAGCAGGCGCTGCAGCACCTGTCCCTGACCGCCGAACGCCGCGGCGAGCGGATGCAGCTGCGGTGACGGCCCGTGGGAGCTCGGCGGCACAGGCAGCAGCGCCGCGTACACCGTGACCTCGGTGTGCCGCGCAAGCGCCGCCAGCAGCTCGACCACGCGCGGCGGCAGCGAGCTGATGCCGAACACCGACACGCGCGAGGGCAACGACAGCGACCCCGGCGCGGCCGCATGCACATGCGCCAGCACGCGGGTCAGGCGGCGCGCGCCATGCTCCGCGCCGTGCGCACAGAGTTCACGCCACAGCGCCGCCTGCCAGATTTCGTGGGGCGAACCGACGGGATGCTCTCCCCGCTCCCACGCTTCGAGCAAATCGTGGCGGAACAGCTGATAGTCATCGAATCGCGCCGCCACGCGGGCCGCGAGCCCGAAGCGCATCCGGTCGTCCCCGTCGCGCAGGTAGTGCGACAGCGCCGCGTAGCGCGGATCGCGCAGGTTCACCTCGCGCAACAGCGCATCCACCCGCCACGTCATCGCCTCGCGCGAGAACGCGTCGAACGCGTCCCCCGCCATCCCCAACGACGCCGCCAGCCGGTGCACGAAGCGCGCGGGGAACGGGAGCTCGACCGAACCAGAGCAGCCCAGCGCATCGGCCAGCGCCAAGGTGAGCCATTGCCGCATGCCCTGACTCTGCACCACGATGATCTCGGTGTCGCGCGGCGGCAGCGGCGCGGCCCGCAGCCGCGCGACAAGGTGATCGCGCAGCACCCCCAGTCGAGGGGCGATGTACACATTCATGATTGGGATGCTAACGAGGGAAGCGCCCGTCGACGTCCTGGAGTCAGGCGCAACGCCGCATGACTCCAGGATGGTCGCCGGGTCTGACAATTCGGTGCCCGGCCGCCGGGCTTACTTCGCGCCCGCCTTCGTGGTCGGCGCAATCGGACGGTTCGGGACCACCGGACCCGCCCGTTTGGTCGGGTACAGTTCGGCCAGCGTATTCGCGTCGTACAGGCGGCCATTCTTCATCACGTACTTGATCTTGTTCGTGTTCCGCACGTCGGCCAATGGATCGGCGTCGAGCACCACCAGATCGGCCAGCTTGCCGACTTCGATCGAACCCACGTCGCCTTGGAGGCCAATCGCCTGCGCGCCCGTCGCGGTGGCGGTGCGGAGGGCTTCCATCGGCGTCATGCCACCGCTCGCCATCAACCACAACTCCCAGTGGTAGCCAAGGCCTTGCAGCTGCCCGTGGCTGCCGATCCCAAGTCGGCCGCCGGCGCGCAGAATCTTCGTGGCTTCTGTGGCGAGCTGCGGGAAGATGTACTCCTCATCGCGGAACCAGCCGCCGGCCGTGCCACCGCCCGGCATCGACGCCATGCGACGACGCGTCTTGAGCGCCAGCTCCTCGTACGCCGTGAAGCGCTGGAGCTTCGGGTCGGCGTACGGATTCTCCTTCGTGTAGAAGTAGTTCTCGCCCCACGGGCCGCCGTAGTTCACCAGCAGCGTGGGCGTGTAGGTGCGCTTCGACCATGCCATGAAACGCGTGACGTCGGAGCCCAACGGCACGATGCCCATTGAATGCTCGAGGCCGGGATAGCCATCGATCGTCTCACTGAGATTGAGCTTTACGTCGAGCGAGCCTTCGGTGGTCGGCATGAGCTGCTGCTCGCGCGCGGCCTTGATGATCCACTGCCGCGTCTGACGCACGCCGGCCACGTACATCTTGATCGTTTTGGTGTCGTAGTAGCTGCTGTAGCGCTTGAGGATGTTGCGCGCGTGCTCCTGATCGCGGATGAGATCGCGATCGAAGATGCCGGGGCCGGTGGAGTAGATGCGAGGGCCGATGATCTGGCCGGCGTCGACCATGTCCTGGTACGTCAGCACGTCGGTGGTGGCGGTCTGCGGGTCACGCGTCGTGGTCACACCATACGCGAGATTCGCCAGATACGCCCACGGCTGCGTTTCGTGAATCGTGCCGCGCTCAGCGCGCAGGTGCGCATGCGTGTCTACGAACCCCGGCATGATGGTGGCGCCCGCCATGTCCATCGACGTGGCGTCAGTCGGTACGGTCACGCTGCCCGCCGCCCCGACCGCCGTAATGCGATTGTTCGCGATCACGACGTCGCCGCGTGCGATCACTTCGTCGCCCTTCATCGTGATGATCCGCGCATTGCGCAGCACGACCGTACCGCGCGGGATGTCGCGCGCGGCCTGCACGAGCACGCGCTTCTCGGCCGGCTCATACGGGCGGGGGCGCAGACTGTCGACCATCGTGGAGTCGCGGCGCGCGGCGGCGATCGCGGCGTCACGCGCCGCCGCCGAATCGAGATCGTACACGACATGCGCGTTGCCGATCGACCAGTGCACACGCTTCCCGTTGCTGCTCCACGCCGGGAACTGGCCACCGATATCGGTGAGCCGCTTGACCGGCACGGCGGCGGTGTTCGGATCGGCCACGCTCACCGACGGCTGCGTGCCACGTGGCGGTACGACCACCGTGTAAAAATCCTGATTGATCTGCGCCAGCGCCATCTCGCCATTCGGCGACATGAGCGTGAGCGTGGCAGACGGACCCGGCGTGTTGGGCTCCTCGGCGTCACGCTGCAGCATGAGCTCAGACGGGTTCACGTCATGATCGTCCACGCTGCCGCCGGCGGCTGGTCCGGTCACGCGCAGATGTCGCTGTTCGTCACTGCCGTCCCAGCGAATCGACACGAGGCCGTTGGCGCTCGACGACAGATAAATGCGCGACGTATCCTTGGCGAAGTGCGGCATGCTGCGTCCCGCCGCGCGCGCGATCACAATGGGCTCACTGCCACCCGCCGCCGTGGGCGTCGCGGGATACCACACGATGTTGGTGGGCGTAGTCACACCGGTCTGATCACGACGTCCCTGCGCCGCCGTCTGCGTGAGCACGATGCGCGTGCCGTTCGGCGACCACACTGGCTGCCGCAACGTGCCCACCACCTTGCTGAGCAAGACCGGCGCCACGGCACGCGGCGACACGGCCGCCTTGTACAAGCGTCCGCCGTCGTCGGCCCAGGTGACCCACGCCAACGACTTGCCGTCGGGCGACCAAGCCGGCTCCGACTCGATGCTGGTCAGCGTGGACACGCGACGCGGCGTGCCGCCGGGATAGTCCATCACGTACAACTTCTCGAGCGCGATGAACGCGAGCTGCTTGCCGTCGGGACTCGGCACGGCGTCGCGGATCTGCCGCACCGTGAACTGCGCGCTGTCGGAAATCGGATACGTGAACGCCAACTCCGGTCCGGCCTCGATCGAGGCCTGCACGCGGAACGGGATCTCCGTCTGTCCGCTGCCATCGATCGCCACGCGCCAGATCTTGTTGGCGTAGCTCGCGATCAGCTCTTTCGAATCGGGAGTGAAGCTCATGCCCGGCAACGCGTCCAGCGGGGCCCGCGTTTCCATCTCATCGCGCTGCGTGGGGTACGCGAGCCAGCGCTCGTCGCCGGTGGCGAGGTCACGCACCCGGAGTCCCGTCTTGTCTTCGTAGCGCGAGCCGTACACCAGCCACTTGCCGTCGGGGCTGAGCGTGGGGCGCACCGCCGATCCATAGCGCGACGACTGCGCTTCGCGCTCACCCGTATCGCGATTGTAGACGTAGATCTGGTACTGCGGGAACTGCGCGTTGTAGTTCCAGGCGCCGGTGCGCTGCGTATACCAGATCGACTTGCCGTCGGCGCTGAACGCCGCACCGGCCTGCTGCACCGCGGTGCCCGGTGCGGCGTTCGCCGGTGCCGTGTTGAGCGACATGCCGTTGCCGCCATCGGCGTGATACATCCACAGCGTGGGGAGTCCCCCGCGGAATCCCCCCTTGCTGGCCACGATGTACTTGCCGTCGGGCGACCACTCGGCCGACAGATACACGTTCGTCTTGCCGCGCGTGATGCTCTTCACGACCTTCGTGGCGAGGTCCACCACGTGCACGTTGTCGGCGCCTTCCCGATCGGAGATGAACACGATCGACTTGCCATCGGGGCTGAAGCGCGGCTGCGCATCGAACGCCATGCCACTGGTGATGCGCGTGGCGTCGCCTCCGGCGAAGGGCATCGTGTAGAGATCGCCGAGCATGTCGAAGGCGATCGTCGTGCCATCGGGGCTCACGTCGAGCGACAGCCAGGTGCCCTCGCGGGTGTCGAGCGAGAAGGTGCGGCCGGCGTCCAGCGGGAGCGGCTTTTCGGGGGCACGCGCACCGGCCCGGGGGGCGGCACCTTGTCCCTGGGCGATGAGCGGAGCGGTGGTGGCAATCGCGGCAGCGCACAGCGCGCCGAATCGCCGGAACAGACGGGACATCAGGAGCCTCCAAGGCGGGTGAAATGCGTGCTACGAACGTCCTTCACTCATGGCGATCACGGTTTCCCATTCGTTGGGTCGCACAGGCACCACGGACAAGCGCCCGACCTTCACCAGCGCCATCTCGCTGAGCGCCGCGCTGTTCTTGATCTCGGGGAGCGCGACGGGGCTCGCGAGCTTC
The DNA here is from genome assembly GCA_947462095.1 of Gemmatimonadota bacterium. Lineage (GTDB taxonomy): Bacteria > Gemmatimonadota > Gemmatimonadetes > Gemmatimonadales > Gemmatimonadaceae > Gemmatimonas. The sequence continues at coordinate 14,110 of CANHNQ010000093.1, forward strand.
TTCACTGCCTTCACGTCGACCATGAACCAGGTGGGCGTGTCGGCATTCGACGCGGCGTCGTAGTAGTCATGCGCCGGATCGAGCGCCGTGGGATCGGGATAGCCTTCGCGCACCACCTCGCAGATGCCGACGATCGCCGACGGCTCGGCGTTGGAGTGGTAGTAGAACGCGAGATCGCCTTTCTTCATGCCGTCGCGCAGGAAATTGCGCGCACTCGAATTGCGGACGCTGTCCCAGCAGGTGGTCTGCTTCGGCGCCGCCAGCAGGTCGTCGAACGAGAACACATCGGGCTCGCTCTTGATCAGCCAGTACCGTTTTTCACCGGGCGCGCGCGCCGAGAACGCCGCAGCCCA
>CANHNQ010000094.1 GCA_947462095.1 Gemmatimonadota bacterium
AGTTACGTAAAACCTCGCCGCATTTCAGTATCAGTTATCCGGTCGTGCCCGTCAGCCCCTACCACTACCACCATCTGTCCACCAGCCACGCCCGTCGCAGCGATACCGTCCGTCGCTCCGGTCTTCGTAATGCGGCGTTGCCACGCCTCCGTGGAGCGTACACGCGCCTGTTCCGCCCACGACCGCATCCAGCTCGGCGTCAGTGAGCGGTTCGTCGGTCGGGTTTTTTTCATCAGACATCTGAACCCCTCGGATGATTGGGTCGAAACGGAAGTGGGACGGTACTGAATTGTACATGCAATGAGGACGGTGAGACGTTGTGCGGGTCCCAAGTGACTGGTTACATTCCCGCGCTGGTCGGAGACTCTTTGTTCAGCCACGGCCGAGCGAAATCGTTACCCGCACGGTTCCCCGACCTGACACGCCTGGGGAATCAAAAAGTTTGTAAGTGTTTGTTGCGCAACACGTTAAGGCGCCGTCGCCAAGTGGTAAGGCAGGAGACTGCAAATCTCCCACCGTCGGTTCGATTCCGACCGGCGCCTCTGATGACTGCAGTACTGCGTTCTGGGTTCTGCGTTTTGAGCATGAGGAAGCGGGCGACTCCCTAGGGGAGCCGCCCGCTTTTCATTGTCCGCGACCGGGGGCCACTACTCCCAGTCGGCGGTGAAATCGTAGTACGCGGCGCCGGAGCGGGCGTCGTTGATGCGGATGATCGCGGTGTAGCCGTTCCAGGCGCTCGGTTGCTGGACGACGGTGATGCTGCCGCGCCCCGACTGCTGATCGATCCGCAGGTTCACGTTGCGGCTCGGGAGTCCGCTACCGCGGACAGAGGCGTTCACGTCCGTGGCGCGGACGCCGTTGCGGGTGATCGTGTCCACCCGGCGGCCGGCGATCTGGATGTCGACCACGTTGTCCACGCGTCCGCTCCAGTTCAGCGAGCCGTCGCCGTCGTTCCGGTTGTTGCCGCGGCCGTTCCCGTTCCCGGGAAACCGCTCGCCGTCACGACGGCCGCCGCGCCCCCACCCGCCATCGTTGCCCGTGTTGCCGTCGTCGCCACGGTCGTCGACGTAGGCCGTGATTCGGTAGGTGTCGGCACCGGCCCGCGGATCGCGAACCCGCACGACGGCCTGGTAGTCGTTGCGCGCCGAGGGCTGCACGATGACATCGACCTCGCCGCGTCCGTCGTTGACCTGCACGACCACGTTGGCGCTGGTGCGCGGGAGTGCGGAACGCACGCGCGCCCGGCTGGGGAGCGCCGCATCGAAGCCGCGCGTGAACACGTCGCGGCCCCGCACGACAATCAAGACTTCGCGATCCACGCGCCCGGTCCACGTGAAGAGCGTGCGATCGACGTGCGCGGTTGGTGTGGCCGGCATGGCACCGCCCTGCGTCGCGACGACGAAGAGCCCGGCACACACCGAGCTGGTGATGGCTGCGCGGCGGACACGAGATGCTCGCGAACGATACAGCGTCATGTGCTCCTCCAATGAGCAATAGGTACGGCGGTGTAGCGCATCAGTGGTGCCACGTCTGGATTGCACCGACCACCCCGGCGCGCGGGGCGCCGCCTTGCTCGCAAGTGCTGACGGTGGCGACGGTTCACTGCGCTCCGGGGTCGCCACGGCCGGACGCCGTACCGGCGACGGCACCGCGCAACTGTCTCCAATCACGGACAGTCGCGAGGCGGCGACAGGACGGTGCGCGGACATTCCGGCGCAGAACGGATCACGGCATGACTCGTGAAGTACGACACGGTCTGCGTGACCACGCCGACGATCCCACCGGTCCTCCAGACCTCATGACCGTTCCGAATACCGCCCGCCGCTACTGGCTGACGCCGCTGCTTGCGGCGGCGGTGGCCGGTGCGTTTGCGCTGGGAACGTGGTACGGCGGTCACCGGGCGCGCACGATGAACGAGTGGGCGGATGCGCAGCTGCTGTCCACGGCGATCGATTCGGTGCGGGCGAATGCGATTGATTCGCTGGGGAGCGATGAACTCATTCGTCGCGCCGTGACGGGCATGTTGCGCGAGTTGCGCGACCCGTACGCGGCGCTCCTTCGTCCCGAGGGGATTCAGCGCTATCGCGGCTCGATGATGGGTGACGGGGAGGGCATGGGCCTCACGTTACGCCGTGAACCGAACGCGGCGGGGGTGGCCCGCGTGGCGCCGGGCTCGCCGGCGTTCGTCGCGGGCGTCCGTGCCGGTGATCGCATCCTGATGGTGGATGCCGTCGCGGTCGGCGAGGGCTGGAAGCAGAAGCCTGGCGACCGTACGCGCACGTTCGGCGACTCGAGTGTGCTGACGCTGTGGCGTGCGCCGTTCGGTGACACGCTGCGCCTGACGGTGCGGCGTACGAGCTGGCATATGCCGGCCATTGCAGAACAGGGGCTGCTGGCCGATTCGGTGGGGTACGTGCGCCTGGCCACGTTCACGTCGCATGCGGCGGATGAGCTGGAGGCGGCGGTGGCGTCGTTGCTGCAGCGCGGGGCCACCTCGCTCGTGCTCGACCTGCGCGGCAACATGGGCGGATTGTTCGAAGAAGGGGTGAAGTCCGCCGCACTCTTCCTTCCCCGAGGGGTGGTGATCGCGTCGCTGGCCGGTCGCGGCGGCGGGGCGCCGCAACCACACCGCCGTCCTACGTCCCGTTGGCCGTCGCTGCCGCTCACCGTGCTCGTGGACGGCAACACCGCCAGCGCGGCCGAAGTCACGGCCGCCGCTTTGCGTGATTACCATCGCGCGCTGCTGGTGGGAACGACCACCTACGGCAAAGGCGTGGTGCAGCGCGTGGTCACGCTCTCGAAGGACCTGTCGGTGCGGCTCACGACGGCGCGGTGGCTCACGCCCACGGGGATCAGTCTGTCGCGTCGCACCGGGAACGGCGCGCTGGCGACGGGTGGGTTGCACCCGGATGTCCTGCTCGATGACGCGACGCCGCGGGATGCCTTCGCCGTGCCGCGCGAATGGGCGCCGGCGGCCTCTACGCGGGTGATGCGTATTGCCGATTCTCTGGCGATGTTCGCGCTCCGGGAGGGCTGGCCAATCACGCCGTTGGCGCTGCTTGAAGCGCGGATGCGGACGTCGCTGGCACCGTCGACGCCGCGCTCCGCGCGCGACCCGCTGGCCCGCGCGGAATGGATCACGGTGGGTACCCGCCTGGCGTTGGTGCGGGTGCTCGAAGTGGGACACGAGCGCGAGGCGCTGCTGCGCTACGCCGTCCGTGAAGACGCCGCGCTGCGCGCGGGCATCGATGTGGTGGCGCCGGGCACCGAGGTGGCGCGTGTGTTCCCCGCTCCGCCGATGACGGCCCAACCGATGACCGCCGCACCACTGACCCGGCCACCGAAGACGGCGCCATCGGTGCATGCACCCGATCGCTGGCTGGTGTCGCGCTTTCGCGGGGTACAGCTCCTGCCGGACTCGATGCCGGCCGTGGCCACGACCGCGGCCGAACACCCGTGGCCGCGGATCGAGGGCACGCGTGCGGGTCATGCCACGGACACGCTCTACGCGCTGCACGTGGGCACCCGGCTGGGGATGCCGGCGCTGGCGGTGAACACCGTCGTTCAGCTCACCGGATCCACCGGCACGATCATGCCGCTCACCGCGCGCGTGATCGCACGACGCGCCTTCCGGGCACCCCGACGCCCCGATGCCCCCGCGAACGCCGACCCGTCATGGCGGTACGGCTGGAGTTATCTGGTCGTGTTGCCGCACCGCGACGTGGCCAACGGTGGGGGCGCCGTTCCCGTCGCGCGCTACCGTGGCTGGCTGCTGGCGCCAGTGACCCGCCGGTAACCCACAGACCACGCGGCGATGATCCGCGATGGGCATCCGGGCCGACGTTCAGGCGTGCGCATTTTCCGCTAGATTGCCCGACGCCATGAAAAGCCTGCTATGTCATTGAACTCACTGCGGCGCACGCGACCGGTGGTCGCGACGCTGGCGGTTGTCCTGTGCGCGCTCGCGATCCCGGTGCGACCGTCGGCGGGGCAAGGGCAAACGCCGGCGGCGGCGCCGGCCCGTGGGAATGCGGCGTGGCGTGATGCGCTGGCGGATTCACTGGTGCGTCGTGCGATCGATCGGCGCAGTGTGCAGCTCGCCGACAGCACGCTGCTCAGCTATTCGGCCAGCGCCCATGGGTTTCTGGCGTTTCTGGCGCAGCTGGGCGAAGGGGTGATCATTCCGCCCAAAGTGGTGCAGAGCGAAGAGCTGCAGCTGTCCATCGCCTGGTGGCAACCGGGGCGCAGTGCGCAGCGGCTGGTGGGTCGCCGTGACACCACGCTGCTGCCGGCCGACGTGGGCTATTATCGCGATCGCTACAGCGTGGTGCTGGACAACCTGCCCGATCGTATTCGACTGGGCGACGGACAGGATGTGCGCGACGTGCCGCATCCGCTCGCCGCGCTCGCGCCGCGCTTGTACGAATACGCGATGGGGAGTGCGCTGCGCATCCGCATTCCCGGTCGCGAGATCGTGGTGGATGAGGTGAAGTTCCGTCCGCGCGATGCGTCACAGCCCTCGGCGGTGGGCTCGGTGTATCTCGATCGGGAAACCGGCGCGGTGGTCCGGCTGTCGATGACATTCACGCGGGCCGCGATCATCGACAAGCGCATCGAGACGCTGGTGGTCACCCTCGAGAACGGGCTGGTGCGCGAACGCTACTGGCTGCCGCGCCGGCAGGAGGTGGAAGTGTCGCGCGGCAGTACGTGGTTCGACATTCCGGTGCGTGGTATCGTGCGCGGCCGCTGGGAAATTTCGGGATACACGGTGAATGAACGCCTCGCGCAAAGCACGATGTTGTCACCGCGGTGGAGTGCGGCGCCGCGCGATTCGGCCAAGGCGTATCCGTTCACCGGCCGCGTGATCGATGCCTTGCCACCCGAGATACAGATCGCGAGCAGCGAAGACGTCGTTCGTGCGCGCGTGCAGGCCGAGGCCGCCATTCGCAGCTCGATGCTCTCGCGCCCCACCACGGCGTCGGTCACGGGGCGTGGCATCAGCGATCTCGCTCGCTTCTCACGCACGGAGGGGCTCGCGATCGGCATCGGCGCGTCGCATCGCAGCAGTCTCGGCGTGCAGGTGGGCGGCCGCGTCCGCTACGGGTTTGGCGACCAGCAGGTGAAGGGACAGCTCGCGATCGGTCCGGTGCCGGCGTTCGGGCGTACGCCCACGATGCAACTGTTCGCCGAGCGGGACTACCGCGACCTCGCGTTTGCCGAGCGGGCGGGCGTGACGAATTCGCTCGGGGCGGCGCTGTTCGGCAGCGATTACACGACGCAAGTGGAGACGCGTGCCGCCGGCGTGCTCTGGCGTCGCCGGCCCACGAGTGCGTTCACGTGGCGACTGGCATACGAGCGTGATCGGCCGTTGTCGGTGCAGGCGCATGCGGTGTCGGGGCGCTTTGCCCCGACGCTGGCGGCATGGGAGCTCACCGGTGTGCGCGCCGAGGTGCAGGGGACGGGCGGATGGGTTGGCGCCGATGCGCGCGGCACTCGCGGCACCTGGTCGCTGCAGGCGAGCGCCGGCGCGTTCGACGGACACGGGGATTCGCTTGCGGCCGATCGCTCGTCGATGCCGCCATCGCGCCAGCCGCTGGTGGGGCGCGCGCAGGGGTTGGTGCAGATCACGAAGCCGTTGGGTGGTGATCGCGCGCTGTTTCTGCAAACGTTCGCCGGCGTGGCCGGCGGACGTGATCTGCCGCCGCAGTGGCTGGTGTTTGCCGGCGGTCCGTGGTCGGCGCCGGGGTACGACTTTCACGCCTTCGGGTCGCGCGCGATGCTGTCGCAGCGCGTCGAGTTCCGGCAGCCGATCCCGGCGCCGTCGATTCCGCTGAGCCGGTGGGGGAAGTCGCCGCCGCACGTCACGCTCGCGCCGTTCGTGCAACTGCTGGCGACGTCCAGTGGCACACCCGAGCGTCCCACGACGGCGGCGCTGCGGCCATCGGCGGGGGTGGGGGTGTTGCTGTTCTACGATCTGGTGCGGGCCGATGTCGCGCGCGGTTTGCGTGACGGGCAGTGGCGCTTCGCCATCGACATCGACCGCGGCTTCTGGGGGATTCTCTGAGCGAACGTTACGACGCGGCGTACTTCGACAAGTGGTACCGGCACCCGACGCATCGCGTGAAGACAGCGGCTGAGCTGGCCCGTCAGGTATCGTTCGTGTTGCACACGGCGGAGTGGGTGCTGGGGCGACGCGTGCGCACCGTGCTCGATGTGGGGTGTGGCGAGGGACACTGGTATCCGGCGCTGCGGGCGCTTCGTCCCCGCCTTGCGTATCAGGGGGTTGATCCCAGCGCGTACGCGGTGGCGCGCTTCGGTGCGCGCCGGCATCTGCAGCAGGGCGGCATCGAGGATCTCGCGCGCCTCGATCTGCGCGAGCAGTACGATCTGGTGGTGTGCTGCGGCATGCTGAACTATTTGTCGATTGCGCAACTCACGAGTGGGATCACGCAGGTCGCGCAGCGTACCGGCGGCATGGCCTATCTCGAGCTGTTCACGAAGGACGATCACTTCGAAGGGGACACCGATTGGCCGCCGCCAAAGCCGGCATCCTGGTATCGCGCGCTCATGAAGCGAGCCGGACTGGTTCCCGTGGGCATGCAGTGCTACGTGGCGGAAGCCGAGCAATTCCGCGTCTCGTCGCTGGAACGGCTGTAGATTGCTCCACATGACAGATCGGAGTAGCGCACCGTCGCGCTGGTCAACGTTTCTCGAGGTGCTGCGCACCGAACGCCGCGCGCACGATGCGCCGCGCCCGCTGCGGGCGCTGACGGAGGAGTTTGCGGGGGGCATGCTGGCCCTGCTGTTCCCGCAGTTCGCGCATCCGTCGCGCATCGGGGTGGCCGGTGTCGACGACGAAGCGGCGCACGTCGAGGTGCTGCTGCGAGCAGCGATCGCGCCGATGCTACCCGATGTCGAACGCACCGTGACGAGGTTTCTCGACCGGTTGCCTGATGTGCGCGCATCGCTCCAGCTCGATGCGGAGGCGATCCTGTCGGGCGATCCGGCGGCCGCGAGTCTCGAAGAAGTGATCATCGCCTACCCCGGGTTTCTCGCCACGGCGGTGCATCGCGTGGCGCACGAGTTGTATCGGCTGGATGTCCCGCTCTTTCCGCGGTTGCTGTCGGAGTGGTCGCACCGGGAAACCGGTATCGACATTCACCCGGGCGCGGTGGTCGGCGCGTCGTTTGCGATCGATCACGGCACCGGTGTGGTCATCGGCGAAACGAGCATCATCGGCGATCGGGTGCGCCTGTATCAGGGTGTCACGTTGGGCGCGCATGCCGTGAGCAAGAAGCTGGCGCACCAGAAGCGGCATCCTACGCTGGGCAACGATGTGGTGGTGTACGCCAACGCGACGATTCTGGGTGGGAGCACCGTGGTCGGCGACGGGTCGATCATCGGTGGCAACGTGTGGCTCACCGCGTCGGTGCCGCCACGGTCGGTGGTGCAGTTCTCCAGTCGGGTAGAGCAGCGCCCGATGGACGACGGACTCGAGTTTCACATCTAGCCGTCGGCCGGCATTCGGCGGCAACCCCGTTCGCTCACTCTCACGTCACCCACCCATGCGCGTTTCCACGATTCTCGACACCATCGGCCATACGCCGCACGTGCGTCTGCATCGCCTGTTCGATCCGCGCGTCGAGGTGTGGATGAAGCTCGAGCGCGCCAATCCGGGTGGGAGCATCAAGGATCGTATCGCGCTGGCGATGATCGAAGATGCCGAGCAGCGTGGTGTCCTCACGAAGGACAGTGTGATCATCGAGCCGACGTCGGGGAATACCGGTATCGGGCTCGCCATGGTGGCGGCGGTGAAGGGTTACGCGCTGGTGCTGGTGATGCCGGAATCCATGTCGATTGAACGCCGCAAGCTGATGTCGGCATACGGTGCCACCTTCGATCTGACGCCGCGCGAGCTGGGCATGAGGGGCGCGATCGAGCGGGCGAACGAACTCGTGGCCAGTACGCCGAACGCCTGGATGCCGCAGCAGTTTACCAACGAGGCGAACATCCGCGCGCATGCCATGACCACCGCCCGCGAGATTCTCGCCGACTTTCCGGATGGCGTGGATTATCTGATTACGGGCGTCGGCACGGGCGGGCATATCACGGCGTGCAGCGAGGTCTTGAAGCAGCATTGGCCGGCCATGAAGACCTTCGCCGTGGAGCCGGCGAAGTCACCGGTGATCAGCGGCGGTACGCCGGGGCCGCATCGTATTCAGGGGGTTGGGCCGGGCTTCATTCCCGAGAACCTCCATCGTGACACGCTGGACGGCGCGATTCAGGTCACCGAAGAAGCGGCGTTCGAGTACACGCAGCGCTCGGCGCGCGAAGAAGGGATTCTGGTCGGTATCTCGAGCGGCGGTTCGCTGGCCGCCGTGGCGCAGAAGCTCCCCGACATGGCCGACGGCGCGCGCGTCCTGACATTCTGCTACGACACGGGCGAGCGGTACCTGTCGATCGACGGGTTGTTCCCCGCATGACGATACTACCGAGGGTTGCTGCGTTTGCGGTGTGGTGCGCCCCTGCGCTCGTCTGGGCGCAGGCGCCGGTTGCGGCCAAGGTCACGCGGGCCGATCTCGCCGCAGCGTACATGCGCGTGGATGCCGCCTATGCGCAACGCGAGCAGGCGAAGACGTTGTCCGACACGCTGCGGGCGCAGGTGAATCGCACCGTCGATCGCGCCGCATTGAGCTTCTTCAGCGGCCAGTTCGCGGCCGCGGTCAGCACGATCGACGCCGCTGCGGTGCAGCTCACCGGCCTCGCGTCCGCGGCGCCGGTACCATCGGTGGGACCGCGCTCGTTGAACGGTGCGCCCGTGAGTGCGGCGCGCGACGAGTTTCTGGCCCGATTGGCGGTGGTCGACAGTGCGGGGCCGCTGGCGCAGGCGCTGTTGTCTACCCGTGAACGGGCGAAGCTGCTGGTCGATGTGCCGTCGCCCGAGCGCAGCGCGGAGTTCCTGAACGATCCTGCGAAGCTGTCACGCGATCTCGCGCGGGAAGTGAGTGTGTTGGAGCGCGGTCGCGATCCGTATATCGGGTTGGTGGGCGATTTCTGGCGTGTCTATCGCGGGGCGAACAACGCCCTGGTGCCCATGCGGATCGTGGCACCGCCCTCGGCGAATGTGCGCAAGCCGGTCGGCGTCCTGCTGGTGCTGCACGGCGCCGGTGGCGACGAGAACATGTTCGTCGATGCGTACGGTGGTGGGATTGTCACGAAGCTCGCCGCCGAGCAGCGGCTCATTCTCGTGTCCCCGAAAACGGATATTTTCGGGATGACACCTGAACACTTCGATAAGCTCATGGTGCTGCTGCGCAATGAATTCCGGATCGACAGTTCACGGGTGTACCTGATCGGGCACTCCATGGGCGGCGGCGCGGCCGCACGACTGGCACAAGCGCGACCGGCGCAGTTCGCTGCGGTGGCGATGCTCGCCGGCGGCAGTCCGATCACGGTGCCGAACGCGCCGCCGTCGTTGTTCGTGGGTGCGGAGCTCGATGGCATCATTCCCGCCGCGCGCGTGGAAGCGGCCGCCAAGGCGACGCCGGGGGCGACGTACGAACTGTTCCGTCACGAAGGCCATCTGCTCATGGTGGGGAACGGTGTGCGTCGTGCCGTGCCGTGGCTCGTGACGCATAGCCGCTAGCCGTACGGTACCGCGCATGGCCGATCGTCCGCTCATTCTGCTGCACGGCTACAGCGCCGATGGCAGTGCCTTCGCTCGGTGGCGCACGGTGTTGCGCGAGGCCGGATGGACGGCGGAGCAGCTGTGCACGGTGAGCTACGAATCACTGACCAATGATGTGTCGGTGCGCGATATCGCCGAGGGCTTCGACAAGCTGTTGCGACAGCGTGTGGGGCTGGCCGACGATGAGCCGTTCGATGTCATGGTGCATTCCACCGGTATGCTGGTGTTGCGCGCGTGGCTCACCCGGCGCGGCATGACCGCGCAGCGGCGCGCCCGTGTGAAGCATGTGATCGCGCTGGCACCGACCACATTCGGCTCGCCGCTGGCCCACAAGGGACGCAGCTTTCTGGGCGCGCTGGTGAAGGGACGCCGGCAACTGGGCCCCGACTTTCTCGAGGCGGGCGATCAGGTGCTCGACGCGCTGGAGCTTGGGAGCCGGTTCGGCTGGGAGCTGTCACACACCGACTTGTTCGGCACCGAATGCTTCTACGACTCGAAGCGGACCACGCCGTACGTGTTCGTGTTCTGCGGAGCGCGCGGCTATCGCGGACTTGGCGCGCTGGCGAACAGCCCCGGCACCGACGGTGCGGTTCGATGGGCCGGCTGCGCGTTGAACAGCCGCAAGGTGGTCCTCGATCTCTCGGCCGATTGCGCCGACGAGGCGCGCGTGCAGGCGCTCGATTGGACGCAGGACGACGTGCCGATGCATCCGATCGCGAACGTCGATCACGGCAGCATTCTTTCCGCGCCACCGCCGGCTCTCACGCAGATGGTCGTCGAAGCGCTGCGCGTGTCCTCGCGCCCCAGCTATGTCGCGTGGTCCGAGCGCGCCGATGCGACGGTGCGTGAGACGCGCGAGGCCATGGTCCCGTGGCAGCAGTTCGTGGTGCGGGCGGTAGACGAACGCGGCGACGGCATCCCCGACTGGAACCTGCAGTTGGCCCTCAGCGACGGCACGGCGCTCGAGCCGTTCGCGCAGGATGTGCACGTGTACAGCGGTGACCCGAGCTATCGCAGCTTTCACGTGAATCTTTCACAGTTGAAGGATTCGGCGGTGTTGAGCGGGCGTCCACGTCGGCTCACGGCGCAGCTGTACGCGAGCACGGGCACCCAGCGCGTGCTCTATACCGGCGCGATGGCTGACACCGCTGCCGGTTCCGCTGGCGTCGAGGCCCCGAATCGCGCCGGCACGTGGTACGGGTCGCTCGATCTGTCGAGTGTGTTGCCGGGTGGTGCCGTGCGATTCTTTCATCCGTTCACCACCACGTTCCTCGAGCTGCGTCTTGATCGTGAGCCGCTCACCGGACCCGGAATGGTGGTGCGACTGCACGAGCCGGATCAGTAGTTTGCCGCATTCTTTTCCACCCGACCTCGTGACGACCTCGTGACGACCTCTGATTCTCTCCGTATCGCCGGTGCGCAGATGGCGCCCGTGTGGCTGGACCGTGCCGGCACGCTCGTGAAGGTGATCGCGGCGATTCATGCCGCGGCCGACGATGGCGTGCAGCTGCTCGCCTTTCCCGAGGCGTTCGTGCCCGGTTATCCATGGTGGATCGAATGGACGGACGGCGCGCGCTTCGATTCATCAGTGCAGAAGGCGCTGCACGCGCACTACCTCGATCAGGCGGTGCAGATCGAGGCGGGGCATTTGGACGACGTGTGCGCGGCCGCGAAGGCGCGTGCGATCACGGTGGTGCTGGGGATCATCGAGCGCCCGCTCGATCGGGGCGGGCACAGCGTGTATGCCAGCGTGGTCACGATCGACTCGACGGGTAACGTGGTCACGGTGCATCGCAAGCTGATGCCGACCTACGAAGAGCGACTGACCTGGTCACCCGGCGACGGCCATGGCCTGCGCACGCACCGTGTGGGTGCGTTCACGCTGGGGGCGCTCAACTGCTGGGAGAACTGGATGCCGCTCGCGCGCGCCAGCCTGTACGGGCAGGGCGAAGATCTGCATGTCGCGGTGTGGCCGGGGAGCGTGCGCAACACCGAGGAGATCACGCGGTTCATGGCGCGCGAGGGCCGGTCGTACGTGATGTCCGTGGCGGGGCTGCTGCGCCGCGATCAGGTGCCGGAGCAGACACCGCACTTCGAGTTGCTGCAGCGCGTGCTCCCCGAGGTGATGGGCGAAGGCGGCACCTGTATTTCGGGTCCCGATGCGACCTGGCTGGTGGCGCCGGTGGCGCACGAGGAGCGCATCATTGCCGCCGACGTGCACCACGTACGGGTGCGCGAGGAGCGGCAGAACTTCGACGCGATGGGGCACTACGCGCGCCCCGACGTGCTGCAGCTCGAGGTGAACCGGGAACGGCAGCGCGCGGTGCGGATTCGCGCCTAAGGGGAAATTCGGCGCGTCAGTAGCCGCGCGTGCGGTCGACCACCCACTTCGGCAACTCACCGCGCTCGAGCGACTCGAGACACTCGAGAAAGCCATGCGCGGCGCCGTCGATGGTGGTGAGGCCGGAGATGTGCGGTGACACCATCACGCGCGGATCACTCCACAACGGCGAGTCGGCGGGCAGCGGTTCGGTGGCGAACACATCGAGCGCCGCCGCGCGCAGCCAGCCGTTGTCGAGCGCCTCCGGCAGCGCGCTCTCTTCGAGCACCGAACCACGGCCGGCGTTCAAGAGCACGGCGCCCCGACAACGCGACAGCACGTCGCGCGAAATCAGCCCGCGCGATGCCGGTGTATCGGGCACGGCCACCACGATCCAATCGGCATCGCCGACGAGATTGGCGATCTCGCTGGACGGATGCACCGCACTGAACGCCGCGCTGTTTGCCGTGCCACTGCGCGACACGCCGGTCACGTGTACGCCCAGCGCATGCAGCGACGCCGCGATGGCGCGGCCGATATCCCCCGTGCCGACCACGAGGGCCCGCGTACCCGCCACGCGCGCGATGTCACGCGGCGCCCAACGGCGCTCGCGCTGCGCTTCGGCCAGCTCCAGCACCTGCAGCTGAATCGCGAAGATGCGCGACACCGCCCACTCGGCGATCATCGGACCGAACGACTCGGGGCTGCGGGTGAGCAGGATGGACGGATCGAGCTCGGCCGCCATCCACGAATCCACGCCGGCACCGGTGCACTGGATCCAGCGCACGTTCCCCATATCCGAAACCGATGGCGGACGCTTGAAGCCGATATAGGCCTCCGCCCACGCGAGATCGTCGGCGGTGATGTCGGTGAACACCTTGCCGCGCAGTTCGAGATCGGGGCGGCGCGCGCGAATGGATTCGGCGATGCCCGCATGCGCATTGGCGCCGATGGCGATGCGACGTGGAGCAAACGGAAGCGGGAAAGTCATCAGACGGTCTGGCGTTGGGTGGGCGATGAACCGATGGCATCACCAACGGCGTTGCAGGCGAGCACGGTGGCGAAGATGAACAGGCCGGGGAAGATCGCGAGCCACGGTTCGCTGGTCATCGCCGTCTGTGCCTGATAGAGCATGTTGCCCCAGCTGGCCGTGGGCGGCTGCACGCCGACCCCGAAAAAGCTCATCGTGCTTTCCAGCAGGATGCCGCGTCCGATGGCGAGCGTGGTGGCGACCGTCGCGGCAGGGATGATACCCGGGATGATGTGACGCACGAGCACGCCCACCGGATTCGCGCCAATCGCCCGCGCGGCCTGCACGAAATCGAGCGACGACAGCGACTGGACTTCGGCCCGCACCACGCGCGCGGTTTCCATCCAGCCGGCGGCGGCCACCAGCAGGATCAGCAGGGGCACACCGGGCTGCAACACGGCGGCGCCGAGCATGAGCAGCGGCAGGCGGGGAATGGCGAGCATCGCGTCGGTGGCGCGCATGAGGGCGTCGTCGATCCAGCGGCCGGCATATCCGGCCACTGCGCCCACGGCCACGCCGATCGCCGCGCTCATGAGTGCCGACAGCACCCCGATGGCAAGCGACACGCGCGCGCCGACCAGCACCCGGGTGAGCACGTCGCGGCCGAGTTCATCGGTGCCGAACCAGTGCACCAGCGACGGTGCGCCGCGACGGTTGGCGAGGTCGATCGCATCGGCGGCGAAGGGGGCGAGATACGGTGCCAGCAGCGACGCCACGACGAGCGTCGCCAGAAAGAGCACACCACCGCGCGGCCCAGCTTTCACGACGTCCCCCGCGTGCGTGGGTCGATCGTGCGCACCGCGATGTCGGCGATCAGGTTCAGCACCATGACGGCGACGGCGCCACACATGAGGAACGCCATCAGCACCGGATAATCGCGCTTGACCAGCGATTCCGTGAACAGGCTGCCCACCCCGGGCCACGCGAATACGCTCTCCGTGACCACGGCTCCGGAGGCCATCATGGCGGCGTCGAGTAGCACCACCGTAATGAACGGTCCCAGCGCATTCGGCAGGGCATGCCGCAACAGCACGCCGCGCTCGGAGACGCCGCGCACCCGCGCCGCATTCATGAACGGCCGACCGATCGTTTCGCGCATGGCACGGCGCAGATACCGCGACCACGCCGCGGCCTGCACGGCGGCCAG
>CANHNQ010000095.1 GCA_947462095.1 Gemmatimonadota bacterium
CGATCCGGCGCTTTCGCTCTCCACCACGATGCGGTTGAACGGTCCGGGCACGTGCGCCCACGCATCGTCGCGCGCCACACGCGTGGGCAGAATGCGCGCCGTCAGTGCGTCGCCTTCCCACGCACAACTGGCGATCAGCTTTACACGATCGCCTTCGAGCGCCACCTGAGTCGCCCACGCGGCCGTCTCCGCATCGATACCACGGCGCGTGACCGTGAGAGTGGCGGGATCCACGCCGAAGCACATCCATGCCAGCACGCGCAGCTTGTCTTCGGCGTCCTGCCCGGAGAGGTCGCGCGTGGGGTCGGCTTCGGCATAGCCCAACTGCTGAGCAGTGGCGACGGCTTCGGCCAGCGACGCGCCCTCGGCGACTTTGTCGAGCACGTAGTTGCTGGTGCCGTTCAGAATGCCGCTGATGCGCGTGACGCCTACGCCGGCCGCACCGCTGCGCACACAGCGTACGATCGGAATGGCGCCGCAGACGGCGCCCTCGAAGTCGAGGCGCGTGTCGGTGAGCCGTGCGAGCGCGGCGAGCGCCGCCCCGTGTTCGCCAAGCAGCGCCTTGTTCGCCGTGACCACGCGAATGCCGCGATGCAGCGCGCGCTCCACCAGCGTGCGTGCCGTCGTGGTCCCGCCGATGACTTCCACCAGCACATCGACGTCATCGCCAAGCAGGCGTGCCGGATCGGTGATGCAGGCATCCGGCGCGGCGATACCACGGGCAATCGCCTGCGCGAGTGCGGGCCGTAGGCGGTCGGCATCACGCACGAGTACGCGTGCCACGTGAATGGGTTGCGCATCGCCGAGTTGCTGTGCGCGCTCACCGAAGAGCTCGAGCAAGCTGCCGCCCACGTGGCCGCAGCCGGCGAGCGCGATCCGCAGTGGCCGGACGCGCGGCGTGTCGGCGACGACAACCGGCGGCGCCGCGATCGCCGCGACCGGTGTCGGCGATACCGCACGGGCTTCGGACTCCGCTACGGCCTTCGCGATCACCGCCGACACGCGGTCGACTTCCAGCAGAAAGGCATCGTGCCCGTGAATGGAGGGGAGCTCCACGTACGTGGCCTTCGCCGCCGCGGTCCACTCGCGCACACTCTCGGCGGGATAGAGCAGATCACCGGGAATGCCGACACCGATCAGTCGGTCGCCGACGGCCGACAGTGCGGCCGACAGCCCTCCGCGATCGCGCCCGACATCGTGTTCATCCATCGCATCGATCAGCGCGCCGTAGCTGGTCGCGTCGAACCGGGCGACCAGTTTCTCGCCATGCACGGAAAGCCATGCGTGCACCTGATACGTGTCGTGCTCGCTGCGCGACCGACCGAAGCGACGCTCGAGACCCTCCGGTGTGCGATAGCTCAGCATGCCGACCATGCGCGCTAACGCGAGTCCTTCGCGTACGCCGCCCAAGGCGATCGCGCGACGCATGATGGCATTCCACGCGATGCCCTGTGCCGTCTGCGCCGCGGGGGCGGCCAGCACGATGGCCGATCGCACGCGTGCAGGAAAGCTCGCCGCGAACTCGAGCGTGACCATGCCGCCCAGCGAGCCGCCACACACCAACAGCGGGGCTCCGACGCCGAGCGCGTCGAGCAATCGCGCCAGGAGCGCGGCTTGATCGCGGGTGCTGAAGGGCGGCAACGCGTCGGGGTTCTCGTTCCTCGGCCCCGTAGTACCGTCGCAGCCGCCCAGCAGGTTCGCGCACAGCACCGCGTGTTTCGTTGGATCGATCGACGCATTCGCGCCGATCACGCCCTTCCACCAGTCGCTCGCGTGCGTGGTGCCCGTGAGCGCATGCACAACGAGAACCACATTGTCACGCGCGGCGTTGAGCGTGCCCTCGAGCCGATAACGCACATCGACGCGCTCGAGGCGATCGCCGCGCTCCAGCACGACGTCGTGGAACGTGAGCGTCTCGTCGCGAATCGGCCAGCTGGTCGTACGTCCGGTCGGACGATTCGAAAGCAGGGTGCTCATGCGGCGTGCTCGCTCCGCTGCGGGCCAGCGGTGGTGGTCCGGCCGGCGTCGGCAGCGACGGCCGCGGCGAGGTTTAGCAAGGCCAGCGTCTGCGCGGCCTGTCCGCTCGCCACGGCCACCGCGGCCACGCCACCCTCGAGCGCGGCAATGCGCTGCTCAAAGATGTCGGTGGCGCCGTCCGGCGTCTCCTGGCCCACATGCAGGGCAAGGGTCTCGACCGCGAGCGGATGCGGTGTCGCGGCAAAGGAATCGGACATCGTGGCACTCTCCAAGTGGGGTGAGTGCCGCCCAACAACACGAACGCGCCCGGGCGGATAGATGGCCGCCGGGCGCTATCGCAGTTTAGCTCCTTGTTTTACGTGGCGGCAATCGGCGGCAAATCACCACGGAAGCGACACCGGCCGATGCCGATGCCCCTTCACCTTCAGTTTTTGTGCAGCACGCCGACCGTGAACGACTGACGGCCTGCGCCGATTTCTCGTCGCAGGCCGTCGGGACCTCGACTTAGACGGATAGTCAGCGCCGCAGGCGCTGAGTGCGCGGCCCGTCAAATCGGGGAAACCGCCGCGCACCCCAGATAATCGTTCAGTGGAGCGCAAACTGCAACTCCTGACCACCCACACGCCTCAGGTCGTCTCGATCCCCGCGATCACGCGGAACGTGTCACGGGCGATCAGTAATTCCTCGTCGGTGGGCACGACCCACGCCGCCAGGGACGAGTCGTCGGTCGAGAACCGTCCTTCGCGACCATCGATCAGCGAGGCGTTCGCGGCTGCGTCCACATGCAAACCGGCCCACTGCAGCCCCTCGCAAATTCGACGGCGGATCTCGGACGAGTTTTCGCCAATGCCGCCGGCAAACACGATCGCGTCGGCACCACCGAGGGCAGCGAGATAGGCACCCACGTACTTGCGCGCACGATAGCAGAAGATCTCGATCGCCAGCCTGGCGCGACGGTCCTGATGCTCGTCCGCTTCCGCGAGCAAGTCACGCATGTCGTTCGTGAGCCCCGAAATGCCGAGCAGCCCCGACTGGTTGTTCAACAGCGCTTCGACCTGCGGCAGCGTGAGCCCTTCCTTGGCCGCGATGTAATCCAGCAGCGCGGCGTCGATGTCACCCGACCGCGTGCCCATCACGAGCCCCTCGAGCGGCGTGAAGCCCATGCTCGTATCGATCGACTCGCCGCCCCTGATCGCACACGCGGAGCACCCGTTACCAAGGTGCAGCGTGACGATGCGCACGTCGGTGCGCTCACGGCCGGTCAGCGTACGCCAGCGGTAGGCGATGGATCGATGGGACGTGCCGTGAAAGCCGTAGCGGCGCACCTTGTGCCGGCGGTAGAGCGGATACGGAATCGCGTACAGGTACGCGTGCTCGGGGAGCGTCTGATGGAACGCCGTATCGAACACCGCGACCTGCGGGATCCCCGCGCCGAGTGCGGCACGCGCGGCTTCAATGCCGCGGAGATTGTGCGGGTTGTGCAGCGGCGCGAGTTCGATCGTGTCTTCGATGCCATGCAACACGCTACTGTCAATCGCGACGCTGCGCTGGAAGCGCTCGCCGCCGTGCACGACGCGATGCCCTACGGCGTGCAGCTCGCTCCGGCTGGTGAGTCCGGTGCCGCTCTCCACCGACGTCACGAATCCCACCAGCCATTCCACCGCGGCGCGCAGGTCGCGCAACGGCGCCGTGCGCTTGCGCGGCACACCGTCCGCGCTCCGACAGGTGATGATCGCCTCGCCGCCAATCCGTTCGATCTGGCCGCGGATCAACCGGTCGTCGCGATGCGCCGCCATCCGTTCGGCGTCGGTGACGACGACCTGAAACTTGAGCGTTGCCGAGCCGACATTGAGCACCAGAATGTTCATGGGGGCGCTCGCCTGGACAACGAGGGGGTCACGTGATCAACAGAACCTAGAACGGCTTGTACAGCGCCATGTACACCGCGACGCCGGCCAGCAGTGGGAGCAGCAGCAGAAACGGCTTGGCTAATCCCGGACGACGGTACGGCAGGAGCACGATGGCACTGAGAATCACCCACACGATGATTTTGACCCAGAGCCAGCCGGGGAAGTTGGTGCCATGCAGGAAGCCGAGGCGGGCCAACATGCCGAAGCCGCCCAACAGGATGAGAAATGCCCCAATCCCATGAATGGAACCGACCAGCGGGCGTGTGGTGCTCGTGGCCTTGTTCCCGCCGTTGGCCGCATGCGTGGCGACGCCTCCGATGGCGACGAACAGCATGGCGATGCCGATGATGTGCAGAATTTCGTAGAAGTCGCGGGGGAACATGCGTCCGGTCAGTTGGTGGAAGGAGCGAGCACGGGCTCGTGCACATCGAAGCTCGCAATCGTTTCGGGCGAGAGACGGCGGTAGCTCTCGAGCACGCGCCCGAGCGCCTGCTGCGCACTCTCTCCGACGGCCGATAGGTGGCCCATCTTGCGGCCGCCGCGCGCGCCCGCTTTGCCGTACAGGTGCAAACGTGTACCGGGGACGTCGAGGGCCTGCGTAATGTGTGGCGCCTCGTGCTGCAGCCACACTTCACCCAGCAGGTTCACGATCGCCGACGGCGCATGCACGTCAACGCTCCCCAGCGGCAGGTCGCACACGGCGCGCACCAGCTGCTCGAACTGACTGGTGGCGAGCCCGCGCTCACTGTGGTGATAGGTGTTGTGCGGTCGCGGGGCCAACTCGTTGACCAGCAGGTCGCCGTCGGTGGTCACGAAACATTCCACCGCGAGCAGCCCCACAATGCCGATCCGTTCGGCAATGGCCGACGCCAGCGCCTGCGCTTTATGCGTCATGTCCGGCGAGATGATCGCCGGCACCACGGCCCACGTGAGAATGCCGCTCGTGTGGTGGTTGCGCGACGGCGGATACACCGCCATCTCGCCGCCCGGTCGACGCGCCACCATCACGGAGATCTCGTAATCGATCGAGACCATCTGCTCCACGAGACAGGTGCGGCCACCGAGGGCCTCCCATGCGCCGGCCGCCTGCTCGGCCTCACGCAGGCGCACCTGACCACGCCCGTCATACCCGCCGTGCGTGGACTTCGCGATGCACGCGCCATGCACGCGAACGGCCTCCTCCACGTCCGCTGCCGACGTGGCGGCGACGAACGCGCCGAGCGGAAAGCCCTGCGCGTGCAGCCACTGCTTCTGGCGGATGCGATCCTGAATGATGTACACCGGCGCGCGCCCGGGCCGGAGCTGGGTGTGCGCGGCGACCGCGTCGAGCACATCCGGATGGATCTGCTCGATTTCGAGCGTCACGACATCGCAGCCCTTCGCGAGCTCGATGGCCGCGGCAATGTCGTCGAACGGGGCAGTGATCGTGCGCGAGGCCACGGCGCGCGAGGCACACGTCGCATCGGGATCGAGCACCTGAATGTCGTACCCCATGGAGCGCGCCGCGAAGGCGGTCATGCGTCCCAACTGTCCCCCACCGAGAAAGCCGATGGTGGCCCCGGGAAGAATCGGCGTCACGTGGCGGAGGGGATGAAGTCGATCGCGTTGGGCGCCGCCAGTGGGCGGGAAAGCGCCTCCGTGGCCTTGGCCGCGCGCCGGGTGGCGAGCGTCTCACGCAGCGTGGCGTCGTCGGCGGCGAGCAACTGCGCGGCAAACAACGCGGCATTCGCCGCGCCCGGCTTCCCGATGGCAAACGTGGCGACCGGGACACCGGCCGGCATCTGCACGATGCTCAGAAGCGCATCCATGCCGTTGAGCGGCGTGGCGACCACCGGCACGCCAAGCACCGGCACCAGCGTCTTGGCGGCCAGCATGCCCGGCAGGTGCGCCGCGCCACCGGCACCGGCAATGATCGCCCGCAAGCCACGCGGGCGCGCCGTTTCGGCGTACTCGAACAGCCAATCGGGGGTGCGGTGCGCCGACACGACCCGCGCCTCGTACGGGATGCCAAGCTCGGCGAGAATCTCGCAGGCCGGGGCGAGCGTATCGAAATCGCTCGCGCTACCCATGACCACGCCCACGAGGGGGGTGGTGCCGGCAACGACGCTGCCGTCGGTCGCAGTGGTCACGCGGACTCCGTGAAGGGGATCGGCAGCCCCCACGGGGCCGCTCGGACGGCGAAAGTTACGCGCACACGTGACGGCTTCCAACCCGACCGGGACAGCTTCCGCCCCGTTCCGACGCCTCGGCGCGCGCTACGCCGTCGCGGCCGTCCGCCAGAAGTACCACTCGCGCGCCGCCGTCCACCCTTCGGCGGCGGCCCGCTCGCTCCCGTGAATGCACGCCGCGCTCACGGTCGTCAGCGCCCGGAAGGCGTCATCGAATTCCTTCAGCAGGTCGCGCGTCTCCGCACTGGCGGGGCGGGCCCGCAGCCGCTGGGCAATCTCATGGCGTACCGTGAGCAGCTCGCTCATGTCATCGATGGCGCCGGTGCGTACCGCGTCATCGACGCCGCGCGCCCAGAGTGCCACGAGTGCCGGCAGGTTCACACGGGTGAGATGCACGGCCGATCCGGTCGGAAGGAGGAGAACGTCATCCCCATACGATAGCCACCGGCGGTGCTAAATTCCCGCGCATGTCATCGACGCCTCCCCCTGCGCCTCTGCCGACGCCTCGTGAGGACAAGGGCGACTTCGGCCTCGGACGGGACCTGTCCAATGCGCGCGGGCAGCGGCTGCTCAACGCCGACGGCACGTTCAACGTGCGGCGGGAAGGGCTCTCGTGGTCGCAAGGGGGCAGCCTCTACCACGACGCGCTGACGGCGTCCTGGGGGCGGTTTCTCGCGTGGACCGTGCTGGCGTACATCGGCATCAATCTGCTCTTCGCCGTGGTGTTCGTGCTCCTCGGCCGGAACGGTCTCACCGGCGACGCCGTGGATCAGTTCGGTGGGCTGTTCTGGCGAGCCTTTTTCTTCAGCGTCCAGACGTTCGCGACCATCGGATACGGCACGATCGTCGCCAACGGCATCGCCGGCAATCTCGTCGTGACGGTGGAGGCGCTCATCGGATTGATGGCACAGGCGGTCATCACGGGGCTGCTCTTTGCCCGGTTCGCCCGCCCCACGATGGCGCTGCAGTTCAGTTCGATGGCCGTGATCGCACCCTTCGGGGGCGGATCGGCGCTGATGTTTCGCATTGCGAACCGCCGCCGGAACGAGTTGATCGAACTCGAGGCGCAGGTGACGTTGTCCATGCGCGACAAGGACGGCGGTGCCGGAGAGCGTCGCTACTTTCCGCTGCCGCTCGACCGGCGGACGGTGAGCTTCCTCCCCACCACGTGGACGCTCGTGCATCCGATCACCCCCGACAGTCCGCTGTGGGGGGTGACCGCGAGCGAGGCGCACGATCGGGAGGTCGAGATTCTCGTGCTCATGCACGGCACCGACGAAACGTTCGCGACGCGGGTGTCATCGCGCCGGTCATACCGCAGCCACGAGCTGGTGTGGGGCGCCAAGTTCCGCAATATCCTCAATGCGAGCCGCGCCGACGGACATCTCTCCGTGAACGTGACGCAGCTCGATTGGTACGACGCGGTCGCGTTGCCCGTGCCGACCGCGCCGTCCGGGCACGCCTGACTTACTTCCCCGGCGGCCCCACCACCGGCAAGCGCGCCGTGCCGCTCCATTCCTGGAAGGATCCGTCAAACATGCGCGCATCGTGTCCGAGCATCGTCGCCACGAACCACAACAGGGTGGCCTGCTGCCCGATGTGACAGTACGTGATCACGGGTTTGCTCTGGTCTACGCCCGCGTCGGCGAACAGCGTCTTCAGCTCGCCGATCGATTTCAGATAGCCGTTCGTGCTGACGCTCGACAAGGGCACGTTCACCGCCGTCGGGATGTGCCCCGGACGCGGATACCCGCCGCCGTCGCCGTTATAGAACCGCGTGAGGCGCGCGTCGATGATGTGCCGCGTGCTGTCCTTCGTGGCCGCTTCCACCTGCGCGATGGTGGCGATGATATCCGGGCGGAGTTTCGGGGTGAACGTCACCGCTGCCGCCGCGGCCGGCACGGCCGTCGTCACCGCACGCGACTCACTCTTCCACGCCTGATAGCTGCCGTTCATGAGCGAGATGCGGTCCATTGCCCCCAGATACGCCAGGGTGATGAACACGCGCGTGGCGGATTGCAGCGCGCCATCGTGCGGGATCACGATCACGCGCGTGCGATCGCCGATGCCGTTGCGGACGGCCCACGCGGTGAGCTGCTCAACGCCGGCCAGCTGCAGCGTGAGGCCACCCGGCACGGTCGGCAGCGCCACTTCATCGAGCGTCGTGTGCCGCGCGCCGACAATGTGGCCGCTGTCGTACTGCGCCTTCGTACCCACGTGCAGCATCACGAGATCGCGATCGTTCTGGTGCTCGGCCAGCCACGCCGTGGTCACGAGCATCTTCGCCGGATTCGGCGTGGGCATCGCGCGCGGTGGGGCATGATGGCAGGCGCCGGCCACCAGGCCACTGGCGGCCAGCGCCGCGGACATCAGGACGCGGCGCATCATGGGGTGATCACCGGACGGCCACGCGAGTCGCGCACCTGCACCGGCGCAATGCCGGTGGCCTTGAGGGCGGGTTCGATCGTCGCGCGATCGCCCGTGATAACGATGGTCATCTTCGTAGGGTCGAGGTATTTGGTGGCCACCCGCTGAGCCGATTGCACGGTGACCGCACCGATGCCGGCGTTGAAGGCGCCGAGCGTGGTGAGTGGCAGGCCGTACGGAATCAACTGGGACAGCTGGGCCGCGATATCGCCGGTGGATTCGAAGTTCTCCGCGTACCCAAGCTGCAGGTATCGCTTCGCCTTCGCCAGTTCATCGGCGGGCAGGGGCTCGCGAATCGCCTTCAACTCGCGCATGAACTCGATCAGCGCCGAATCCGTTTTCGCCGACACCACTTCGGCGGTGGCACGGAACGGTCCGGCGTCCTTCCGCATCGTGAAGCTCGAACCGGCGCCGTAGGTATAGCCTTTCTTCTCGCGCAGCGTGTTGTTCAATCGCGAGGTGAACGACCCGCCCAGCGCCGTGTTGACGACCATGAGCGGGTAGTAGTCGGGTGTGCTGCGCGCCACGCCCAGTCCGCCCACGCGGAAGCTCGATTGCGCGGCCTTGGGTTTGTCCACGACGTAGATCGTGGCGCCCTTGCCACCGGCGCTGGCCGGCGTGGGCTTGGCCGCCAGCACCGGGAGCGTGCCACGCGTCCATGCCCCGAAGACGCGACGCGCCAGCGCCTCCGCATCGGCCACCGTCAGATCGCCCACAATCACCAGCGTGGCGTTGTTCGGTCGATACCACGTCTTCCAAAAGGCCTGGACATCTTCGCGGGTAAGGCTCTCGGTGCTTTCCTTGGTGCCGCTCGTGCTCTGGCCGTACGGATGCGCCTCGCCGAATACCAGCGCGGCAAAGGCGCGATCGGCCATGGCCGGTCCGCGATCCTGCTCCTGCAGCAGGCCGGTGATGCGCTCGCTCTTGAGACGCAGGAACTCCTTCTCGGCGAACGTGGGCCGCAACACCACATCGGCCATGAGGCCCATCGCGCTGTCGAGCGTGGCCGTGGTGGAATGCATCGCGATCGTGCTCTGCTCGAACGCCGCGCTGGTGCGCAGCCCGATGGCGAGGAAGCCGATCTGTTCTGCCAGGCCGAGCGCATCACGCGCGCCGGCCCC
This sequence comes from Gemmatimonadota bacterium, assembly GCA_947462095.1. Taxonomy (GTDB): domain Bacteria; phylum Gemmatimonadota; class Gemmatimonadetes; order Gemmatimonadales; family Gemmatimonadaceae; genus Gemmatimonas. Next base: position 9,604 of record CANHNQ010000095.1, read on the forward strand.
TTCGTCGAGCAGGTTCGCGGTGAGCGTGGCCAGACCGGCCTTGCCCTTGGGGTCCGCTTCGGCGCCGGTGCGAATCACCAAGGACGCGTCGACCACCGGAATCTCATGCTGCTCGACGATCACGAGCTTGAGTCCGTTGGGGAGTACACGTTCCGTGATTGTGGGCAGCGTGAGCGGCTTCGGTGCGGCGAGCTTGGGCGGCGTGGTGGATGCCGGTTGCGCCACCACGGCCTGCGCGGACAGCATCACCGGCGCTGACGCCAGCGACGCAAGAACCATCAGGGTGCGGCGCATCAGCGGAGGTCTCCTGCAGTCAACGCGAGGTCCTTCTTGCCTTCCGGCACCACGGTGAGCACGATCTTCGGCTGGCCGGCGACGTACTGCTTCGCCACGCGCTGGATATCCGCGAGCGTGAGCGACTCATAGCGCTCGAGGTCCTTGGCCATGTAGTCCGGGGTTCCCGCGAAATAGTTGTAGTAGCTGAGCTGCGTGGCTTTGCCGAGTACGCTCGACAAACGATCGATCGTGCTGGCCCGCATGCCGTTCTTCACGCGAATCAATTCCCGTTCGGTCACGCCGCGGTCGGCCACGTCGGCGATCACCTTGGCGATCTCCGCATCGATCTCGCGCGGATGGACGCCCGGTTTGGCGGTGGCGGTCAGCATGATCATGCCATCGAGCTTGCTCGAGCTGTTCCCCATACTCACATCCTGCGCGATCTGCTTCTCGTACACCAGCGTGCGGTACAGTCGCGAGCTCTTGCCGCCGGCAATGATGTCCGTGAGCGCATCGAGTGCGGCGTCGTCGGGGCTGAAGGCCTTCACGCTGTGCCACACGTAGTACGTGCGCGGCAACTGCACGCGGTCTTCCATCATCATCACCGTGTCCTTCGTGAGCGCCACGGCGGGGACGGTCGGACGCGCGATGTCGGCATTGCGCGGGATGTTGCCGAAGTACGTGCGCACCCACGCCTTCGCCGAGTCGGCGTTGAAATCACCGGCGATGGTGATCGTGGCGTTGTTTGGCGCATAGTACTGACGGAAGAAGTCGCTCACATCGTTCACCGAGGCGGCGCTCAGGTCGGCCAGCGACCCGATCACCGGCCACGAGTACGGATGATTCGACGGGAACATCACCGGCAGGATCGTCTCGTAGGCGCGCCCGTACGGCACGTTGTCGTAGCTCTGGCGGCGCTCGTTCTTCACGACATCGCGCTGCAGGTCGAGCTTCTCCTTGTCCATCGTTGGCAGGAGCCACCCCATACGATCGGCGTCGAGCCAGAGCATCAGGGGCAGGGCGTTCGACGGACCGGTCTCGTAATAATTGGTGCGGTCGAAGTTGGTGGAGCCGTTGTTGCTGGCGCCCGCCGCTTCGAGCCATTCGTCGAACTTGCCCACAGGGACGCTCTGCGAGCCCATGAACATCACATGTTCGAACAGGTGCGCGAAGCCGGTGCGGCCGCGCTTTTCGTCGCCCGAGCCAACCTTGTAGAAGTTCTCGACGGCCACGATGGGGACGGAGCGATCCACATGCAGGATCACCTCGAGGCCGTTGGGGAGCGTGAACTTCTCGTAGGGAATCGCCGGCGCCTTCTGCGCGGAGGCGAGTCCGACGGAGCTCCCGATCGCCAGCAGACAGGCTGCCGTGAGGGAGCCGACGCGATACCGCAGAGTCATGATTCGGAAAGTCAAAGAGGGGGCACTGGTAGCGTTTGAAATGTACATGGGCCACTTTGGCGCCATGGATATCCACGCGCCCCCGCCGGTCCGTTACGCGCCCCGCCTCGGCCTCTTCTCCGGCACCATGTTGGTGGTCGGCGGCATCATCGGCTCCGGCATCTTCCTGTCCCCGTCGGTGGTCGCCCAGCGGGTCGGGACCGCGCCGCTCACCCTCGCCGCTTGGGGGATCGGCGCGGTCGTGGCCGTGATCGGCGGCTTTGTGTACGGTGAACTCGGGGCCCGACGCCCGCAGGCGGGTGGCACCTATGTGTACCTGCGCGAAGCGTTCGGCACTCTGCCGGCCTTCCTGTACGGGTGGGCGTTGTTTCTGATCATGGCCACCGGGGCCATTGCCGCCGTGGCGATGACGGGGGCCAGCTATCTGGCCACGCTGCTTGGCGTCGCGCCGGAGCATGCGCGCGCGATCGCGATCGCCCTCATCGTGATCCTCACGGCGCTCAACGTACTCGGGGTGCGCATCGGCGCCACCACGGGCAACGTGCTCACCGTGCTCAAGCTGTCGGCCATCGTGATTCTGGTGGTCGCGGTCGTGGTGATGTCGCCGTCGCACCCGGTGCCAGTGGCAACCGTGGCCGCCGCCCCGCTCCTGCCGCCGCCACGTTGGTCGGCGACCGTTGTGGCCATGGGGGCGGCGTTGGTGCCGGTGCTCTTCTCGTTCGGCGGCTGGCAGCAAACCAATGCGGTGGCTGAAGAGCTGCGCGATCCCGCCCGAACATTGCCGCGGGCGCTGCTCCTGGGGGTGCTCATCGTGGCGGCCACGTATCTGCTGGTGAATCTGGCCTATCTGCGCGCCCTGGGTGTGGCGGGGCTGGCGGCGAGCAGCGCGCCGGCCGCCGATACGATGTTCGTGTACCTCGGCCCCGCCGGACGTACGCTCATCACCTGCGGCATCGTGGCCTCCACCGTCGGATTTCTCGGGATGGTGATTCTCATGTCGGCGCGCGTGTATCAGGCCATGGCGGCCGATGGTCTGTTCTTTCAACGCATGGCCGCGCTGCATCCCCAAACGCGCACGCCGGTGGTGGCGCTCGTGGCGCAAGGCGCCGTGGCGCTGGTGTTGCTGCTCACGGGCACCTACGGCCAGCTTCTGGACTACGTGGTGTTCGCCGACTGGATCTTCTTCGGGGCAACCGCCGCCACGCTGTTCGTGCTGCGGAAGCGCGACGCACAGCAGGGCGCGCAGGGCGGGACCTCGTCGGTGGTGCGGGCACCGGGGCATCCGTTTACAACACTGCTCTTCATCGCCGCGGCGATCTACGTCGTGGTGGGGTCCATCCTCTCCAACCCCGGGAATGCCGCACGCGGTGCCGGCCTCCTCGCACTGGGCGTACCGGTCTACCTGTACTGGAACGCGCGCCGTCCCGCCACGCGACCGCCGGCCACGCCGTGACCGCGGGGCCACCGTTGATCGAGACCGCGCGCGTGTCGGCGCTGTACGTGCATCCGCTCAAGTCGGCGGCTGGCATTCGCGTGCAGGAGATCACGCTCGACGCGCGCGGCGCCGTCGGCGACCGGCGCTGGGTGCTCGCGGACGCGAACGGCGACGCGAACGGCGACATGATCACGGCGCGCGAGACGCATCGGTTAGTGTTGATTCGCCCGTCGTTTCTCACCGACGATCGCCATGGCGGCATTGGACTCACCGCCCCCGGACTCGACCCGCTCACGGTACCGCTCGACGCGATCGATCTCGCCGCGCCGACCCGGCTGGTCCGCGTGTGGGATGACGACGTGGTGGCGCACGATGCCGGTGACGTGCCCGCCGCCTGGTGTACGGCCGCCGTCGGCCGCCCGTGCAGACTGCTGCGGCTGGCCGACGTGGATCGCCGGCCGCTTGCACCGCGTTTCGCGGGCTCGATCGATCCGCACGCGCGCACCGTCGCCATGTCCGACGGCGCGCCCCTGTTGCTGCTCGGCATGGCCAGCGTGGATGCCCTGAATGCGCGTCTGGTGGAGCGCGGTCACGCCGATGTCATGGACCCGCGACGGTTCCGCGCGAACATCCTCATCACCGGAACGCTGCCACACGACGAGGACACGTGGCGTGATATCCGGATCGGTGACGTGTCACTGAGTGTCGGGTCCGCCTGCACCCGTTGCGTCCTCACCACCGTCGATCCCGATACGGCGGAAAGCGGTCAGGAACCACTGCGCACCTTCGCGCAGTATCGTCGCGGCGACGGCGGCCTGATCTTCGGCATGAACACCACGCATCGCGAAGCCGGCGTGATCCGCCTTGGCGATGCGGTTCAGGTCGTCAGCCTGCGCTAGGTGCGTCCCCCGACAGGTACTCGGCGACGGCGGCAATTGTAATCGGGTCGCGAAGAATCCGCCGGTGCCCCACATGCTCCACCGGCAGCAGGGTGGAACCAGGCCAGAAGCCTGCGATCCGTTGCGCATCGGCGAAGGGGACTTCCTTGTCGTCGAGCGCATGCACCACCAGCGCCGGGACCGTGACCGATCGCAGCGCGCCCTCGATGTCATCGGTGCGATAGCCGCGCGCGGTGATGCGCCGTCGGGCGTCGTGCACGAAGTGCGCGGTGGCCCGCGGCGACAGCTGCATGGCGGCCGAAAAGCGGTACAACACATCATGCAGCGACGACGGGCTGGCAATGATCGCCGCCCGCGTTAACGACAGTCCCGCC
>CANHNQ010000096.1 GCA_947462095.1 Gemmatimonadota bacterium
CTCCGATTCCTCTCCTGATGATCGATCGCGATTCATTCCGCGCCATTCTCGGCCGCTTTGCCTCTGGCATCACCGTCATCACCACGCACGATGCGCAGGGAACGCCGCATGGCATGACCGTGAGCGCCTTCTCGTCGCTCAGCCTCGATCCGCCCCTCGTGCTCGTGTGCGTCGGGAATGACGCGACGATGGCGCCCGTGATGGCGCAGGCGACCAGCTTTGCCGTGAACGTCCTTGCCGACTCCCAGGAGGCGCTGTCGCGCCGTTTTGCCGGTAAGTTCGACGATCGGTTTGCCGGGGTCGGCTACACCGAAGGCGAACTGGGGGACCCGGTGCTCGATGATGTCCTGGCGTCGATGCAGTGCCGCATCGTGGCACGCCATCCGGCCGGTGACCATGTGATCGTGGTCGGGCATGTAGAACGGGGGACCGCGCGCGATGCGAAGCCGCTGCTCTACTATCGCGGTGGGTACGCGCAGTTGGAACGATAGGCCGGCGCATCGCCTCCATGTTCACGCCGGCGCGCCAACGCGGCAGCGAAATCCTCGACAATCCCGGCGAGGATCCCGCGCTCGCGTTGCGCTCGTTGCGCGATGTCGCGTTGGCCAATCGCTGCTTCGGCGGACGGCGGGCCGTGCTGGCCGAGGTGCGACGGGCACTCCTACGCGGCGTGCCCCGCGCGCGCGCACCGGGCGAACCGCCGCCCTCGGTCACGTTGCTCGACATCGGCACCGGCCTCGGCGATATCCCCCGCGCCGCAGAACGGATGGCGGCGGGCATGGCACGGCCGCTGACGACCATCGGGATCGAGCTCGTTCCGGCGTTGGCGCGCGCCGCGGGCGCGGGGTGCACGCACGCCCTCGCCGCCGACGCGATGCGACTGCCCTTCGCCGACGCCAGCATCGACATCGTGACCTGTTCGCAGGTGCTGCATCACTTCGACGGCGCCGAGGCGGACCGCCTGCTGCAGGAGTGCACGCGCGTGGCGAGGTCTGCCGTGATCATCGGCGATCTCCGTCGCAGCTGGTTTGCGGTGGCCGGCCTCTGGGCGGCATCGTTCCTGCTTGGTTTCCATCCGGTGAGTCGCCACGACGGTATCGTGTCGATTCTGCGTGGCTTCACGCGCGACGAATTACAGCGGCTTGCCGCACACGCCACGGGGTGCGCCGTACGCGCCCATCGTGCCGCGGGATTCCGGGTGGTCGCCGTCTGGTCGCCCCACCGTCGTGCCGCCGCGCACGCCTAATGTCTCCGACCCTCCCCTCAGCCGCGACCATGCACCCGAACTACGAACTGGGTCCGCCACCGGCGGATCAACTGGTGACACAGATCGACGAACGGATCGTGCGCGCGCCGGTGGCGCGCATTTTCGCCATCGCGCGCGAGGTCGAGCATTGGCCTGCGTATCTCCCGCACTACCGGTTCGTGCGGTTCCGGCACCGCACACCCGACGGCGGGGGTATGGTGGAGATGGCCGCCAATCGCCCGTTCGGCCTGTTCAACTGGCCAACCTGGTGGCTGTCGGAGATGGCGGTGAATCACGACGTGCCGTGGGTGCGCTTCAAGCACGTCGGCGGCATCACGACGCGCATGGACGTGGAGTGGAGCTTCACTCCCGTCGACGGCGGGACGCTCACGCGTATCGTGCATGTGTGGAACGGCCCGCTGTGGCCGCTGATCGGACGGGTCGCGGCCACGCAGGTGATCGCGCCCGTGTTCGTGCACGGCATCGCGTCGCGCACCCTGGCGGGTCTCGCCGCCGTCGCTGAACGGTCTCCCTCATGAGCACCTCCCCACAGCTGCACCCGCACCCGCCCGCCACGCCCGAATCGTCGTCGTCCCGTCGCCGGGTGGCCATCACGGGCATCGGCTGCGTGACACCGCTCGGCACGGGCGTGGAGGCCCTCTGGCAGGGGCTGCGGGCCGAACGCTCAGCGGTGGTACCGGCCACGCGCTTCGATGCCTCGATCTACCGGTCGCAGTGCGCCGCACAGATCGATGGATTCGAGCCCACCGACTGGATCGACGCCAAGCGGGTCAAGCGGCTCGACCGGTTCAGCCAGTTCGCGGTGGTCAGCTCGATCCTCGCCCTTGAAGACGGCCAGCTCGATCTCGCCAACGAAGACCGAGAGCGCGTGGGCGCCATGATGGGCACCGCGCTGGGCGGCGTGGGCTACGCCGAAGAACAGGCCGCGCGCTTTCTGCACGGGGGCCTGCGCGCGGTTGATGCCACGCTGGCCCTCGCCGTGTTCGGCGGCTCGGCCAGCTGCAACATGGCCATCGAGTTCGGCGTGTCGGGCCCCAACTCCACCAACGCGATGAGCTGTGCGTCGGGAGCCATGGCCATTGGCGAAGCGTTCCGGCAGATCCGCGATGGCTATGCCGATGTGATGCTGGCTGGCGGCTCCGAAGCACCGCTGGCCACACTCTGCTTCGGTGCCTTCGCGCTCATCCGCGCGATGTCCACCCGCAACGACGATCCGGCGCGTGCCTCGCGCCCGTTCGACGCCGACCGCGACGGCTTCGTGATGGGCGAAGGCGGCGCTGTGCTGCTGCTGGAGGAGTGGTCGCACGCGGTGGCGCGCGGCGCCCGCATTTATGCGGAGCTCGGCGGATACGGCACTACCAACGACGCGCACCACATGACCGCCCCGCGCCCCGACGGCGCCCAAGCTGGGCGCTGCATGCGCAACGCGCTGCGCGATGCGTCGGTGAGCGTGGAACAGATCGACTACATCAACGCGCACGGCAGCAGTACGCCGCTGAATGATCCCACGGAAACGCTGGCGATCAAGCAGGTGTTCGGTGACCACGCGTACCGTGTGCCCGTGTCGAGCACGAAGGGCTACTACGGCCACGCGCTCGGCGCATCCGGGGCGTTCGAAGCGGCCATCAGCGCGCTCACGATATCACGCGGCTGGATTCCGCCCACGCTGAATCTCGAAACGCCCGACGCGGGGTGCGATCTGGATTACGTGCCGCAGCACGGACGCGCGCTGAGCCCGAAGGTGGTGCTGTCGAACAGTTTCGGGTTCGGCGGGATCAATGCGGCGTTGGTGCTGAAGCAGGCCGCGGCCCTGTAAACTGGAAACGGCGAACGGCAAACTGACAACGGCAAACTCCCTAGGGAGTTTGCCGTTGTCAGTCCCGTTTACTCACCCTTCAGATAGACCTCGGCGTACCGCTCGATCGACCGCTGAATCACCCGGAACGCCACCTCACTCTTCTCCCATCCCTGAATCTCGACGCGCTTGCCTTCGAGGTCCTTGTAGATGCCGAAGAAGTGTTCGATCTCCTTCAGGTAGTGTGACGGCATATCCGCGATATCGTAAATGTCGTTGTGATACGGATCATCGCTGGGCACGGCGAGGATCTTCTCGTCGGGCTCCCCCTTGTCCAGCATCTTCAGCACGCCAATCGGGCGACAGGTGATCTGGCATCCCGGGAAGGTGGGCTCGTTGATACGCACGAGGATGTCGAGCGGATCGTTGTCTTCGTGCAGCGTGCGCGGGATGAATCCGTAGTCGCCCGGATAATGCACGGCAGAATACAGCACGCGATCGAGCTTGAACTGTCCGGATTCCTTATCGAGCTCGTACTTGTTCCGCGAGCCGGCCGGAATCTCGATGATCGCGGTGACAAGCTCCGGCACATGAGGGCCGGGAGGCATGTCGCGCCAGGGATTGTGCATGACCGAGGGGATATTGAAAGAAAACTGCTCAGCGATTCCGCAGGACCGCGGCCGCTTCGAGTGCGAAGTACGTGATCGTCATGTCGGCGCCGGCGCGGGCGATCGCGACCAGCGATTCCATCATGGCGCGATCGCCGTCGATCCAGCCGCGTTCCGCCGCGGCCTTGATCATCGAGTACTCCCCGCTCACCTGATACGCGGCGAGCGGCATCTGCGTCTCGCGCTTCACGGCGGCGATGATGTCGAGATAGGCGCCGGCCGGCTTCACCATCAGGATGTCGGCGCCTTCCTCTACATCGAGCTTCACCTCGCGCAGCGCTTCGCGGCCGTTGGCCGGATCCATCTGATAGCTGCGCCGGTCGCCGAAGGCCGGCGTTGATTCCGCCGCTTCCCGGAACGGACCATAGAACGCCGACGCATACTTCGCGGCGTAGCTCATGATCGGCGTCTGCGTGAAGCCGGCCCCGTCGAGCGCATGGCGCATGTGCCCGATGCGCAGGTCCATCATGTCGCTGGGCGCCACGATGTCGGCACCGGCTTCGGCGTGGGCCAACGCCTCGCGTGACAGCAGCTCGAGCGTGGCGTCGTTGTCGACTTCGCCTGACGACGTCAGGAGTCCGCAGTGTCCATGATCGGTGTACTCACACATGCACACATCGGTCACGACCACGAGATGCGGGAACTCGCGCTTCACCGCGCGCACCGCGGCGGGCACCGGCCCCTGCGGATCCCACGCCGATGAACCCGAGGCATCCTTGGTGTCGGGAATGCCGAACAGCAGGATCCCGCCGATCTGCGCCGCGACCGCTTTCTCGGCGTCACGCAGCATTTCGTCCACGGACGTTTGCGCGACCCCCGGCATGGAGCCGATCGGCGCGCGAACGCCGGTGCCCGAGCGCACGAACAACGGCCAGATGAACTGCGCCGGATCCAGACGCGTTTCCCGCACCATGCGGCGAAGCGCGTCGGTGCGCCGCAGGCGACGCATACGCATCGGCATTACTCGGCTCCCGGTGCGGCGGCTTGCGCGGCCTTTTCCGCCGCCCTCGCGGCCGCGGCGGCCGTCAACTCCTCGCGGAGTTCCTCGAGAATGCCCGACCCACCGGCCGCATGCAGCTGCCGCGCGAGTTCCTGCCCACTCGACGCCGGATCAGCGGCGTTGATCGGCAAGCCGCCGCGTACCACCGACACGCCATCGATCGACGCGATGATGCCGTGCAACATCGGCCCGTACTGCGCGTCGTAGGTGGTGCAGGCGCCGATGGGTACCTGACACCCACCCTCGAGCGCGGCCAGCAGCGCCCGTTCCGCCGTGACCGCGGCCCGCGTATGCGCGTGATCGAGCGTGGCGAGAATCGCCGTCATGCGGTCATCGTTCGCGCGCGACTGCACGGCGATCGCCCCCTGCCCCGGCGCCGAAATCCAATCGGGGGGATCCATGAACGCCACGATGCGGTCGCCGAGTCCGAGACGGCGCAAGCCGGCGGCCGCGAGCAGTGCGGCGTCGACTTCACCGGCGTCGATCTTTCGTAGACGCGTACCGACATTGCCGCGCAGTTCGCGGACGTCGAAGTCGGGGCGCAGCGCGCGCAGCTGGGCGCGGCGACGCAGCGAGGACGTACCGACCTTGGCGCCCTTCGGCAGGTCCATCAGCGTGCGCGCGGTGGTGTTGGGGCCGACCACCAGCGCATCGCGCGGATCTTCCCGCTCGAGCAACGCGACGATCGTGAGTCCCGCCGGATCGGCCGTGGGCAGATCCTTCAGCGAGTGCACCGCACAATCGGTGCGACCGGCGATCAGGTCGGCTTCGAGTTCGGCGGTGAACAGCCCCTTCTCACCGATCGCGTTGAGCGGGCGATCGAGAATGCGATCACCAATGGTTGTGTACTCCACCAGTTCACTCGCGACCCCGCGTTCGGCCAGCGCGGCAGCGACCTGGCGCGCCTGACGCAGCGCCAATTCAGAGGAACGGGTTCCGATGCGGACGACAAGATCAGTCATCCTACAACTTATTGTGGCGACGCCTGATTCAGTTAGCCCCTACTGGCCGTAGGCCTTCACAATGCTGTTCACCCACCCCTCCATCGTGGCCGCTCCCGATTCCACCTTGACGGGAAAGCCGGCGACCTTGGCGGCCCGTGCGGTGACCGGTCCGATACAGGCCACCGGCAGCCGCCCGGCATGCTCCGGCGGCAGGGCATCCAGCAGCGCATCCACCGCACTCGGGGCGGCCACGGTGACCAGATCGATCTCCCCCGACTTCACCAGTGCCCGCACCCGGGCCTGCCCGTCCGGGTCCGGGGCCGTGCGGTAGGCGGGGACGCTGTCTACCACCGCGCCCAGCGCGCGAAGCCCATCGGGGAGCACATCGCGGGCCGCGGCCGCGCACGGGTACAGCATGCGCGCCCCCTCGATATCCGATCGGGAGGCCATGGCATCGAGCATGCCCACGGCCTGCGCGTTCTCGGGGTGCACCGTGGGCGTGCGCCAGCCACATCGCTCGGCGGCGGCGGCGGTCGCCGAACCCACCACGGCCAGCCGTCGCGTGGCCATCGCGGCGTCGGCACCACGTTCGGCGACCACCCGCGCCAGATGCTCCACCGCGTTCACGCTGGTGAGCAGGATCCAGTCGAATTCGACAAGCCGTCGCACCGCCGCGTGCAGCGGCACCAGGTCGAGCGTTTCGATGCGCGTGAGCGGCACCTCGTGCACCGTGGCCCCCTTGGCGCGCAGCGCATCCGCCAACGGCGAGCCACGCTCGCCAGCCCGGGTCACCGCGATACGTACGCCAAGTAGCGGCTGTGGTCCCGGCGTGCGGGCCGGCATCCGGGACATGATCACGACGCCATCACGAGGCGATCAACGGGCGCGCGTGGCCCGCGCCATCCGACGGAGCAACACCACGATGTACCCACCGTAGGCCACCGCCGCGATGGCGTAGCCGGCCCACATGTAGCCACTGCTGTCGGGAGGCCCGCCGGCCTTGGGGACATACGCCACCGTGCCGGCGGTGTCCTGCACCGTAGCCGCGGTGAGCAGTGGCAACGCCGCCGAGTGCCCACTGGTATGCATGATCACGCGGCCTCCATCGCCGCACGCGCGTCACGCAGGGTGGCCCAGCGGAAGCGCAGTCGCAGGAGCGCGAAGAAGAGCAGCAGGAACGCGACCATCGACAAGCCGAACGTGGCGAGCATTTCGGGGGGCATCTTCGGCTTCTCCGGCGCCAGCACCACCGGCTCCGGATGCATGCCGCGGAACAGCTTCACCGTGAGATGGATGAACGGCACGAGCAGCGCCGCCAGCGATCCCATCACCGCCGACAAACGGGCGCGCACTTCCGCCGACTCGACACCGCTGCGCAGCACGAGATAGCCCACCACCAGTAGCCACAGGAACAGCGTGCTCGTGATGCGGGCTTCCCAGACCCACCAGGTGCCCCAGCTCGTGCGCGCCCAGATCGGGCCGGTGACCAGCACGATCCCCATGAACACCAGCCCTACCTCGGCCGACGATTCCGCCAGCCGATCGAGGCGCTCGTCCTTGATCCACAGGTACATGATGCTGCTCACGAACAGCAACCCGCAGGCGATGTACAATCCGACGATCGCCGCCGGCACGTGGACATAGAAGATCTTCTGCGCCGCGCCCAGCATCGCATCGACGGGCGTGAAGAAGAGTGCGCGCGTACACGCCGCGATCACCGCCACGATGGCGATGGCGAGGAACGCATCGAATCCCTTCGGCTCCGGCAGTACCGCCGGACGCGGGGCAGCAGACGACACCGACGACATACCTACTCCTCGATGGTGAACGGGAACACCACGACACACGCCGACACGAAGACGAGATCGAATGCGAGCAACACCTTGAGCCACGCCATGCCATCGGCGATCGGCTGGCCGCGCAGCACCACCGCGGTGGCCTGCGCGGCCGGTATCACCAGCGGCACAAAAAACGGCAGCGTCATCATGGGCAACAGCAGCTCGGCCAACCGCGTGTTCGACGCGATCGCCGCGAAGAGCGTCCCGACGGCCGACAGGCCGAGCGAGGCGAGCATCACGATCCCCACGATGATCCACCACGACGGGCCAACCGGAAGATCGAAGAAGAGCGCCACGGCGGGAAGCGCCAAGCCCTGCACGCACAACACGAACACGAGGTTCGCGATCACCTTGCCGGTAAAGATGGCCTCCCGCGACACCTGCGACGCCAACAGGCCATCGTACGCCCGCTCGGCCAGCTCCAACCCGAACGAGCGATTGAGCCCCAACAGTCCCGAAAAGGTGAAGATAACCCACAGCACCCCCGGCGCGAGGTCCATGGCCGGAATGGCCGTGGGATCCCATGTGAACCGGAAAATCACCACCGCCAGCACCGCGAACACGGTCGCGGCCAGAAATGCGCTCCGGGTCCGGAACTCGATCAGCAGGTCCTTGCGGGCAATGCGCCAGGCGTCGGCCAGATACGACGGTGCCTGATGCGTGGGCGCCCCGAGCCGCTCGCTCCCGAGCCGACCGCTCACGCCAACCCCTCGTGCACGAGGGCCCGATACTTCGCCTGGTACCCCGGCACGTCGAAGCCGGCCGACGAGACGGGCTGCTCATCCACGAACTTCCCGCCCTGCATGATGGCCGAGTGGGTCGCGAGGGCGAGCCCTTCGCTGAGATTATGCGTGACCAGCACGAGCGTGGCGCCGTGCGCCTTGAGCTCGCCCAGCGCATCGGTGAGGGCCTGCGCGCCGGTCTCGTCGAGTCCGGTGTACGGCTCATCCAGCAGCACCAGCTTGGGCCCATGCACCAAGGCCCGCGCGATTGACACGCGTTGCTGCAACCCGCGACTCAGCGAGCGGACGGCGGTATCGGCGCGATCGAGCACCCGGAGCTGGCTGAGTACCTGCGTGGTGGCGCCGTCGGCGTCGATCACGCCCTGACACTCGGCGGCGAACCGCACGTTCTCCCGCACGGACAGCGCCGGATACAGCATGGCGTGATGCGAAATGAGCCCGACCATCCGCCGCGTCTCGGCATCCCCGGGAAGCGGCTGGCCATGCAAGCGGATCGTGCCCGCCGACGGCTTGAGCAGCCCGCCCAGCAAGCGCAGCAGGGTGGTCTTTCCCGCGCCATTCGGGCCGAACAGGGCCAGGCAGGCGCCCTCGTGCAGCGTCAGCGACACCCCGTGCACGGCGCGCCGACCACCAAACGCGCGCGCCAGCGACTCGGCCGTCAGCGCCGAGCCCGCCGCCATGGCCGATGCCGTGGCGAGGGCGACACCGGGCGCACCTGTTTCGTGGGGTGACTGCATCGCTCTACATTAGCAGCACACACGATTGCTCGCGACACGCGAGCGGTCGCGATCTGCGCACTCCCCGTCGGACACCCCACCGCGCCGGTTCGCACCGGCTACCAGGTCTCCATGAGCGATATCGACGTCCTCCTGCAGGAAACGCGCTCCTTCCCCGCGCCCGCCGCCTTCCGCGCCACGGCCCGGGTTCACGACTCGCGCCTGGCCGACGACGCCGCGATTGACCCGCTGACCTTCTGGGCGCGCGAAGCCGGCGAACTGACGTGGACCAAGCCGTGGGACACCGTGCTCGAATGGACGCCCCCGCACGCCAAGTGGTTTCAGGGCGGACAACTCAACGCGTCGGTGAACTGCGTGGATCGCCACATTCGTGGCCCGCGTCGCAACAAGGCGGCGATCATCTGGGAAGGGGAACCGGGCGACCGGCGCACCTATACGTACTGGGACCTGTACCGCGAAGTGAATCTCGCGGCGAACATGCTCAAGAAACTCGGCGTCGTGAAAGGGGATCGCGTGGCGATCTATCTGCCGATGATTCCCGAGGCGATTGTCGCGATGCTGGCCTGCGCACGCATCGGCGCCGTGCACACCGTGATCTTCGGCGGCTTCTCGCCCGAGTCGTTGCGCGACCGCATCAACGATTGCGGCTGCAAAGTGCTCATCACCGCCGACGGCGGGTATCGTCGCGGACAGATCGTGCCGCTCAAGCGCAACGCCGACGAGGCGGTCAAGGAATGCCCCACCATCGAGCACATGCTCGTCGTGATGCGCCGTCGCAGCGGCGTGGGCGACGAAACCTTCGCGGAGATGCAGGAGGGTCGCGACCACTGGTGGGATGGCATGAAGCGGCAGGTGCCGACGTATTGCGAGCCCGCCGTGATGGACGCCGAAGATCCGCTGTTCATTCTCTACACGTCAGGCACGACGGGAAAGCCGAAGGGGATCGTGCACACCACCGGTGGCTACATGACCGGTGTGGCGAGCACCACCAAGTACGTGTTCGACTTGAAGGAAGAGGATGTGTACTGGTGCACCGCCGACATCGGCTGGATCACCGGGCACTCGTATCTCGTGTACGGCCCGCTGGCCAATGGCGTCACGCAGGTGGTGTACGAAGGGGCCCCGGACTGGCCGGACAAGGATCGCTTCTGGCAGATCTGTGAGCGCTACGGCGTATCGATTTTCTACACGGCCCCCACGGCAATCCGCGCCTTCATGAAGTGGGGCGTGCCGTACGTCGAGAAGCACGATCTGTCCGAACTCCGTCTGCTGGGATCGGTGGGTGAGCCGATCAATCCCGAGGCGTGGATGTGGTACCACAAGCACGTCGGGAAGGAGCGGTGTCCGGTGGTGGACACGTGGTGGCAGACGGAGACCGGCGCGATCATGATCACGCCGCTGCCGGGTGTCACGGCGACCAAGCCCGGTTCCGCCACCACGCCATTCCCCGGCATCAAGACCGCGCTGCTCGACACCGCCGGCAACGATGTCGGCGTGGGCGGCGGTCTGCTCGCGATCACGTATCCGTGGCCGAGCATGGCGCGCACCATCTGGGGCGACGACGCCCGCTACGTCGAGACCTACTTCTCGAAGTGGCCCGGACGCCCCGACCTGTACTTCGCCGGCGACGGCGCCAAGCGCGACACCGACGGCTATCTGTGGATTCTGGGGCGCGTCGATGACGTACTCAACATCGCCGGGCACCGGATCGGGACAATGGAAGTCGAGAGCGCGCTGGTGGATCACCCGGCGGTTGCCGAAGCCGCCGTCGTGGGCAAGAGCCATGACATCAAGGGGCAGGCGCTCGCCGCGTTCGTCACGTTGCGGGCGGGCTTCACGCAGAGTGGCAGCTTGCGCGACGAATTGCGCGACCATGTGGCGATGAAGATCGGCGCCATCGCCCGCCCCGACGACATCCTGTTCAGCGCCGATCTGCCGAAGACGCGCTCGGGCAAGATCATGCGTCGCCTGCTGCGTGATATCGCCGAGGGGCGCGCGTTGGGCGACACCACGACGCTCGCCGATCCGTCCGTGGTCGCGTCGCTACGGGACCAGTACGAGGCGCAGGAGTCCTGAGTCACAGCGCTGGCCGACGGCACGAGATTCGCAGGAGCGTGATCGCAGTCACAGCGATCGAAACATCCGCGGGATCAGATTCGTCGGTACCCCTATGTCCATTCTGAACAAACTGTTTCCCGAGACGCTCTTTCCCCGCAAGCTGTCGGCCGACGCCGAACAGCGGCTGCGTCTCGTGCAGGCCCGCGCCGAAGAAGCACTGATTCGCACCCACGTGGAGAATGCGCTGCTGTTCGTGGATACGCTCTCCACCGACGTCGGCTACGAGCGCGCGCTCGATATTTACGTGCGGGAGATGGGCGTGCCCGATCCCTTGGCGTCCGTGGTGGCCACGCGGGCGCTGGTCGCGCTCGGCGAGGCGCTGGTGCCGGCGGCGACATTGCACGCCGTACACGACGAAGGCACCGCCGAAGCGGTGCCGATGCCGAGACTGCGCCTCGATGAAGCGGCGGCGAGACGGCACGCGTAGACCGTTCGCCGCATCGCCTCACGGATCGAGCTACTTCTTGGCGGAATCCGTCGTCGCGGGAGCCGCCGCCGGTGCCGCCGGTGCCGCGGTGCGGAGACTGTCCACCAGCGTCTTGAGCTGGTCGAAGGTCAGGCCGCCCGGGAACATGCGATCGCCGACCACGAGCGTCGGCGTGCTGCTCACCCCACGCTCGGTGCCTGCCGCGGCATTCGCCTGAATCTTCGGCAAATTCTTCTGCGTGTCGAAGCAGCTGCGATACGCCGTCATGTCGAGGCCAAGCTGACTCGCGTACGAATCGAACACCTTGCTGGGGTTCGTGGTGGCTTGGGTATTCCAGTCCATCTGGCCGGCGAACAGGGCGTCGTGCATTTCCCAGAACTTGCCCTGATCTTCCGCACAGGACGCGGCGAGGTGCGCCGCCATCGTGTTTTGGTGAATCGACGTGAGCGGGAAATCGTAGAAGCGGAAGTTGGCCAGCCCCGCATCGACGATACGCGTCTTGATGTCCGGCCCCTGCAGCGCCGCGAACTGACCGCACCCCGGGCACTCGAAGTCGGCAAACTCGATAATCGTGACCGGCGCGTTGGGATCGCCCCGGAGATGCCCTTCGGCCGTGGGCAGCGCGGTGCCGGGCGCGAGCGTGATCGGCTTCGGCTTGTTCTGCATCGCGTAGTAGATGCCGGCGCCGCCAACGGCGAGCACCACCAGCACGATGGGCAGGAACGCACTATTGGACTTCTTCTTCGTTGCCTTTACCACTCGGTCTCCTCGTCGTCTTCCGGCGTCCAGCCGGTCGGTTCCCATACGCTCTCGTCGGGACGACGGGCTTCGTCGACCAGACGGCGATGTTCAGCCACTTCAGGGGTATCGTACGTGCAGCGCACTTCGTAATGGAAAAGCTCGCTGCGCACGTCGCCGATCAGCTTCATCAGCTCACCGGCATGGGGCAGCATCAGGTCGTTCGCATCGAGCGCCCGGATGCGATCGGCAAGTGCCCGAAGCATCGATTTCAGGATCTCGGTGCGTCCGTCATCGTACGTCTGATCGTCCGCCATCGTGCCTCCTCGTCCTCTTTCCACCAGAGCAACACGGCCGCGGCGGTAAGCTATCTGTCGCACCACGATTGGCGCTATCCTGCCGTACTGGTCCGAGTCCCGACGTCCTGAGCCCATGTACACCGAACATCTCCGAATTCCTGTGGGTGTCGGCTCCCTCCATGTGGAGCGGGTCGGGCGGGCCGGGCCAGCGGTCGTGCTGCTGCATGGGTTCGGCAGCTGCAGTTTTCTCTGGCGAGCCGTCGCCCCGCGGCTGGCGGATGCCGGTTGCACCGCCCTTGCGATCGACCTGCTGGGGCATGGGGAATCCGATCGCCCCGTTGACGTGCCGTACGGCCTCGGCGCGCAGGCCGAGTACCTGGAGCGGGCGCTCACGGCGCTTCGGCTGGGCCCGGTGACCGTGGTGGGGCAGGACATGGGCGCGTTGGTGGGCCTGTTGCTGGCCGCGGAGCGCCCGGAGCGCATCACCAGACTGGCGCTGCTCGAGCCGCTGGAGCCCGATGATCTGCCCGGGCCGGCCATCCGCGCCCTGCAGCGCACGTCGGCGCTGTCGGCGCTGACCGCCAACACCCTCTTCGGCGCCCGCCCGCTGCTGGAGCCGTTGCTACGCGACGCCGTCACGCATCCCGCGCACATGCCGGATCGGCTGGTGGCGCGGTATCTGGCACCGTTCGTGGGGGATAGCGGCGCGGCCGAGCTGCTACAACGCGCCAGCGCCGTCACCATGAGTGAGGACGAACGGCAGCGCCTCGGCGACGTGCGCGGCGATCTCCTGCTCTGGACCGGCGCCCGCGCGACCGACGACGACGTCGCGGCGCGCATCGAGCGCTGGCGCGGCGTACTCCCCTTGGCATCGCTGCGTCCGATCGCGGTGCGGCCCTGCGGGACACTGGTCGCGGAGGATGCGCCCGCCGCCCTCGTTGCAGCGTTACTGGCGTGGATTGCGTAATACGGTCGAGGCGCCACTAGGAAGCCCGCGTCTCATCGGTTAGTTTTTCATGGCTGGCCCGGAGTTCCCCGGCAGCGATGTTCGACGCACTACCCAGAGGAAATGGCCAAGCCCAAGCTTCGTCCGCGTCGTGACGCCATGGTGCCCTCTCCGTATCAGGAGGCCCGTGACGAGCTCTTCCAGCAGATCATGCAGTGTGGTGTGATC